>DATFRR010000085.1:0-15165 GCA_035263025.1 Micromonosporaceae bacterium
TGGACGTTACGCACGCGCCATGCTCGGCGGCGAGCTTTGCCTACCTCGCCAGTCAACGGTTCTTCGACGGCACGACGTGCAACCGGATGACTACGACAGGCATCTTTGTGCTGCAGTGCGGCGACCCATCCAAGACCGGCGCTGGCGGGCCAAGCTACACGTACGCACACGAAAACCTGCCGACCGCGGCGGTGAACTATCCGGCCGGTACGGTGGCGATGGCCAACGCGAACGACCCCGACGGCAACGGCAGCCAGTTCTTCATCGTGTACAAGGACACGCCGACGGATCCGACCACCGGACAGTCGGTGCTGCCGTCGAATTACACGGTCATCGGCACGATCTCGACCGGCCTCGACATCGTGCAGAAGGTCGCGAAGGCTGGCACGGACAACGCCAACGGCCCCGGCGACGGCAAGCCGAAGCTCGCGGTGAACATCACATCGCTGACCGTCGGTCCGGTCGTCGCCGGCTGATCCGACCTCGACGGCCGCTTGCAGGTCGGCCCCTGCTTGCCGGTCCGATGCCGCCGCCGCGCCACCAACCGCCTGCCCGCCTATCGCTCTGCTCGCACTGACGTTGGCAGAGACGCCTCTGCGCGCATTGATGTGCGCAGAGATGACTCTGCTCGCATTAACGCACGCAAGGACGTCTCTGCTCGCATTGATGTGAGCAGAGAGATAGGACGGCCGGTGCGCAACCGCCCGCCGAGCCGGGCGTGCCGCGAGAAAGATCGCGACACCATCGCGCGACTAGGCCGAACGAGTCTCGCCCGGCGAGCGCGGTCCAGGATCGCCTACGCGACCTGGAACGAGCGCTTGGACAGGCCGATCCAGAAGCCATCGATCACCTGTCGTGGTGCCGCCTCGGGATCGCTGGCCGAGCCCAGCGTGACGAACATCGGCGCGAAATGCTCGACGGTCGGATGCGCATAGGGCATGCCGGGCGCCCGGTTGCGGAAGTCGGCGAGCTCGTCGACCGCACCCCGAGCGAGCGCTTCGCCGGCCCAGGCGTCGAACTCGACGGACCACCCGGGCGGTGTCTGGTCGACGGTGAAGTCGCGCAGGAACGGCAGGCCATGTGTGAGGAAGCCACTGCCGATGATCAACACGCCCTCGTCTCGCAGCGGAGCGAGCCGCCGACCGAGCGCGAGGAGCTTGTCCGGGTCGAGAGTGGGCAGCGAGATCTGCAGCACCGGGATGTCCGCATCGGGGTACATCACCGTCAACGGCACGTACGCGCCGTGGTCGAGGCCCCGGCGTGGCTGCTCCGCGACCGTTTCGGTGTCGGTCATCAACGCCTTGATCTTGTGCGCGAGCCCCGGTGCACCGGGTGCCGGATACTGCGCTCGGTAGTAGCGCTCGGGGAAGCCGCCGAAGTCGTACACCAGCGGGACGCCGGTATCGGTGGCGCCAAGCGTGAGCGGCGCCGACTCCCAGTGCGCGGACACCATCAGGATCGCGGTCGGCCGCGGCAGATCCGCCGCCCATGCGGACAGCTCGGTCGTCCAGAGCTCGTCGTCAATGAGCGGCGGCGCACCGTGCCCGATGTAGAGCGCGGGCATCCGTTGCGCCGTGTCCGGCGTGTTCGCTGTCATGGCCATCAGCCCCAACCACCCGTCCTACCATGCGGCCGCACTTACGATATTCCGCAACTTACTTGACGCCGCAAGTATTCCCGCACCGAGGTACCCGCGGCCAAGCGGGCGTCCCGCTCAGTGGCCCCGGAACGCCTCGGCCAGCCACCAGGACGCGTCGTTCGCGGCGATCTTCGCGTCCACCACGATGACCCGGTCACGCGGCCCGGATACCCAGGAGCGCAGTGGATCGAGGTCACCGACCGACCGTACGGTGATCCCGAGGAACCCGAATCCGCGCGCGATCTCGGCGATGTCGGAGTCCGGGAACCGTACCGTGTCGAGCACGTACCCGTCCGGGCCGAAGTGGTGCACCTCGGCGCCGTACGCGGCGTCGTTGTAGACCACGATCACCATCGGCACATCGAGTCGACGCACCGTGGTCAGCTCGGCGAGTGCCATCAGGAACCCACCGTCGCCGAGTGTTGCCACCGTGACGCGGTCCGGGCGCGCCACCGCGGCGCCGATTGCCGAGGCGAGCCCCAGACCGATCGACTGGTACGCCTGGGTAAAGCTGAACCCGGCCGGATCCGGAACCGACAGATAGGCCGCCGGATAGCCCATGAAGTTGCCGGAGTCGACCGCCACGACACGTTCGGTGGGCAGGATGTCGTCCAGCGCGATGGTCAGGGTACGAGGATCGATCCGCTCCTGGCCGTACGCATCCGGGCCGGACCAGTCGTCGTACGCGATCTGGCGCCACCGGCCCTCGGTCGCGATTCGCTCGCGTACGGCCGGCGTGCGGTACCCAGTGCTCGGCGCGAACGGCAAGGCCGCTAGCACAGCGTCGGCGACCAGCCGTAGGTCGCCGCGTACCCGCAGATCTTGTCCGGCCGGGGCGATGAGCGGCTGATCGAGCGCGACGGGGTCGTGGTCGACACGCACGACGGTCGCGGCCGGCGGGATCAGGCTGCCGTGCCGGGTCGTCCACATGTTCAGCGAACAGCCCCACGCGACGAGCACGTCGGCGTCGGCGATGAGCTCAGCGGCCAACGGCGTCGCGAAACCGCCCGAGATGCCGAGATTCCACGGCGAGCCGGCGAAGAGTCCATGCCCGGCCGCGGACGTCGCCAGCAACGCGCCGCACGCATCGGCCAACTGCTCCAGCGCGCGACGCGCGTCCGCGAACGGCGTTCGCGCGGCGCCGCGACCGGCGATGAAGACCGGCCGGTGCGCGGCGCGCAACGCCTCCGCGACGCGAGCGATGTCCGCCGCGGTGGCGGTTCGCACCTCGGACGTCGTCTCCTCGTCCGGCACCGGCGACGGCGTTGCCGTGGCGGCCTGCACGTCGAGCGGCAGCCCGAGCACGACCGTGGCGCCGAGACCGCTGGTCGCGAGGCGCCACGCCTCGACCACGTCGCGGTCCGCCGTGTCCGCGCGGACGCGCCGATACTCGGCGCCCACCGCCCGCGCGACCGATGCCAGGTCAATGTGGAAATTCGACCGCGGGTTCGTCGCCTCGGGCGCCAGCACGATCACGTGGGTACGGCTCTTGGCCGCCTCCGTCACACCGGTCAGCGCGTTCGTCACGCCCGGACCCTGGTGCACGGAAACGATGCCGACCTTGCCGGTCAATCGCGCGTACGCGTCGGCGGCGGTGGCCGATCCCGCCTCGTGAGCCGAGGGTACGAAGCGTGCGCCGGCCGCGACGAGAGCGTTGGTGACGTGGAAGTTTCCGGAACCGACGACGCCGAACACGGTGTCCGCACCGAGACCGGCGAGCACCGTGCCGACCTGCGTCGCGACGTCCATGACCAACCCTCCGGGCTCGACGGTGCGGCTACCGTTCGACGAGCGCGAGCACGCGCGCCGGGCTGCCGGATCCGGCCACGATGGGCAGCGGCGCGGCAACCAGCACCGACCCGGTCGGCGGCAGATGCCGCAGGTTCTGCAACTGCGTCAGGCCGAACTTGTTTGCCCCGAGCACGTATGAGTGGCACGGGAACGGCGGATTGAAGGAGTGCGCCGCACCGGCGTCGGTGCCGACCGTCTCCACGCCGACGCCCTGGATCGGCGCGTCCTCGGCGAGCCACTGTGCACAGTCGATCGACACACCCGGCGTCGCACCGCCGTTGAGGAACGCATCCTGATCGTGCGAGCGCGCGTCCCAGCCGGTACGGATGAGCAACCAGCCGTCCTTCGGCAGCGCACCGTGCCGCTCCTCGAACGCCTTGATGTGCGAGACCTCGAGCAGGAAGTTCGGGTCGGCGGCCGCCTCGGCGGTCACATCGAGTACAGCGGCCGGTGCGACGAGTTGACGCACCGGCACCTGCGCGACGTCGAGCTTTTCGCGTCCGGTGACCCAGTGGATCGGTGCGTCGAAGTGGGTACCGGTGTGCTCGCCCGTGGTGATGTTGTTCCAGTACCACGCCGGCCCACGGTCGTCGTACCGACTGATCTCGGTCAACGCGAACGGCCAGGTCTGCCCGAACTGCTCGGGCAACCCGAGGATGGGGGTGCTGGAGGTCAGTGGTGCGGTCAGGTCGTAGACCTCGACGGCACCCGTACCGATCGCGTTGACAAGATCAGAAAGCAACGTCATGCGTCGACGCTAGGCCAATGATCGAGTCGAATCAACGCGCGGTGGGGGACGAGTCAATCAGCACTCGATGACGTTGACCGCGAGGCCGCCACGCGCCGTCTCCTTGTACTTGACCTTCATGTCCGCACCGGTCTCGCGCATGGTCTTGATGACCTTGTCGAGCGAGACGAAGTGCCGGCCGTCGCCGCGCAGCGCGAGCCGCGTCGCCGTGATGGCCTTGATGCTCGCCACCGCGTTGCGCTCGATGCATGGGATCTGCACGAGCCCGCCCACCGGGTCGCAAGTGAGCCCGAGGTTGTGCTCCATCGCGATCTCCGCGGCATTCTCCACCTGCTGCGGCGTGCCGCCGAGCACGTCGGTGAGGCCGGCGGCAGCCATCGAACACGCCGAGCCCACTTCACCCTGGCAGCCCACCTCGGCACCCGAGATCGACGCGTTCTCCTTGAAGAGCACGCCGATCGCGGCGGCGGCGAGCAGGAACCGGATGACGCCGTCGAGATCCGCGCCCGGTACGAACCTCGTGTAGTAAAGCAACACCGCCGGTACGATGCCGGCCGCGCCATTCGTCGGCGCGGTGACCACTCGACCGCCGGCCGCGTTCTCCTCGTTGACCGCGAGGGCGAACAACGTCACCCAGTCCATCACGTGCAGCGGGTCGGTGGCGCCACCTTCGGCCGAGAGCGCTCGGTGCAGTTCTCCGGCGCGACGTCGCACCTTCAGCCCGCCAGGCAGCGTGCCGTCGTTCGCGCAACCACGCGCCACACACTCCTGCATCACGCGCCAGATGTTGGCGAGTCCGGCGCGCACCTCGTCTTCGGAGCGCCACGACAACTCGTTGGCGAGCATCACATCCGAGATCGACATGTCACCGTCACCGGTGTGCGCGAGCAGTTCGGCGCCGGTACGGAACGGGTACGCCACCGGCGTCTCGTCCACTTTGATGCGATCGGCACCGGTTGCCTTCTCGTCGACGACGAATCCGCCGCCGACCGAGTAGTACGTCCGCTCGCGCAGCACCGTCCCTGCCCGGTTCGACGCGGTGAACGTCATCCCGTTCGGGTGGAACGGCAACGTACGCCGCCGGTGCAGAACGAGGTCGCGGTCCACCTGAAAGTCGATCTCGTGCGTGCCGAGCAGCGCGAGACGGCCGCTCGCCGTGATCGCGTCGACCCGTCGCGGTATGCCATCCGTGTCGACCGTCTCCGGCTCCTCGCCGGACAGTCCGAGCAACACTGCGCGGTCGCTGCCGTGGCCGTGCCCGGTCGCACCGAGCGAGCCGAACAGCTCGGCGTGGACGCGAGCCGTGTCGGCCAACACGCCGTCCGCCTTCAGACCACCCGCGAAGCGGTACGCCGCTCGCATCGGTCCGACCGTATGCGAGCTCGACGGACCAATCCCGATCTTGAACAAGTCGAACGTGCTGATCACGGCGTCTCCATCTCGCGGCGCGGCGCACCCCGTTGTGTGCACACCGACTTCCGTCGCCGCAGGCCAGCGTAACCGCATCCGGCAGGCACCGGCCCGACGATCGACCGGCCCGACGATCGACCGGCCCAACGATCGACCGGCCCAACCATCGCTCAGGCGGACGCGAAGTTCACCGTGACCGTCGTGTAACCCAGCGAATGGAGCATCTCGGTGAGCATCGCTCGCGTGTTCTGCTCGGCACGCTGCGGCAACTGGCTGTCCAGCGCGGCCGCCGCGATCTTCTGCTGGCCAAGCTGGTAGAGCTGCTCTTCGGAGTTCGAGTTGTCGGAGAAGATGTCGCCGAGCTTGTTGATGAGACCCTTCTGAGTCGCGTAGAGGTAACTGCGATTCAGATCGAGGTTCGGTGGTTCGAGCTGCGGTGCGGGCAGGCTGATGGTCACCTTCTTGGCATCGGTCGGGTCGACCTTGATATCGCCCTGGCCGATGTTGCTGAAGTCGACGTACGCGTCAACCGAGCCGTCCGCGACGAACAGCGAGCGTTGGTTGAACAGGAAGTCGGGGATGAACCGGCGGTCGTTCTGCAGGTCGACGATCACCTGGAAGTTTCCGCTCGCCGCCTCGAATCGTGACAGGTCCTGGATGGACACCAACAGCACCGGTCCGGTGCGGTCGGTGCGCTGCGAGCTGAACGGGTTGCCGAGCTTCGGCCAGAGGCCGAACAGGCCGGTCAGCAGGAACAGGATCACGATGACGCCGGCGGTCATGGCGAGCCAGAACGCCTTACGCCCGGTGGCCGCGAACGGGATCCACCGGCGTCGCCGCCGGGGCTCGCCGGCATCCGAGCCGTTGCCCCGCTGCTCAGGCAGCGCGACGGTGTGGTGATCGTGGGACGCGACAGCGGTCCGTGCGGGCGCCGCCGCGCCGGACTCGCCGTTGTTCGGCCGGTATGCGTGCAGCGCCGGCGCGTCGTCGTCCTCGTCCGGCCAGCCGGTGCCCGATTCGACCTCGGCGTTGGCGGCTGCCGGTCTCCAGTCGCCGTCGTTGGTGCCGGTCGTGTTGGCGGTCATCTCGTCACGTCCATCCGCAGCGTGGTGGCCTACAGATTGGTCGCCGGACCGCCCCCGATCGGCCGGCAGGGTTTATTCACGAACGTCCGATAAGGATGCCCGCCAGCGCTGGTTAGCAAACCGACGCCAGCGGCAAACCCATCGGACCACGTACACAGTACGTCCTCGATGCGACACCGAGCGTGCTCGCTGTCGGCCGCCGCGCGGCGGTTGGTCTACGTGAACGCGGAGATGCCGGTCAGCTGCTGACCGATCACGAGTTGATGCACCTCGGACGTGCCCTCGTAGGTCAACACGCTCTCTAGATTGTTCGCGTGCCGCATGACCGGGTATTCGCCGCTGATCCCGTTCGCGCCGAGGATTGTGCGGCACTGGCGTGCGATCGCGAGCGCCTCGCGCACGTTGTTCAGCTTCCCGATGCTGACCTGCTCTGGTGTGATGCGGCCGGCGTCGGCCTGACGTCCGAGATGGAGCGCCAGCAGATAACCCTTCTGCAGCTCGAGTGCCATGTCGGCGAGCTTGGCCTGGGTGAGCTGGAACCCGGCGATCGGCCGGCCGAACTGTTCCCGCGTGACCGCGTAGTCGAGCGCGGTGTGCAGGCAGTCGCGCGCCGAGCCGAGCGCGCCCCACACGATGCCGAACCGCGCCTCGGTGAGGCAGGACAACGGCGCACGCAAGCCACGCGCGCCAGGCAACGCGGCGTCCGCGGGCAGGCGCACGTCGTCCAGGGTGATCTCGCCGGTCATCGACGCACGCAGCGACATCTTGTGGGTCACCTCGCGCACCGAGACACCACGAGAATTCATGGGTACGGCGAACCCGCCGATGCCCTCGTCGGTGCGTGCCCAGATCACGGCGATATCGGCGACCGGCGCGTTGGTGATCCACATCTTGCCGCCGTGCAGGATCCAGTCATCGCCGTCGCGGCGTGCACGGGTGCGCATTGATCCCGGATCGGAGCCGTGATCCGGCTCGGTGAGGCCGAAGCAGCCAATTGCCTCACCGGCCGCCATGCGCGGCAGCCATTCGTCTTTCTGCGCATCGGAGCCGTATCGGTAGATCGCGTACATGGCGAGTGAACCTTGCACGCTGACCAGCGAACGGACACCCGAGTCGCCGGCCTCCAGCTCCATCGACGCGAGCCCGTAGGCGACCGCCGACGCGCCGGCGCACCCGTACCCGTGCAGGTGCATTCCTAGCAGACCGAGCTTGCCGAACTCTTTCGCGAGGTCGCGGGCCGGAAGGGTACCGGCTTCGTACCAGTCGGCGACATGCGGCCGTACCCGCTCGTCGACCAGCTTGCGCACCACGCGCCTGATCTCGAGCTCCTCGTCGGAGTGCAGGTGGTCGACGTCGATCAGGTCAAGGGGGGTGCGCGTCATGACCCCAAAATACTCAGACCGCCGGCGCGACCGGCACGGCCACCGGCACGGACAGCACCCGCGCGTGGATCGTGGTTCGTTGCTGAAGCGCGGCGCGCAGCGCACGGTGCACGCCGTCTTCTAGATAGAGCACGCCGCCGAACTGGACGACATGCGGGAAGAGATCGCCATAGAACGTCGAGTCCTCGGCGAGCAGCCGATCGAGTGCCAACTCGCGCTTCGTCGTCACCAGCTGGTCGAGGCGCACCGGTCGCGGCGGGATCTGCGACCACTCCTTGAGGGACAGCCCATGCTCCGGGTACGGCCGGCCTTCCGAGACCGCCTTGAAGATCACGCCGGTGGCTCCCCCTTCAACGTCCGCGTGCCTGCTCGGCTCCGTTCGCTCGCTACGCCACGTCGCATTATCTCAGCGGAGCGTGTCGAATGCACCTCGCGGCCGCGCTACTGCTCCCATTGCGCCTCGCGGCTGACGCTACTCATCGGCGCCAGCGACCACGGTGCACTACCTCGGTCAATGGTCGCCTTCCTCGTTTGAGTGACGGCGAGCGTCGGTCGGCCGCCGGGTAGCCGACCGACAACGCACCGATCGGGGTGTACTCAGATGGGACGTCGAAGGTGGCCCTAAAGGTTGCCGTCTGCTCTGGTGGAATCCCGAAGAAGCAGGTCGCGAGGTCGTTGTCCACGGCGGCGAGCATCATCATCAGCGCCGCGAATCCGGTGTCGATGTCCCAGTACGGCACCGGCCAGCGGGACTCGTCGCGATCCGTCCAGCCCTTGTCCTCGGCGGCGTACCGGTCAAGGTAGATCGACTTGTTCGAGAGCGCGACGATGAGCACCGGCGCACGTTGCAGGCCGAGCAGCCATGGATCTGGTTCGTCACGCTCGTCCTCGGGTGTCGTCGCCGTCCAGAACCGTGCGCGGTCATCCGGCTCGGTGAGCACCAGAAAGCCCCAACCCTGCGAGAAACCGGCGGATGGCGCACGGATCGCGCAGTCGAGCAGGCGATCGATGAGTTCGTCGGAGACCGGGCGGTCCGGGTCGTAGTTGCGGACCATGCGGCGGCGGCGCACGACTTCGGCGAACTCCATCGACTACTCCCCCGCAGCCGCGGCCGGCGGCACCCGCCCGGGCCGGATCCCCCAGCTGCCGCGCCACGTCTCGCCCGGCTCGATGGAGACCACATCCCGGCCGGATCGGAACGCATCCGGCGGACACGTCATCGGCTCGATCGCGACCGACCGCCGGTGACGCTCGCCGTGCAAGGTATCGCCGGTGAACACCTGCCACCAATGGAAGCCGCCGTCCGCCCAGACCGTCCGGGACCGCCCGTCCGGCGCGGCGAGCACGGCCGTCGACGTTCCGTCGCTCCCGTGTTCGACCTCGCCAAACGCGGTGTCGAGTTCGATCGTGCCGATGCGGCGCGTGGTGGTGAAGTCGTACGCGTCACCGGCCACCTTCGCGGCACCGATCGGCAGCAACCGGCCGTCGACGAGCAGCCGCGAGTGCGCCGGCAACGTCAGCTCGAGGTCGTCGACGGTGGCACCCGGCAGGTACACGTAGGGGTGCACGCCAAGGCCGAACGGCGCCGCCGACGATCCGTGGTTGGTCGCCTCGTGGTCCGCGCGCAGGCCGTCCGGGCCAACCGACCAGCGCGTACGCAGCCGCAGCGGCCACGGGTAGCCGGGTTCCGGCGCGAGATCGCAACCGACCGTGATCGCGTCCGGTGCCACGTCGATGGCGTTCCACCGCACCCACCGTGCTAGGCCATGGATCGCGTTGTGCGTCGCCGGCTCGTTCAACGACAGCTGATATTCCGTGCCGTCCACGGTGAACCGGCCGTCTCGAATGCGGTTCGGCCACGGCTGGAGGACCTGGCCGGCGCTGCCCGGACAGAGCGTGTCGTCGGCGTACCCGTCGACCACGTCCTCGCCGTCCGCCTGGTAGGCGCGCAGCCCACCGCCGACCTCGACAACGACCGCCGTCTGGGATCCGGACTCGATTTGCCACTGCCGGCCGGACGGAAGGCACGGGAAGTCGATCTCAGCCATGCCCGACCCTAACGCGCCGCCCGAGGGTGTGGAAACGCCGCGCGCACGTAAGTGGCGTGCCTGGTGTACGGCGCCGGCACCGGCCGTGGTCGCCCGAGCGGGTGCCGGGCCGCAGGCCGCTGTCACCGCCGGGCGGCGGGCGCCGTGAGCGCGGGGCGGCGGGCCAGTCGGCGCCGGCCGGCAGGCGGCCTCAGCTCGTCTTGGCGGTGTAGCGGCGGAGGGCCGGGAAGGCGATGCCGATCAAGATCGCCACGAACGAGGCCGCGATGCCGCCGCCGACCCACGCGGTCGTGGTGCCGACCGCCGACGCGGTGAGTCCGGCACGCAGATCGCCGAGGCGCGGACCGCCCGCCACCACCGCGGTGAATACGCCCTGCAGACGGCCACGAAGCTCATCCGGCGCATAGGTGAGCAGCATGGTCTGGCGGTAGACCGAACTCACCAGATCGGCGGCGCCGCCGACGGCCAGGAACACGACCGCGAGCCACAGGTGATGGGCGAGGCCGGCCAACGCCACCGCGATGCCCCAGACAACGACCGCACAGACCAGCGCGACGCCCTGCTTCTTGACCCGCGCGACCCAGCCGGACGAGACGCCAGCCACCACCGACCCGATCGCGATGGCGCTGAACAGCCAGCCAACGCCACCGTGGAACTCGTTGTCCGCGACCGCCGGGAACAAGGCGCGGGGCAGTGCCAGCGCCATCGCCGCGATGTCCACCGCGAACGACAGCAGCAGCACCGGCGTAGTCGCGAGATAACGCAGTCCGAAGATCACATCGGACCATCCGCCGCGGCTCGACGAGACCTCGCCGATCGGTGGCATCGACGGCAGTCGCAGCGCCGCCCACAGCGCGACGGTGAACGTGAGGGCATCGACGGCGTACGCCCAGAACACTCCGGAGCCCGCCCCGATGAGCACGCCGGCGACCAGCGGACCGGCGACCGTGCTCACGTTCGACATCGTGAAATTCAGCGTGTTGGCCTGCGCCAACTCGTTGGCCGGCACGATGCGCGGAATGATCGCGGACCGGGTCGGCATGGTCACCGCCACCGCCGCGGACTGCACCGCGACGAGGGCCAGCAGCAGCCAGGGACTGTTCACCTTCAGGACGGCCTGGACCAGCAACGACAGCGTCACTAGCCACATCAGCGTCGAACTCCAGAGCAGCAACATCCGCCGATCGAGGCGGTCGGCGAGGGCGCCGCCCCACAACGCAAAGATCAACAGGGGTACGAGACCGGCGATGCCCAGCACCCCGACCCAGGCGTTGGACCTGGTCATCGCGTACATCTGTACGGGCACCGCGACGGCGGTGAGCTGCGTGCCGAAGAACGACGCGGCGGAGCCGATGAACATCCGGCGGTACGCCGCGTGGCGCAACGGTCGCGTATCGATCGCGATCCGGCGCCAACCGGTGTGCGGTGCACCCTCCGATGCCGCCGCCACCGATCCGTCCGGTTGGGCCAGCGACTCGGGCGGTGATGCCGGCGACTCGAGCAGCGATGCCGGCGGCGCGGAGATCGGTTCCGCCGGCGGGCCGGGGTTGGCGATCGCCACTTCCGCGAGCGCCTCGTGCGCCACGGCTCGTACGTCTATGCCGTCCACGTACGAGCCAGCGCTGGGTCCGGGATCGCTGTCGTCGGCGCTCGTCACGGGCCCAGCCTCTCCACGACCCACTCGTCGGTGTCGCCGACGGTGGTCGCGGCCAGCCGTCGGTAGCGCAAGCGATCGTGTAGCCGGCCCTTGCGTCCCTGCCAGAATTCCACGCTGTCGGGGCGCAACCGATAACCGCCCCAGTGCGGCGGCACCGGGATGTCATCCGTGTCCGCAAACCGGTCGGTGGTCGCGCGCTCCGCGTCGTCCAGCACCGCGCGCGACGCGATGATCTGCGACTGCGGGCTCGCCCACGCACCGAGCTGCGAATCTCGCGGCCGGGTCGCGAAATACGCCGCCGACTCCTCCCGACTCACCTGCCCGACCGTCCCGCAGACCACTACTTGACGGGTCATCGGGAACCACGGGAACACCAGGCTGGCGTACGGGTTCGCGGCCAACTCCGAGCCCTTGCGCGACGTGTAGTTCGTGACGAACACGAAGCCCTGGGCATCGACCTGCTTCAGCAGGACGGTACGCGCGCTCGGCCGGCCGTCGCGCCCAGCGGTGGCCAGCACCATCGCGTTCGGCTCGACGAGTCCCGCCGCGACCGCGTCAGCGAACCACCGGTGGAACTGCGTGAGCCAGTCGCCCGCGAGGTCGGCCTCGGACAGTTCGGCGGATCGATCAGCGTAATCACGACGCATCGCGCCGAGATCGAGTCCACGATCATCGCCGCCCGCCGCCGTCACGCACTCATCCTTCCCTGATGGCATGACCCGTGCGAATCAATGTCGCGCGGAACACACCGGTGCCGGCGGCCCTGCCCTGGTGCCACCGGCCGAAGATCGGCGCATGATGGAGGGGTGGCGGGCCATCCGCCAGCCGGAGCCCCCCACCGCACTCCCGTGCCGAGCATGATGGTCGGGACACTCCCGCCTCGGCCGAGCCAATCGAGGCCGCAATGCCTCGGCGAGTTGACCGGCGCCTTGCGGCACCGTGACGGCTCGGCGAGTCACCCCAACGCCTCGCCGCACCGCTACGGCGGGTCAAGTGGCGCCGCGCGGTACCGCTGCTTCGGCGGGCCACATGGCGCGTCGTGGCACCGGGCACGCCCCACCAGACGACCCAGGAGATCGAGATGTCCGAGTTCAAGCCAGGCCTGGAGGGCGTGGTCGCCTTCGAGACAGAGATCGCCGAACCCGACCGCGAAGGCGGTGCGCTTCGCTATCGAGGCGTCGACATCGAGGACCTAATGGGTCACGTGTCCTTCGGCAACGTGTGGGCGCTGCTCGTGGACGGCAAGTTCGGACCGGGCCTGCCGCCGGCCGAGCCGTTCCCGGTGCCCGTGCACTCCGGCGACATCCGCGTCGACGTGCAGTCCGCGGTCGCCATGCTCGCGCCCTACTGGGGGCTCGGCCAGCTTCTCGACATCTCCGACGACCAGGCGCGCGAAGACCTGGCCCGGGTCAGCGTCACGGCACTGTCGTTCGTCGCGCAGGCCGCTCGCGGCCTCGGGCTGCCGGCCGTGCCGCAGAAGGAAATCGACAAGGCGTCGACGATCGTCGAGCGCTTCATGAAGCGGTGGCGCGGTGACCCCGACCCGCGGCACGTGAAGGCCGTCGACTCGTATTTCATCTCGGCCGCCGAACACGGCTTGAACGCGTCCACGTTCACCGCGCGGATCGTCGCGTCGACCGGTGCCGACGTCGCCGCGTGCATCTCGTCGGGCATCGGCGCGCTATCCGGTCCGCTGCACGGCGGTGCGCCGTCACGCGTACTCGGAATGATCGAGGGCGTGGAACGCAGCGGCAACGCCGAGGCGTACGTGAAGGATCTGCTCGACCGTGGCGAGCGCCTGATGGGCTTCGGGCACCGCGTCTATCGCGCCGAGGATCCGCGTGCCCGCGTGCTGCGGCGTACGGCTCGCGAACTCGGCGCGCCGCGGTTCGAGGTGGCCGAGGCGCTGGAGAAGGCGGCTCTGGAGGAGTTGCACGCCCGCAAGCCGGACCGCGTGCTCGCCACCAACGTCGAGTTCTGGTCCGCGGTGGTGCTCGACTTCGCCGAGGTGCCGGCGCACATGTTCACGTCGATGTTCACGTGTGCCCGGGTGGCCGGTTGGAGTGCGCACATTCTGGAGCAGAAAAAGCTGGAACGACTGGTACGCCCGGCCGCGGTCTACGTGGGACCGCCGCCCCGCCGGCCGGACGAGGTCGAGGGCTGGGCCGCGATCGCGCACTGACCCGTGGAAGGCTGGTGAGCATGACGTCGAGCACCAGCGGAATCATCATCCCGGCGCATCTACGGCCGACCGACGGGCGGTTCGGGAGCGGACCGGGCAAGATCCGTACGGCCGCCGTCGACGCGCTCGCCGCACGTGGCACGAGCCTGCTCGGCACATCGCATCGCCAGGCGCCGGTACGCGAGCAGGTGGCCCGACTGCGCAGTGCGCTCGCCGACTTCTTCGCGCTCCCGGACGGTTACGAGGTGGTGCTCGGCAACGGGGGTACCAACGCGTTCTGGGATGTCGCCACGTTCTCGTTGGTGCATGACTGGGCACAGCTCGCCACATTCGGCGAGTTCGGGGCGAAGTTCGTGACCGCGGTGAAAACCGCGCCGTTCCTGGCCGAGCCGACGGTGCGCAGTGCGCCGGCCGGCAGCGCGATCGATCTCGTCGCGGAGTCCGGAGTGGACGCTTACGCGACGGTGCACAACGAAACGTCGACCGGAGTGGCGGTGGCCGTCACGCGTGTGATCGGCGCCGACGACGGCGCGCTGATGTTGCACGACGCGACGTCGGGAGCGGGTGGGCTGGACCTCGATGTGACGCAGACCGACGTCTACTACTTCGCGCCACAGAAGTGCTTCGCCTCCGAGGGTGGGCTCTGGATCGCGCTGCTGTCGCCGGCCGCCATCGAGCGCGCGTACCAGATCAAGGCGACCGGACGCTACGCACCGGCGTTTCTCGACCTGGTCACCGCGATCGAGAACTCCCGCCTCGACCAGACGTACAACACGCCGGCGGTCGCGACCGTGTTCCTGGCCGCCGAACAGACCGACTGGATGAACGCGCAGGGCGGGCTCGCCTGGGCGGCCAAGCGTACAGCCGAGTCCGCCGCGCACTTGTACGGCTGGGCTGACGCGTCCGCGGTGGCCACGCCGTTCGTGGCGGAACCGGAGCTGCGCTCACACACTGTCGGCACCATCGACTTCGTCGACGACGTGGACGCCGCCGCGATCGCCGCCACGCTGCGCGCAAACGGGGTCGTCGACACCGAGCCATATCGATCGCTCGGCCGCAACCAGCTGCGCATCGGCATGTATCCAGCCGTCGAACCGGCCGATGTCGAGGCACTGACCGTGTGCATCGACTACGTCGTCGAACGGTTGTGAGGACTGCCGGACACGTGCGGTGGGGCTGCCGGACAGGTGCGATGCGGACTGTCGACGCGCCCGGTGACGGCC
>DATFRR010000086.1:0-4757 GCA_035263025.1 Micromonosporaceae bacterium
CGTGCGCGCGCTCGCGCAGCGGCGAGGTGTTGTTGACCGCACGGCGGCACGTCGACTACGGGCGCGTTCGCAGCGCCATGTGTCCGGCTCGCTAGCCCGATCCTTCGCGGGCGCGTGCATCGCCGGCCACCTCTGAAATAGACATCGACGTCATACCCGCGGCTCCGGCCGTCGGCCCGGCGCATCCGCGCGCCCTCCCAGGCAAAAGCTTTCGGAGGGCTCCTCGCATGACCATTACCACCGGACGTCCGGCCGCCGACCAGGCCATGGTCGATCGCGGCGATTCGGAACGACGCGCTGAACTCGCCACCCGGGCAAACGGGGTCCAGCGTGCACGCGGCGAGGGGCAGTGGGCGCTTGGCTATCGCGAGCCACTCAACCCCAACGAGCGCATGAAGCGCGACGACGACGGTCTGAACGCGCGACTGCGCATCGAGCACGTCTACGCGCAACGCGGCTTCGCCAGCATCGACCCACAGGATCTGCGTGGCCGGTTCCGTTGGTTGGGCCTCTATACCCAACGGAAGCCCGGCATCGACGGCGGTCGGACCGCAGTCCTCGAGCCGCACGAGCTCGAAGACGAATACTTCATGCTCCGCATCCGGATCGACGGCGGGCAGCTCGACCTCGCCCAGCTTCGAGCGGTCGCGTCGGTGTCGAGCCGCTACGCACGGGACACCGCGGATCTCACCGATCGGCAGAACGTGCAGCTGCACTGGGTACGCATCGAGGACGTACCGGCGATCTGGCGCGAGATCGAGGCGGTCGGGCTGACCACGACCGAGGCCTGCGGCGACACACCACGGGTGGTGCTCGGCAGCCCCGTGGCGGGCATCGCGGCCGCCGAGGTCATCGACGCGACTCCAGCGATTCGTGAGATCACCGCGCGCTACATCGGCGACTCACAGTTCTCGAACCTGCCACGCAAGTTCAAGACGTCGATCGGTTGGTTGCCGGACCTGCCGTACGAGGTGAACGACGTCGCGTTCGTCGGCGCCGTACACCCGCAGCACGGTCCGGGCTTCGACGTCTGGGTCGGCGGCGGCCTGTCCACGAACCCGATGCTCGCGCAGCGGCTCGGTGCGTGGATCCCGCTCGCGGACGTACCCGATGTCTGGGCCGGCGTGGTGGGCATCTTCCGCGACTACGGATATCGGCGGTTGCGGAACCGTGCCCGGCTCAAGTTCCTGGTGGCGGACTGGGGAGTCGAGCGGTTCCGGCAGGTGCTGGAGACCGAGTATCTCGGGCGACCACTGCTCGACGGCCCCGCGCCGGCGCTGCCGTCGCGCGCCGTCGACCACATCGGCATCCATCCGCAGCACGACGGCAACGTGTACGTCGGCGTTGCGACGGTGGCCGGTCGCGTCAGCGGTACGACGCTCACGAAGGTCGCCGACATCGTCGAGGCGCATGGGTCCGGGCGGGTGCGCCTCACCGCCCAACAGAAGCTGATCGTGCTCGATGTGGCACCGGAGCGGGCCGAGTCGCTCGTGACCGCGCTCGCCGAGATCGGCCTCGAGGCGCGGCCGTCGACGTGGCGTCGCTCCACGATGGCCTGCACCGGCATCGAGTTCTGCAAGCTCGCGATCGTGGAGACGAAGGCACGGGCCGCGAGCCTCGTCGAGACGCTCGAGAAGCGGCTCGCCGATCTGGACGTGGACATCTCGGTCAACATCAACGGTTGCCCGAACGCGTGCGCGCGCACCCAGGTCGCCGACATCGGCCTCAAGGGCCAACTCGTGCCTGGTCCGGACGGCGCGATGGTCGAGGGCTTCCAAGTGCACCTCGGTGGCGGGCTCGGGCTGAGCACGGCCGAGCAGCCCGGCTTCGGCCGGAAGCTGCGTGGGCTGAAGACGACGGCGGATGACCTGCCGGCGTACGTCGAGCGGCTGGCGCGCCGCTACAGCGACGAACGCACGGACGGCGAGACGTTCGCGTCGTGGGTCGCACGTGCCGACGAGGCGGCGCTGAGATGAGTCCAGGCAGCGCAGGCGGGCAGCGACCAACCGCGGAGGCGACGAGTCATGAGTCCGGCGGCGCGGTCAGAGCGCGCACTGCACGCGGAGGCGACGAGTCATGAGTGATGAGCGCGTAGCACCGTTTCACTGCCCTTATTGCGGCGAAGAAAATCTGCGCCCGAGCGAGCAGGGGCCGCACGGCACGTGGGAGTGCCGGTCCTGCGCGCGGGCGTTCACGGTGAAGTTTGTCGGCCTCGTGAACCGGAAGGCGGCATCCCGCAAATGATCAGTCTGTCACCTGTCATACCCGGCCGGCGTAGCGCGGACGAGCTGCGCGAGGCGGCCCTCGCCGCGAACGCTCGGCTCGACGGCTTACCCGCCGAGAGGATCATCGAGTGGGCCGCCGCCGAGTTCGGAGAGCGGTTCTGCGTCACCAGCTCGATGGCCGACGCGGTGCTCGCGCACGTCGTGTCGCGGGTCGTGCCCGGCGTACCCGTGGTGTTCCTCGATACCGGTCTGCATTTCGCGGAGACGTTGCGCGTGCGTGACGTCGTCGCTCGTACGCTGCCGGTCGAGGTCATCTCGGTGAAGCCGCGCCAGACCGTCGGCCAGCAGGACGGTCAGCACGGCCCGCGGCTGTTCGCTCGCGATCCTGACGCGTGCTGCGCACTGCGCAAGGTGGAGCCGCTGTCGCGGGCGTTGGCGCCCTATGACGCGTGGGCGGCCGGGCTTCGTCGCGACGAGGGTCCGACGCGGGCGAACACGCCGGTGGTCGGATTCGAGGCGGGTCGCGGCAAAGTGAAGGTCGCGCCGCTCGCACACTGGACGCAGGCCGAGGTCGACGCGTACATCGAGCGGTGGAACATCCCGGTCAACAAGCTCATCGAGTCGGGATACGGGTCGATCGGCTGCTGGCCGTGCACCCGCCGTACGTTGCCGGGCGAGGACCCGCGTGCCGGGCGCTGGCCGATGTTCGACAAGACCGAGTGCGGCCTGCACGCGGCGGCGTGATGCCATGTCGTTGCTGACGGTGTCGCCGGTAGCGGAGCGCGCCCGGCTGGTGCGCGATTCGGACCGCGCGTCGGTCGATGTCGCGCTGCGCGACGTCGTACTTGCCGCGCATGGCAGCCGCGACCCACGCGCCGCGGCCGACACGAGCCGGCTGGTCGCGGCGGTCGCGGCGGCGCGGCCCGATCTCCGGGTACGCGCCGCCTACCTCGACTTCACCGCGCCGGCGCTCGGTGGCGCGCTGCACGGCGAGTTCGGTCCCACCACCGTGGTGCCGTTGCTCATCACGCCGGCGTACCACGCTCGGGTCGACGTACCGGGCGTGGTCGCCGCGGCGGTGGACAGCGGGCTCGCGGTGGCGGCCACACCGGTGCTCGGCCCGACCCGGCCGGACGATCCGGGGCTCGGCCTGCTCGTTGACGCCCTCGTCCGCCGGCTCTACGACGCGCCGGCACCGCGTTCGGCCACGGCGGAGTGGGACGCGGTGATCGTCGGAGCGGCCGGCAGCCGGGACGCCGGCGCACTGCACACCGTGGAAACCGTGGCATCCGCGCTTGGCGTACGCCTCGGCGTGCCCTGCCTGGCTGGGTACGCGACCGGTGCCGGCCGTTCGGTAATCGCGGCCGCCGAGACGGCCCGCGTGGCGGGGGCGCGCCACATCGCGTACGCGTCCTTATTTCTGGCTGCCGGAGTCCTCGCGGACCGCGCGGCGGCGGCCGCACACGCCGCGGACGCCCGCGTGATCGCGGCCCCGCTGGGCGGCGCGCGGGAGATCGCGACGCTCGTCGGAATCCGTGTTGACGCCACGATCGAGTAAGGGATTCGTTACGACAAACCGGACGTATTGCAGCGGAATCCGTTGCGTAGATGTATCAAGACGAAGGAATCACTTGTCCTGACGCGATTTCTCTGGCAGGGTGCCCACACGGCCAAGTTAGTCGGCCAGCCGACAGCCGACCCTGTCCGGAGGCCTCGTGAAGGTGCGCAACTTCGTCAACGGACGGCCCGTCGACAGCGAGGACGGCCGTACGTCGGCGATCGTCGACCCGTGCACCGGCGCCGCATACGGCGAAGCGCCGGTATCGACGCTGGCGGATGTGGACGCGGCTATGGCGGCCGCCGCGGCGGCGTTCGAAACATGGCGCGACGCCACACCTTCCGAGCGGCAGCGCGCGTTGCTCCGGATCGCGGATGCCGTCGAGGCGCGGACCGACGAACTCGTCGCCGCGGAGTGCCGCAACACCGGCAAGCCGATCGAGCTGACTCGCGGCGAGGAGATGCCACCGCTCGTCGACGAGCTGCGTTTCTTCGCCGGTGCCGCGCGGTCGTTGGAGGGCAGGTCAGCCGGCGAATACATGGCCGGTCACACGTCATACGTCCGCCGCGAGCCGATCGGGGTGTGCGCGCAGGTCACGCCGTGGAACTACCCGATGATGATGGCGGTCTGGAAGTTCGCACCCGCCATCGCGGCCGGCAACACCGTCGTCCTCAAGCCGAGCGACACCACGCCGGTGAGCACCGTGCTGCTGGCCGAGATCGCCGCCGAATTCCTGCCGCCCGGCGTGCTGAACGTGGTCTGCGGAGATCGCGACACGGGTCGCGCGGTGGTCGCACACCCGACGCCGCAGATGGTGTCGATCACCGGTTCGACGCGGGCCGGTGGTGAGGTCGCCGCGACCGCCGCGCTCGACCTCAAGCGGACCCATTTGGAACTCGGTGGTAAGGCGCCGGTACTGGTCTTCGACGACGTCGTCATCGAGGCGGCGGCGACCGGCATCGCGGCCGCGGGCT
>DATFRR010000087.1:0-3301 GCA_035263025.1 Micromonosporaceae bacterium
CTGAGACACGGCGTAAGCCAGGCACGGCCGCGTCGACAACGATTGTTCAAACATCAGTCGCGTTCGTGCGGGACGGGATCAGTGGCGCTATCCCCGTGCCGATAAGACGTCGCACGGGATTGATCTTGCGCCAACCGCGGACGGCGTGGTTTCGGGATCGGAGTTGCGAGCGCAGGCCGCATACGTCAGGCAGGACCTCAGCCTGCGTTAAACGCGGCGAGCCTCACCCCGCAGCCGACCCCACATTGACCGTGGCCCGCCATTAGGCAGGGCAGCTGGCGCGCGTGATCGCCGGGCAATCGGGTCGCGTTCCCGAACGCTGTCACTTGGCTGCCAGTCGGACGACATCGGCCAGCCAGGCTTGGGCGGTGGGGCTGCCGAGGCCCGGGTTAACGTCGAAGCGATCGTGGGTGAGTGACTCGATCCGCCACCCGGTGTCAAACGCGGCGCGCAATTCGCCTTCGTTGACCCGGCGGGGACCCCAGTCGCCGGGTTGACGGTCGCTGAAGCACATGAGGTGAAGGTGGCCATCTGGGCGGAGTGCGACGTGCAAAGCTGTGACGTAGTGGATGCGGGCCGAGTCGTCAAAGACATGAAACAGTCCGCTGTCGACGATGGTGTCGAACCTCTCGCCGAGCGAGCCGAGATGAAGCGCATCGAGCACCCGGAAGCTCGTGTCAACGCCGCGCGCAGCCGCCTTGCGGCGGGCAGTCTCGATGGCGCGTCTGGAGACGTCGACACCGATCGCGCGGGCGCCGTGGAGCGCGGCGAGGATGGTGTGTTCGCCGGTGCCGCATCCGGCGTCCAGCAGTGCGCCGGTCAGCGTGCCGGCCTCGGCGAGGCGGACGAATGCGGGCTGCGGGCGGCCGATGTCCCAGGGCGGTGGCGGGCCGACGTAGGAGTCATCCCAGTCAGGGTGTGCAGCGTCAGCTTCGGTCACGTCATCATTGTCTCCCGCAACCCCGGCGGGCCTGTCACAGCATGCAGTTTCGTTCCTTTGGTTTCGCCGTCCCAACACCGCCAGGTGCGACTGCCTGCGGAGTGGAGGAGATGAACGCTTACGACCCAGGTGTCGGACAACCGGGCCAAACCTCGTTCGCGACCGACCACGGACGTCTCAAACACCGACCGCGACCAATGCGAGGGCTGCGCACCGAACGGACGACTCAGGTCATCATCGCCGGACTTGCATTGATGCAGAACCTGCGCCGCGGCCACTACGAACTCGGAATCGACGGGCCACGAGGTGTACGAGTCGTCGCAGCGTTCACCGAACTCGCGCTGGCAATCTGATCCGGAACTGAACTCCGACCCCCGCACGTCCGCCGATCAGATAACGCAACAGAACCGTTGGTCCTTGTTCAGGATCGTCCGGCGGCGGCTGCGATGGCCGCCTCTACCTCGGCGAGCTGTTCGGTGGGGCTGAACTGGATGAGTTCGGTGCCCTGTTCGGCTTCTGGCGCGTGGCCGGGTGGCATGTAGAAGGCATCGCCGGCTTCAAAGGTCTCCTGATGATCGGCGTAGCGGACGACGACCCGGCCGCTGAGCACGTAGCCCCAGTGCGGGCACGAGCAGTTGCCGCTGGGGAGGGAGGCCAGCATGGGGCCGAGGTCGTGGCTCTTGGTGATGGTGACGAAACTGACGGTGTACCCGTCGAGTTGGCTTGACCGGTCGATCGCGACCCCGTAGTCGGCCGTCCTTCCGGCAGTTGCGCTTGATGCCTTCGCCATGGTTGCTCCTTTGTTCAGGTCCTGCGATGACGCTATGAGGCGGCCGCGCCGGGGTCATGGGGTGAACCCCTCATTTTTGAGGGTCTTTCCGCTGCCCGCGATACGTAGGGCTTGTCGGGGGGCGAACGATCCGAGACGGGCGCCCGGCTGGCGGAGCTGCTCGCCGCGCTGTCGCTCGGGATCGTTCTGCGGGCACTGTTGCATTAAGCGATCGTCAAGATCTCAAGCCGCAAGATTTCTTGCAACATCGAGCTCACGTCATCCAGCATGCCCAGTGAGATCGGGCAAAAGCTGTCTTATTGGCTGCTCGATCCAGCGGTCACAGCGGCCCTACTGCCGGCCATGAGGTTCGTGGTGAAGAATCTGCGGCGACGAGAACGAGCGACGGCTTAATGCAACAGAGCCGCGGCGAACGGGAACCGATGCGTTGACTGATCGGCGGTGCCGGGCGCACCCAGCACCGCTATGACGGATCACTACGGGTTGGCGACGTCGACCATCCATGGGGTGCCGAACTTGTCGATGCACATACCGAACAGGTCGCCCCACATCTGCTTCTCAAACGGCATGGTGACCGTGCCGCCGTCCGACAGCTTCACCCACGCCTCCTCCAGCCCTTCGCCAGCGTCGCCGCTGAGACTGCAGGTGATGGTATTGCCCGGGTTGTGCGCCGTGCCGGGCGCACTGTCGGACGCCATCAGAATGTAGCCACGATCGGTGGTGAGCCTCGCGTGCATAGCTTTGTCGGCAATGGCGGGATCGGACGAACCGAACTCACCGAACGTGCTGATCTCCAGCTTCCCGCCGAACACCGACTGATAGAACGCCATGGCCTCGCGAGCGTTGCCGTCGAACGTGAGATACGGGTTGAGTTGGGACGTCATCGAAGAGCTCCCTTCGCTGAGTGACCGCGCCAATGTCGAATGCTAGACCAGGCCAACGACACAAAAGAGCGTCCACGGAATCGACACCCGTCGGGGCGACAACACCGCAACATCAGCCGTCGACGCCAGCCGATCCGGCTCGGCGCCTTTGGGCGAGCCGGTCCGCCGCGAGCGCCATCGTTCAACGCATGAACGGCGATGACCAAGCATGCGCCTGGTAGGCCGGCGAAGCCGAGAAGCGCACCCGGTGAGGGCGCTGTTGACCGATCCGACGGTCACCTCCAACATGCCGGCCACCTCGCTGGCGGGGAATCCGAGGACGTCGCGCAAGATGAGAACGGCGAGCTGACGCGGCGGAAGCAGCTGCAGGGCGGTCACGAAGGCCAGCGAGATGGCTTCGCTTTGCTCGTAACGGAACTCCGGTCCGGGCGCTCGGTCGACGGCGCCCTCGAGGAAGGCGTCAGGAAACGGCGAAGATTCTGGATCAACGCGTGCCCGGGCCGCGAAGACTTGAGCACTGCCTACCGGTCAGGCAACGCAACAGCGCCTCACAATTCGGTCGCCGTGGACGTCAGGTCACGATAGAACAGGGCAATGACCGAACGACGGCTGCCCGGTGGACGCAGCTTTGGAGCGGTACGCGTCGGCGACGAAGTCCGCCGCCCCGCGCAGCCGTGGACGGCGACC
>DATFRR010000088.1:0-53287 GCA_035263025.1 Micromonosporaceae bacterium
CCGTACGTCGCGCCGTCGTTGAGCGCCAGCAGGGCGTTCGCGATGAGGTGCGGCGACACCGTCGTCTTCGGCTTGACGGTCGTGAACGTCGACGTGGTCTGTGCCACGCCGGACGCGAGGTTGGTGCCGGTCACCTTGACCGTGTATTTGGTGTTGAACTTCAACGCGGTCGTCGACGTCCAGCCCTTGCCGTCCGGCGACAATTTGCCCTTGATCTTGGTCGATCCGGCCGTGACGGTGACCGACGTCACGGTGGCGTCCCCGCCGGCGTAGACCGTGACCGGCGTATTCGGCGTCACGCCTGTGCTATTCGCGGCGGGCGTGATGGTCACCGTGCCACTGTGCGACGGGCTGGAGAGCGCGCCATCGGCGGACGAACCGGCCCCGCGCCATTGCGCGGGCGATGACGTACATGCGGCGAGGAACAGCGCGCCACTTGCGATCAGAGCGGCGGCGACGCTGCGCGTCGAGCTGCGCGTCCGGTTGGTCATCGGGGGTCCTCGCTTGGCCAAGGTCGAGTGTCGATCAGAAGGGTACTCACCACTTTCCAGACGCTGAAACCCCATGGATTGGTTGCCCCAGCTAACCCTTAGGCTGGTGAGGTGACTGTTCGCGTCAGGTTTGCCCCATCTCCGACCGGTTACTTCCATGTCGGCGGTGCGCGGTCGGCACTGCAGAACTGGATCTTCGCTAAGCAGCACGACGGAGCGTTTGTCCTGCGTATCGAGGATACCGACGCTGCACGCAATCGGCCGGAGTGGATCGAAGGAATCCTGTCAGCGCTGGACTGGATCGGGATCGCACGAGGCACATACGAGGGTCCGTACTTTCAGACCTCGTACACAGACAAGCAACAGCAAGCCGCCGAGCGCCTCTACGCCGGCGGTCGCGCCTACTACTGCGATTGCACACGCGAGCAGGTCCAAGCCCGTACCGGCAGTCAATACGCCGGCTATGACGGACATTGCCGCGACCGCGGGCTCGGCCCAGGCGTTGGTCGCGCGTTGCGTTTCCGCACCCCGGACGAGGGGCAGACGCGGGTGGTCGACCTGATCCGCGGTGAGCCGACGTTCGACAACGACAAGATCGAGGACTTCGTCATCCTGCGATCCGACGGATCTCCCGTGTTCCTGCTCGCGAACGTGGTCGACGACATCACGATGGGCATCACACACGTGATCCGTGCCGAGGAGCATCTGCCCAACACCCCCAAACAACAGCTGCTCTTCGTCGCGCTCGACCACCGGCCGCCGATCTGGGCGCACGTTCCGGTGGTGGTGAACGCGAAGCGGCAGAAGTTGTCGAAGCGCCGCGATCGCGTCGCCCTCGAGTCGTTCCGCGACGAGGGATACCTCGCCGATGCCATGCGCAACTACCTGATGCTGCTGGGTTGGGCGCCATCCGGCGACCGCGAAATCGTGCCGTGGTCGGTCATCGAGACCGAGTTCCGCCTCGAGGACGTCAATCCGTCGCCGGCCTTTTTCGACGAGAAGAAGCTTCGCGCATTCAACGGCGACTACATCCGAGCGCTCGCGCCGGAGGCGTTCGTCGACGCGTGCCAGCCGTGGCTGACCGGTACGGACACCATCGCGCCGCCGCCGTGGGCACCGGGTGACTTCGATCCGAAGGTGTTCGCGGCCGCCGCACCGCTTGCGCAGACCCGGATCTCGATGCTCTCGGAGATCGTGGACTATGTGGACTTCTTCTTCCTCAGCGAGCCGCGCATCGACGAGGCGTCCTGGGCCAAGGCGATGCGTGACGACGCCGGCGACTTGCTGCGCGCGGCACACGACGCGTTCGCCGCGCAGTCGCGGTGGCACGCCGACGCGCTCCGGGCCGCGCTCGAAGAGGTCGGTGCACAGCGCGATCTCAAGCTTGGCAAGACACAGGCGCCGGTACGCGTCGCGGTGACCGGGCGCGGCGTTGGACTGCCGCTATTCGAATCCATCGAACTCTTGGGTCGGCAACGTACGCTTGAGCGGGTGCGGCGCGCGGCGGACGCGATGTGAGCGAGGCGTCCCCCCGCGAAAACGTCAATTGGTGTTGAATCCGTGTCACCGGCATCACCCGTGGACGGTCCGGCGTGCTGATCGCTCGACTGTCCGCGACGCACCGCCGCCAGCGCGAGGAGTTGTTTTCGTGACGCCGCGAGCCTTGGGTACGTTCGCGCGATTCATCGTGGCCGCCGTCTTGGCGACCGCGTTCGCGACGTTGGTCCCGGCCATCGCGGCGAGTGCTAAACCTTCGCCGACGCCCAGCCCGAAGCCGCCGCCGAAGCCTCCGGCGCTGACCATCACGATCACCGGCCCAAATATCGAAACGCCGATCGTCGTTTCGAGCGCCACCAACGCAAAGCTTTACGACCAGCTCAACGCGCAGGTCGCGTTCATGAATGGCGCGCCAGGCAACGTGATGCCGTCCGGCACGCCGAATCTAGGTCCGGATTACACGCTTGTCCTGATGCGGGGCCCGACGAAGACCGCCGTCTACGACCTCTACCCGCTGGTCGTCGGCGGACCGAGAGCGCACCGCGCGGCGTTCGGGTCGCAGCCGGCCGCATGGTTCTTCGCGCCGCTGTCGATGGCGAGCACGCTGGAGGCCGCCGGCGTACGCCTTCCGACACCATCGGCCACCGGAGTCGTCGCACCGCCGGTGGTCGCCACAACCGCAGCCACTCAGAGCTTCGGGAAGATCGTGGAGCAGAGCCGATTCGCGCTCGCCGTCGCGGCGGTGGCGGCTGGTGCGGTGCTGATCCTGCTCGCGTTGGCGGCGCGACGAAGCCGACGCCTCGACCGGCGTCGCACGATGCCGGCCGCGGTCGCACGGCTGGAATCCATGGCCGGCGCCGCCCGCGGTGCGGCCGGTCCGCGTGGCGCTGCCGGCCCGGTTGCGGCGCCCGCCGCACGCTCGTCGGCACCACCGCCGACCGTCGTGGCGCAGCCTGTTGTCGTCGCTAAGCCAGGCGTCGGCGCTCAGCCAGTCGTGCCTCAACCAATCAAGGCCACGGGTACGGCACGTGTGACGGCCGCCGCCACGACCCCGGCTGGGCCACCGGTACCAGCTGTGCCAGCTGGAGCGGTGCCAGCCGGGGCGGTGCCCGCGGCTCGGCCTGGCGGCGGATCGCAATCCGACGTGTCCGCGCCTACGCCACCTGTGCCGCCGGTACCAGTCGCGTTCGCGCCGACGACCGGAACGCCGGCGACCGGTACCCCGCAGACCGGAACGCCGCCGACCGAAGCACCCCCAGCCGTGCCGGCCGCACGCGCCGCGGAGCCGCCAGCGCGTGGTAGCGCACCGGTGCCGGCACGCACCGAGGTCCCGGCTGTTGGCGGGCCGCCTGCGAAGACGCCAATGGACGCCGAGCAGCCAGTGGCCGAACACGCGCCGCCGACCGAGACCGCAGTGGCGGCCGACGCGTTGCCAAGCGAGCAACCGGCGCCGGTCGTTGCGGAGCAACCCGTGTCGCCGCCGCCCCCTCCGGTCGCCCGTGGCGTCGCGCCCAGTCGCGCGGTCGGCAGCGCGAAGGTGACGCCTCCGGCCGACTCGGTCGTCATGCCGGAGCCGGTCGCTCCGCAGCCGCCCGCGCCCGAGCAGGTCGCAGCGGAGCCAGTCGTCGAGCTGGAGCCAGTCGCCGAGCCGGTCGAAGCCATCGATGCACCGGATCGCGCGCTTGCGGCAACTTCCGTGGCGTCGTCCACCGCGACGGATGCCGACGCGCAAACCCCCGACGTCGCAACATCTGACGCGGCCGCCGAAACTCCAACGCCAGACGTCACCGCGACGGTGACGCCCGACGGTGCTGCCGATTCAGGCGCTGAGTCGGCGGATGGCGCACCACAACCAGCGCTTGTTGGTGCCGATGACGGCGACGAAGCCGCCCGTGGCGATGACAGTGGCGGCCCGGAGATCGACGCTGCCGATACCGCTGCTGACGACGTTGCTCCTGACGACGGTGCTCCTGACGACGTTGCTCCTGACGACGTTGCTCCTGACGACGTTGCTCCTGACGACGTTGACTCGGTCGACATACCCGCCGCGACCGCGGATATGGTGCCTGCGGGGGCATCCGATGACGAGGCGCTACCCGCCGATGCGGATGGCACGACCGCATCGGAAGAAGCTGCCGCCGACGTCGTGCCCGACGAGACGCCCGGCGCATCGGCCCAACCGGACCGCGCTGACGAGACGGCGCCGCCAGAGGATTCGGCGCCGGAGCCGGATGAGGCGTCGACCGTCGCGGGAACGCCGGAACCGGACGACGCCGTGGCCAACGCCCCGGAGACAGGCGAGTCGACCAACGAGCCGACCGACATCAGCGTCTCCCTAGATGCCGAGCCCGATCGCGAGGCGACCGCGGCATCGGCCGAGGACAGCGCCACAGACCCCGATGCGGATTTGCCAGCGACCGGGGAAACGCCCGCCCCGGCCGACTCGGACGAGTCGCCGACGTCGGATGCATCGCTGACGGTAGATGCGCCAGCCGTTGGCGACGAACCTGATGTCGAGCCAATCGTCGGCGAGACCGTCGACGACGACGAGCCGTCGATCGACGAGCCACAGACCGACGAGCCACCGACCGACGAGTCACAAACCGACGCCTCACAGCCCGCGGAGCCCGACGCCGCAGACGCTCGCGACCCGGAACAGGAGCCAGAGCCAGAGCCGGCCGAGTCAACAGCAAACGCAACGGACGACGCCGAGCCGGATTCCACCGAGCCCGATGACTCCGCCAACGCCGAAGATTCCGATGAGGCCGAAGATTCCGACGATCAAGGGGCTCATTCCGAGGCGGACGAGCGAGTCGCCAGTGCTGCGGAGCGAGAGACCAGCGACGCCGCGACTGACGTAGACGCCGCCAGCGCCGTGTCCGAGTCTGAAGAGACGCGTGCGGAGCCAAGCGATGATTCGGCGACAGCGGACGCTGTCGGGGCCCCGATAGACGAGCCGGCCGACCAAGATTCGACCGCGGACGCGGATTCAGAGGACGCGAGCGCGCTCGCGTCGCCGGAGGACTCACCGTCCGACGAACCTGGGATCGAGGACGCCGGGGTCGCCGACATCGGCGACCCGAGCGCGGCCGACGCAGCTGCGGCGCCCGCCGATGAGATCGAAGCCACCGAGCCCGAAGCAGCCGAGCCCGAAGCAGCCGAGCCCGAAGCAGCCACCGAGCTCGACGCAGCCAGCGAGACGGAGCCAGCCGCCGAGAACGAACCAGCCACGGCGAGCGGTTCCGACGGTGCCGAGCCCGAATCTGACGCCGCTCAACCCGAATCTGACGCCGCCGAAGCTGAATTTGACGGTGCAGAGCCTCAGGCAACTGCCGAGGAACCGTCCGACTCGGCCGTGCACGACACCGACGACGCCGCGACAGAACTCCCCGCCGAAACAAGTACGAGCACCGACGCGACCGCCGCCACGGAGTCGGTTCAAGGTGACGAGACACCACAGGATCCCCCGGCCGATGGCGACGATCCAACCGGCGAGGACGCTCCCACCGAAGCCGCGTCAGCTCCCGGCAACGGCGTACCCGCGAGCCGTCCGCCGGACCCCGACGGCGCCACAGACAACGCGACCACGTCGGAGTCTATGGCCCCGGAGCGGCGAGCCTGACTACCCGAATCGTCCTTGGGTGTGTTGTGCTTGACCGTGCGATCTCGTCGGCGTACGGAATGGGGTGAGCGGCGGTGACGCACAACCCGCCCCCACTTGTCTCTCCGGTGCCCGGCCTCGAGATCCACGCCGTGCTGGATCGCGATGCAACCATGACGGCCGGTCTGGCGGTCGAGCGACCGGGGCGACGCGTACTCGTGCTTGTTGGCATACCGGTCGCTGCGCCCGGCGAGCGGCGTGAGTTCTTCGACTGGGTGCTTGCCCTCGAGGAGGTCGGCCGGGTCGCGCCGATCGCCGAAATTATTGACTTCGGCCATACCGCGGATCAGCGGCCATTCTTCGCCACCCGTGTGCTGCCAACGTTGGCGGATCGGATGCGCCTCGTCGGTCCACCGTCTCATCGAGCGATCGGCATCATCGCCACCACCATCGCGGACGTGCTCGCGGCCAGTCATGCCGCGGGCATCGTGCACGGCGCCGTCAATCCGGCCGCCATTCAGCTGGACGGCGAGTCGGCGTCGCTCGGTGGATTCGGCGCGACGGCGCCCGGACTTGACGCGGCGCTCGGGGTGTGGGCGTTCACGCCTCCGGAACACCGCGCCGCGGCGGCCGCCGGCCGGCCAGTTGGCTCGCCCGCCGCCGACGTCTTCGGCTTGGCCGCGACGATCTGCGTCGCGCGCGCCGGCATGCTTCCGTGGAGCGATCCGGTGAGCTGGGCCGACGCCGCAGGCCTGCCGGCCGGTCCGGCCGCGTGGGTAACAGCGATCCGAGCGGCTCTGGACCCCGATCCCGATGGGCGTCCCACCGCCGAGGAATTCGCCAGCTCGATGCGCTCCGCGCCGGAAGCGGACGGCACTGCCGGTGCACGCGTTGACTTGCGCGGTCTGATCCCACGCCAGGTGCGGCGGCTCGCCGCGTACAGCCTCGACGCGATGGCCGATGCCGGTGCGGTGAGCGCGGGCCGCGCCGCACCGCCACAGTCGGGCGACTGGTCCGACTCGTCAGACGCCGGCGCTCCACAGGGCTCGCGCGCGACCGGCAAATCAGCCGCTGCGTCCAACCGGAGCAGGTGGCCGTGGCGGGGCGGCGCCGGCGGCCGTCGAGCATCGACGGCCGGACCAGGTCCCGGCGCGGCGGCGGCCAGTCACGCCGCGGAATTCACCGCCGCGGAATTCACCGCCGCAGAATCCACTGCCGCCAGCGCGTCCGTCGACGTCGTGGGGTCCACCGAGGCGGACACGCCGATCGGGCTCGGGCACGCGATCCGTACCCGTCCCGCGGTGGTCGGCATCGCGGCCGCGGCTACTGCCGTCTTGCTCGGCACCGGGGCGTACGCCTGGGCGCAGCACGGACCGCCACCCGCCCCCGGCCAGACGGTGTCACCGGTCACGACCACCTCGCCGGACCCGATTGCCTCTCCGGACCGACCGCCGGTGCCGACTCTCTCGCCGGCTCAGTTCCTCGCTGGCGCACGCTCCGCCGGCCAGATCTTCATCCGTGCCGTCGGGGCCGGACACGCCAACGCATGCGCGAACGTCATCGGCGGCGCTGTCGTCAACCCACCGTCCGACGGCGCGCCAATCTCGTGCGCGGATTTCGTCAAGCAGGCCCACAGCTTGCTAGGCACAAAAGCGTTGAAAGCCATGAGCCACGCGACCGTGGCGCACGCGACGAGCACGGCGGGCACACCGCCGCCCGGTGGCCCCGGTCTGCCGCCCTACCCGCAGGCCACGATCGCGCTCAAGGACGTGCCAGCGCTACAGCCGGCGTTCAACCGCTTCGAGCTTGTCCTGACGTTCCGCGCCGGGCACTGGTGGGTTGCCGAGGTGACCTTCGCGTGACGCCGTCACGCGGCCGGTCGCCCGCCTCGGATCGATCCCACGAGGCAGATCGGGCGCACGTGGCCGATCGGTCCAACCAGGCCGATCGATCCGGCGCTGCGGGTCGCGCCACCGCAGCCCGCAACGGCGCCGACGGGTCGCTCACCGGCACGCTCACGCGCATCGAGCGCGCGGCCGGCGCGCTGTCGACGGCGAGTGTCGCGCGGATGGACGAAGTGCTGCCGTGGTTCCGGGACGTGCCGGCTGACCAACGTGCGTGGGTCACCCTCGTCGCGCAAGCCGGCGTGCGATCGCTGGTCGAGTGGCTGCGCCGTGCCAGTCTCGGGCCGGACGCGGGCTCGCAGGAGGTCTCCGACGAAATCTTCGACGCCGCACCGCGCGCCTTGGCCAGGTCGATCAACCTGGAGCACACCGTACAGCTGATCAAGGTCACCATCGACGTGGTCGAGGAACAGGTCCCCCGGCTCGCCGAGCAGGGCCAGGAGGCGGCGCTACGCGACGCCGTCGTGCGCTTCTCGCGGGAGGTCGCGTTCGCTGCGGCCCGCGTCTACGCCCGCGCGGCGGAGACCCGTGGGCTATGGGATGCCCGTCTGCAGGCGCTGTTTGTCGATGCGTTGGTACGAGGTGAGCAACCCGACGTGATTGCGTCCCGCGCCGCGGCGCTCGGTTGGCCGGATCCGAGTCCGGTGGCGATCGCGGTCGGACGATCTCCCGGTGGCGAGGCGGCCGCTGTGGTGCACACCGTCTACCGCGCCGCGCGCCGGATCGGTGTCGAGGTGATCGGCGGCGTACACGGCGATCGGCTGGTCGTGGTTCTCGGCGGTGCGAGCGATCCGCGTTCGGCGGTCGAGAAGATGCTCTCCGGCTACGGCGACGGGCCGGTCGTCGTCAGTGCACCGGTGCCGAGCCTCGACGAGGCGACCCAGGCGGCGCGCGCCGCCCTCGCCGGCTTTCGCGCGGCACCGGCATGGCCCGCGGCGCCGCGGCCGGTGCTCGCCGCTGACCTGCTGCCCGAGCGAGCCCTGGCCGGTGATGTCGATGCCCGACGAGCGCTTCGCAACGACGTCTACGCCGTGCTGACCCGTGCGGGTGGCGAACTGGTGGAGACGCTCGACGCGTTCCTTGCGGCGGGTGGCGTGCTGGAAAGCGCCGCGAGGTCGCTTTTCGTGCACCCGAACACGGTGCGCTATCGACTGCGGCGTATCGCCGACATCACCGGGTTTGCGCCGTTGGTCCCCCGTGACGCGTTCACGCTGCGTGTGGCGCTGGCCATCGGACGCCTTGCGGCAGCGACCGGAGGCGGCGACGGAACGTAGCCGGCCGCGCGTTCCGACCATTCCTGGGTAAGGTCATCTATGTCGACCGCGCCGGACGGCAGCGACCCGGGTCACAATCGACCAAAAGCATTAGAGGGTTTCTACAAATCTTGTCGTCGGGTTTCGTGTCCGGCGGTAGCGCGCGACGAGCCGTCGATGTACGAAAGTCAAAGATGTGCTCGCCCTCCTCGCGCCCGGCCAGGGTTCACAAAAGCCTGGCTTCCTGACCCCCTGGCTCGGTCACAGCTCTGCCGAGTCGCGGCTGCGCTGGTGGTCCGCCCTCGGCGGTCTCGACCTGCTGCACCTCGGCACGGCCGCCGACGCGGACGAAATCAAGGACACCGCACGCACACAGCCGTTGCTGGTCGCGGCCGCGTTGCTTGCCACCGAGCATCTGCCGCTGTCCGAGAACACGCCACTCGTCGTCGCCGGGCACAGCGTCGGTGAGGTCGGCGCCGCTGCCATCGCGGGGGTACTCACGCCGGATGCGGCAGTGACGCTCGCTGGCGTACGCGGGCGCGAGATGGCCGCCGCGTGCGCGATCGAGCCGACGAGCATGGCGGCCGTACTCGGCGGGGCCGAAGACGATGTGCTCGCCGCGATCGAGGCGGCCGGTGTCTACCCGGCGAACCTCAACGGCGCTGGGCAGATCGTGGCGGCCGGATCGCTGACGGGCCTCGAGAAGTTGGCCGCCGATCCGCCCGCCAAGGCCCGCGTCATTCCGCTGACGGTGGCCGGCGCGTTCCACACCTCGTACATGGCTCCGGCCGAGGCCGCGCTGGCTGCGGTGGCGAGCGGCATCACGCCGGCCGACCCGCACCGGATCCTGCTGTCCAACCTGGACGGAACGGCCGTCACGAGCGGCTCGGCGATGCTGCGACGGCTGATCGCCCAGGTCACCGCGCCGGTGCGCTGGGACCTGTGCATGCAGACGATGGCAGACCTCGGCGTCACCGCGATCATCGAGTTGCCACCGGCCGGCACGCTTGCGGGTCTCGCGAAGCGAGCGCTCAAGGGCGTCGAAGTCGTCACGCTGAACACGCCCGACGACCTCACCGCCGCGCGCGAGCTGATCGCGCACCATGCGCCGACGCCGACCCACGAGCCGACGCCACACTTCCGCGTCGTGGTGGCTACCACCGCCGGCAACTTCGTGCCCGCCGACATCGCCGAGGGCTCGGAGGTCTCCACGGGTACGGTGATCGGCCACGTGACCACCCGGCAGGGGCCGGTAGACGTGACCGCGCACGCGGCCGGTGTGCTGACCGAGTGGCTCGCACACGTCGACGACCCCGTCGCGCCCGGCCACCCGCTGGCACGCATCGGCGGCCACTGACCGCGCCATCCATCCCCCTCTAATCGAAAGGCGCAGCATGACCGGGTCAAAGATCCTCGCTATGGGGCATTACCAGCCCAGCCGCGTGTTGACGAACGGCGACCTCGCCAACATGGTCGACACCAACGACGCGTGGATCCGTGACCGCGTCGGCATCGCCGAGCGGCGCATCGCCGAAGGCGAGACGGTCGCCGACATGGCCGCCGCGGCGGCCGGGAAGGCGCTGGCGAATTCCGGTCTGACCGCCGCCGACATCGATCTGATCATCGTCGCGACGTGTTCGTCGGTCGACCGGTGCCCGAACGTGGCGACTCGGGTCGCCGCGAAACTCGGCGTTGCCGCACCGGCCGCGTTCGACGTGAACACCGCGTGCTCGGGCTTCTCGTACGCGTTGGCGAGCGCGGATCACGCGATCCGGGCCGGCGCCTCGCGCAACGCGATCGTGGTCGGCGCCGAGAAGCTCTCCGAGGTCACCGACTGGAGTGACCGCTCAACGGCCGTACTGTTTGGCGACGGCGCGGGCGCCGCGATCGTGACAGCGTGTGCCGAGAACGAGGAACCCGGCATCGGGCCCGTGGTCTGGGGTTCCGCGCCCGAACTGAACGACGTGATCCAGATCGAAGGCTGGCGGCCCTACATCAAGCAGGCCGGTCAGTCGGTGTTCCGGTGGGCGACCTATTCGCTGCCGCCGCTGGCCCGCCAGGTGTGCGAGAAGGCGGGCATCGAGCCGAGCGAACTCGGTGCGTTCGTACCGCATCAGGCGAACCTGCGCATTATCGACCCACTCGCGCGCAAGCTAGGCGTAGTGAACGCCGTCGTGGCCCGCGACATCGTCGAATCGGGCAACACCTCCGCTGCGAGCATCCCGCTCGCGCTGTCCAAGCTGCTCGAACGCCGCGAGGTGCCGTCCGGTGCCCCGATGCTGCTGTTCGGGTTCGGCGGTGGACTCACGTACGCCGGGCAGGTAGTCCGCTGCCCGTAGCACCGATCCGTGGTGCAGGATGATCTGTCATATCACCCATACCGGAAGGACCCGCTCAAATGACCAGCCGTGCCGAGATCACCGAAGGCCTCGCCGAGATCCTCGAGGAGGTCGCCGGTGTAAACCCGGGCGACGTCGCGGAGGAGAAGTCATTCACCGACGATCTGGACGTCGACTCGCTGTCGATGGTCGAGGTCGTCGTGGCCGCCGAGGAGAAGTTCGGCGTCAAGATCCCGGACGACGAGGTGCAGAACCTCAAGACCGTGGGTGACGCCGTGTCGTTCATCGAGAAGGCGCAGGCGTGACGGTTTCCGACGTCGTTGTTACCGGGCTTGGCGCGACCACTCCGCTCGGCGGAGATGTCGCGTCGACCTGGGAGGCGATGCTGGCCGGCCGCTCTGGGGTCACGCCGCTGACCCAAGAGTGGGCGCAGCAGTTGCCGGTGCGGATCGCGGCTCAGCTTGCCGTCGAACCGTCCGAAGTGATGGACCGGGTCAAGTTGCGCCGGCTCGACCGCTCCGAAGCGGTCGCGCTCATCGCGGCGCATCAAGCCTGGAAAGACGCCGGCCTGGCACCCGCTACCGCGGATGCCAGCGCGGCGAACGCGGCCGGTATGGATCCGGAGCGGCTCGCCGTCGTCGTCGGCAGCGGCATCGGCGGAGTCCAGACACTGCTTGCCCAGGACGACATCCTGGAGCAGTCGGGCCCGCGGCGGGTCAGCCCGCACACCGTACCCATGCTCATGCCGAACGGACCGGCCGCCTGGATCGGCCTCGAGCTCGGCGCCAAGGCCGGCGTGCACTCGCCGGCGAGCGCGTGCGCGACCGGTGCCGAGGCGATTGCCTGGTCGTTGGACATCATCCGCGCCGGACGGGCCGACATCGTGGTGGCCGGTGGCACCGAGGCCGTTATCGCGGCGCTGCCGATCGCCGGATTCGCGTCGATGCGTGCCATGTCGACGCGCAACGACGAACCGGAGCGCGCCTCCCGTCCGTGGGACCGGGCACGCGACGGCTTCGTCCTCGGCGAGGGGTCCGGCGCCGTTGTGCTCGAACGTGCCGAACACGCCGCCGCGCGCGGTGCACGGGTCTACGCCCGGCTCGCCGGCGCAGGCATGACGTCCGACGGCTACGACATGGTCCAGCCCGATCCGCAAGGCGCGGGTGGCGCGCGCGCGATCTCGTTGGCGCTGCGGGACTCCGGCCTGGCGAAGACCGACATCGTGCATGTCAACGCTCACGCGACGTCCACGCCGACCGGCGACATGGCCGAGGTGATCGGTCTGCGCGCCGTACTCGGCGACCACATGGTGCTGACGTCGACGAAGTCGATGCACGGCCACCTGCTGGGCGCCGCCGGCGCGTTGGAGTCGATCGCCACGATTCTCGCGATCTACCACGGTGTCGTACCGCCGACGATCAACCTCGACGACCCGGAGGACGGGCTGCTCGACGTGGCCGCTCACAAGGCACGCCCGATGGATGTCCCGGCGGCACTGAACAACTCGTTCGGCTTCGGTGGTCACAACGCCGCGCTGATCTTCGCCCACGCCTAACACCCCCGAAAGGCATCGCCGTGACGACCACACAGACCGGCACATCAACGGCCGACGACGCTGTCGACCATCGCGACCCGGAACTTCGGCTGCGCAACCTCTTCGACCGCGGCACACTGCGGCTCGCCATGCAGCGCGACAGCTCGGGCGTGCTCTGGGCGCGAGGCGAGATCGACGGTACGACGGCCATCGCGTACGCCACTGACGGCACGAAGATGGGCGGCGCGATGGGCATCGAGGGCTGCCGCCACATCGTCGACGCGATCGACGCGGCGGTTCGCGAGCGGATCCCCGTGCTGGGCCTCTGGCACTCGGGCGGCGCGCGCCTGCCGGAGGGCGTGCTCGCGCTGGACGGCGTCGGCATCGTGTTCGCCGCGATGGTGCGTGCGTCCGGACGGGTACCGCAGATCTCGGTGGTGCTCGGCCCGGCGGCCGGCGGCGCGGCGTACGGCCCGGCGCTCACCGACGTTGTCATCATGGGCGGCGACGGGCGCATCTTCGTCACCGGTCCGGAGGTGGTGCGCAGCGTCACCGGCGAGCAGGTCGACATGGAGCGCCTCGGCGGGCCGGAGCCACACGGTCGCCGGTCCGGCGTCGTACACATCACGACGAAGGACGACGAATCGGCGCTGGCGTCGGCTCGCGAGGTCGCCGCGCTGCTCGGGCATCAGGGTCGGCTGTCGGTCTCAGACGTCGCCGACGATGTCGACCTCGGCGCGCTGTTGCCCGCCGAGGCGGCCCGGGCCTACGACGTGAAGCCGTTGGTCAAGACACTGCTGGACGAGTCGGGCGAGGACGGCCTCGGCGGCCCGGTCGAGTTGCACAGCAAGTGGGCGCCGAACATCGTGACGACGCTCGGACGGTTCGCCGGTCGTACGGTCGGCGTGATCGCGAACAATCCGTTGCGCCTGGGCGGTTGCCTCGACTCGGCGAGCGCCGAGAAGGCGGCGCGCTTCGTGCGGATGTGTGACTCGCTCGGCGTACCGCTGATCGTGCTCGTCGACGTGCCCGGCTACCTGCCCGGTGTCGGTCAGGAATGGGACGGCGTGGTGCGCCGTGGCGCGAAGCTGTTGCACGCGTTCGCCGAGGCCGTCGTGCCCCGCGTGACGCTGGTGACACGCAAGTCGTTCGGTGGTGCGTACATCGCGATGAACTCCAAGGCCCTCGGCGCGACCGCGGTATACGCCTGGCCGAGCGCGGAGATCGCCGTGATGGGTGCGAGCGCTGCGGTGAACATCTTGCACCGCAAGAAGCTTGCCGCGGCGAAGCCCGAGGATCGCGAGGCGCTGCGCGCGGAGCTCATCGAGCAGCAGACGCACGTGGCCGGCGGCGTGCACCGTGCGGTCGAGATCGGTGTCGTCGACGAGGTGATCGAGCCGAAGGAAACCCGCAAGCGGATCGCCGAAGCGATCGCCGCGGCGCCAGCGGCGCGCGGTGCACACGGCAACATCCCGTTGTAGCGAGATCCTGCTGTAGCGAGCGAGGGGACGGCGCGCTCCGCCGATCAGCCGACCTGGTTCAGTAGCGTCGGCGGCGCGCCGTCGCCGGCATAGCGGTACGGCTCCAGATCGGCATCCCAGGCGGATCCGAGCGCGCGGTGGAGCTCGTGCGCCAGCGATTCCGGACCGCGAGCCTTCGCCATCAGCGCCCGCAACCGGTCCTCGCCAAGCATCACGTCACCGTTGGCGCTCATCGGCGCACCGAACAAGCCGCGCCCCGGTACGTACATGAAGCGCTGCCCATCAATGCCCGGGCTCGGCTCCTCGGTGACCTCGTAGCGCAACATCGGCCACTGTCGCAACGCGGCCGCCAATTCCGCACCGGTGCCCGGACGCCCGGCCCACGTGCACTCCGCCCGTCGCGCGGTCGAGTCTGCGGGCTGCGGCATCCAGTGGAGGTTGACCGGCGCGGCCAGAACGCGCGCAATCGCCCACTCGACGTGCGGGCACACGGCCTGCGGTGTCGAGTGGACGAAGACAACGCCACGCGTGGGCACGGCACCTCCCGACGGATACAGATGCGTCTTCCCCTACGATCTGCATTCGTCGCGGCATATCCACGCGAAACTCATGATGACGGCGATACGCGTGTGGCGCTAGTGAATCGCCGATCTAATTCACGATTGCCGGCGTGTCGCGTCAAAACGCGCCGATGGTAACCACTCGGACCGTCCGGACGAGGCGACCGAAGTGATGTGAGCCGCAGCAAAACGGGCTACCGAAGGCGGACGCTGGTCCACATCTCGGCTAAGCTTGTCGCGGCCGAACGCTTTCGGCCTCCCGTACCACGTTGGCCGTGTCGGCGACCATCCCCTGTCGCCATCGCACGGCCGGATGTGTGCGACCCCCGAACCCGCATCGACGTTTGCAAGGAGTTCCGCCGTGGCTAGCAACACCTCGAAGACCGCGCGCGCCTCGGTCCGCGCCGGCCAGAGCGCCGGTGCCGCGCTCAGCGTGCTGGGCGAGTTCAAGTACCTGATCCCGCTTGACAGCGGCCGGTTCGCCTACGTCCGCAATCTGGTTTCCGGCCAGACCACGCGCCTGCGGACCAGTTCCGACGAGTTTGCCGAGGAGATCCGCGCGCTCGTCGGCGCCGGACACGGTGCGAAGATCCGCGCCGAATTTGCGGCACTTGACGCTGCGCAGCCGACGCACGGCTGGAACCTGACCGAGAAGCGACTCGTCGAGGCGGGCATCTTCGGCGACTGACCGCCACTGGTTGCCAGGCACGCCGCGGTAGCGGCGCAAGCATCGCGGAAGCGGTGCAACTGTCGCGGAACCGGCGCCCACGCAAGCGACTCGAGGACCGGCACTCACCGCAGGGTGCCGGTCCTTGGCGTCCACCGCGCCGATGGCGCATCGGGTTGCACGACGTATCGTGGAACGTCCGCCACTACGGCGCCTGCCCACCCAAGTCCGGGAGCCACGTGACCACCGCACGCGACGAACCGACGCGAGCCAGCAGCGGCGGCGAGGCCGCCGAGCCGGACGCGGCCGGACCGGATCTGGCCGACGCGGGCACCGTCGTGGCCCAAGAGATCGCGACCGAACAGCGGTACGTCGATCGTGTGTACGCACGGCTGGAGCGCGCGAAGAAGAGCGCGGCCGAGGCCGAGGCGGCCGGGTACGGACTGGCCAGCGTCGGCACGTACGGCTCGCTCGTGGAGCGGGACGCGATGGTCTTTCACGCGGCGCGGCGGCGCAGACTGCTGGATGCCGAGCATGAGGGGCTCGTATTCGGTCGGCTCGATCTGCACGGCGGTGAGACCCGCTACGTCGGCCGCCTCGGGCTCCGTGACGACGAGGCGCGCGCGCTGGTGATCGATTGGCGGGCACCGGCTGCCGAACCGTTCTACCGCGCGACGGCGGCGGATCCGATGAAGGTCATCCGGCGCCGTACCATCGCGAGCGCCGGTGAGCGCGTGACGAGCATCGAGGACGATCTGCTGGACCCGGACGCCGCGCCGCAGGACATGCACATCGTGGGCGACGGTGCACTCGTGGCGTCGTTGGCCCGGACGACCGGCCCGGGCATGCGCGACATCGTCGCGACGATCCAACGCGAGCAGGACGAGGCGATCCGTTCACCGGCGTCCGGCGTGACACTGATCCGCGGCGGTCCCGGCACCGGCAAGACCGCGGTCGCGTTGCACCGCGCGGCGTACCTTCTTTATTCCGACCGGCCTCGGTTCGCTGGCGGCGGGGTGCTCGTCGTCGGGCCGTCGCCGGTGTTCGTGAACTACATCTCGCGCGTGCTGCCGTCGCTCGGGGAGGACGAGGTGGTGCTCGCGTCGCTCGGCTCGCTTCTGCCAGGCGTCACGGCGCGCCGGCACGACGACTCGGCGGTGGCGAGCGTGAAGGGCTCCTCGCGGATGGCGCGCCTGCTCGGTCGCGCGGTCCGTGACACGCCGCCCGACGCGCCGGCCGAACTCCGGCTGCTATATCGGTCAACCTTGCTCCGGTTGGACCGCCAGACGCTCGATCGCCTACGCGACACCGTTGCCGCGCTCGGCGCGCCGCGCAACACCGTGCGCCGCAAGGCCGCTGGCTACCTGCTCGATGCGCTGTGGCAGCAGGCCCGCGAGGTGTTCGGCGACGGGTGGGCGATGCCGCGTGAGGACTTCGCGTCGGAGATCGCCGAGCGTCGCGAATTCGTCGCGTTCATGCGGCGCTGGTGGCCGGTGCTGCGACCGGTCGATGTGCTGGGCTGGCTCGCCGATCAAGAACGACTACGCCGGTACGCACACGGCCTGCTCGATCGCCACGAGCTCGAGGTGCTGGCCGCCGCCGTACCACGGTCGGACGGTGACGTGACCGTCGAGGATGTCGCGATGCTGGACGAACTCGACAGCCTGCTAGGAGCACCGCCGCGGCCGCCACGGTCGAACGGCGACCCGTACGTTGTCGGCGGCGTACGGGAGGTGACCACGTACGCGGACCGGCAGGCTGCCGCCCGGCGCCAACCCGTCGAGCGGCCGGAGGACTACCGCGAATACGCACACGTCGTCGTCGACGAGGCGCAGGACGTGTCTCCGATGCAGTGGCGCATGATCGGTCGACGCGCGGCGTACGCGAGCTGGACCATCGTCGGTGACCCGGCACAGTCGGCCGGCCGCCACGATCCGACCGAGGTACGCAAGGCGCGCGACGCCGCACTGCGAGGCCGCCGACGCCACGACTACGTGTTGACCACGAACTACCGGAACTCGGTGGAAATCTTCGACGTGGCGGCCACCGTGGTCCGACGGGCCGAGCCGGACATCGAGCTGCCGACCGCCGTACGCCACAGCGGTGTGGCGCCGCGGCACGTCGTGGTGACTCGGGCGGAACACGCGCCAACCGTCCGCGAGGCGGTCGCGGATCTGCTCGCCGACGTCGCCGGAACGGTCGGCGTGGTGACCGCGCAAGCCGACCGTGACACGGTCGCCGCCTGGCTCGGCACCGATCTCGACTCACGTGTGCAAGTGGTGACGAGCCTCGACGCGAAGGGCATGGAATACGACGGCGTCCTCGTGGTCGATCCGGCCGCGATCGTCGCGGAGTCGCCGTCCGGTCTGCGTACCCTCTATGTCGCGTTGTCGCGCGCCACACAGCGGCTCACCACGATCGCGACCGACGACGCGTGGCTGCGGGGTTGACCTTCACACAAGGTCGACCGCGACGCTGCCGAGATCGCCAAAGCTCGCTTCGAAGTGGCCGACGCCGTCGGTGGCCATGCCAGGCAGGATCGAACCGGTGATGATGCGCTGGCCCGGCTCGATCGCGAAGCCGTGTCGCGACAACTGCGTCACCACGCGGGCCAGCGACAGGTACGGGTCGTCGAGGATGTCCTCGCCGGTGCGGCCGGCGCCGGCCGGCTCGCCGTCGCGGAACTGCTCGACAACAATGCCGTCGAGCGAGTCCGGTGGCGTGCCGGCCGGTCCCACCACGAGACCCCAGTTGTTGAGGCCGTTGCCGATTCGGCACGCCAGCGGCATCGTGTTCGCGAGCCGCCGCGCGTTGATTTCGAACGCCGGTGACACCGACTCCACGGCGGCGAACGCCTCGTCCCGCGTGACGTGTTCACCGGACAGCCGGCTGCCGATCGTAAGGCAGATCTCCGACTCCACCTGCCCGCGGTAGATGCCCTCGCGCGACACCGTCGAACCGGTCGGAAACATCCGGCTCGCCAGGATGTATCCGAACGGGCGGAAGTCCTTCCCGCCGCTGTCCCGCATCGCACGCGACGTCCAGGCGACCTTCCAGCCGCCGATGTCCTGGCCCAACGCGCGCCAGCGCTCGATCACCTTGGTCTGTAACGCGAGGCCGTCGTCGGGTGCCGCGGCCGCGTAAGGCTCGAGCGCCGGCGGCAGCGCGTCGACGACGACTTCGGCGCGAGCTAACGAGAACAGCAGTGCTGCGGCGTCATCCGACTCGGTGACAACGGCTTCGTTCGTCATGCACACTCACACCCTCTCGGCGAGTCGATGCGCGGTCACGAAGCCGATGCTCTCCTCGGCCAGCCGGCCGGCATCGTGGTCGAGCGGCACGAGGTGATAGCTGTCGGCCAGCTCGACGACGCGTACGTCCGCGGCGGTCAGCCCGGCGGCGACCGTACGCGCGTCTTCGGCGCGTACCACATGGTCCGCCACGCTTCGGACCAGAAGCACCGGAGCCTTCACCGCACTGAGCTCACCGCAGACCGTGGCGCCGAACCGCGCGGCCGAATGCGCGGCGCGCAACGGCGTCCGCTGATAACCGACGCCCTTCGCGCCGGCCACGTGCACGTCGCTCGCATTGGCGGCGCTGGTGCGTCGTACATAGCGCATCAGCGCGAGCGGGCGCGGAGTCCCAAGTGGCGCCGACACGAGTGGATTCACCACGACCACCCCGGCGACGTCGTCGGGACGGAGCGCGGCAAGCCGCAACGCGATGGTCGCGCCGACTGACAAGCCCATCGCGAATACCTGGTCGTAGCGCGCGCGCAGATCGGTCAGTGCGGCATCCGCCTTGGCGTACCAGTCCGGCCACCCGGTTTGGTTGAGGTCCTTCCACCTCGTACCGTGGCCGGGCAGGCGTGGGATGCTCACCGCGACACCGGCCGCGGCCAACGCTTCGCCCCACGGTCGCAGATTGGCGGGCGAGCCGCCGAAGTCGTGCAACAGCAACACCGCCACCGTCGTCGTCCCGCCGGCCGCGGCGGCGGCGGGCGTTGCCTGGGCGGGCGTTGCCTCGGCGGGCGTTGTCTCGCCTCGCGTTGTCTCGTCTCGCGTTGTCTCGACGGACGTTGTCGCGACGGGCGTTGTCTCGGCGAGCGTTGTGCCGTCGGGGGCTGTTTCGACCTGCACCGCAGCGACGACGCCTAGCTCGGTCGAGCCGCTCGCACAGCGACGCGAGAGAGCGTCGACGAACTCGGCCGTCATCCGACGCACGACGGCGGCGGCCGCGTTCTCGATGACCGAAGCGAGCTTGCCGCTGAGCGCTACCTCGCCGTTGGCCACCACGTGCGATGCGGCGCCGCCGTTGGCCGGCGTGACACGAAACGCCGCGGTCGCCTGAAACTTCGTCCCGCCTTGACCGTCGCGTCCACTCGCCTTGACGGTGCCACGGCGCTCGGCGTCGTCGAGGTCGAGGGCGACGCGGCCGGCGAAGCTCACCCGCAGCGCGCTGAACTTCACCATCATCTTGCCGTCGTACGACCCGTCCTCGTGCCGCTCCCCTAGTTCGGCGCCCTGGACGCATTCGACGACGGCGTTCGGGTCGGACAGCACGCCGTAGACCTCGTCCGGCGGAGCGGCGACATCGAACTCCTCGTTGATGTCGATCACGACGCGTCCTTCAACGGCGGCGCCGGCGTGTTGATGGCGAGGTGCACTGTCGCGACGTCACCGGCGTTCCAGTTGCGGTGCGCGACGCCGGCCGGGAACACCACGAGGCTGCCTGGACCGGCCTGGAAGTCACCGTGTCCCTCGACCTCGATCGTCATGGTGCCGTCGAGGATGTAGAAGAGTTGCTCCCACGCGTGCGTGTGCATGCCGCGCGGCGATCCGTCGCCCGGCGGCGTACGGATGTAGTTCACGGCAGCCTGATCCGCGCCGGCGCTGCGGTCGAAAAGCCTTTGGGAATACCGGCTGTCCGGGTTCGCCGCCAGCGCATCGCGGTCGACGGCGTGCAGATAGCGGAATCCGGGCTCGTTCGTGGTCATGTCATCCTTCGCAAATCGCGGGGTGGACCGGGTATCCCACGGGCTCAGCGCGACCAGATTGTGTGGCCCTCGCCGTTGAGCGTGAGGAACACGCTCATGCCGCGCTCGAACGGCACGGACAGGTGGCCCGGCACGACTCGCCGGCCCTGACCGGCGACGTCCACCTGATAGTCGAATCGGTCGCCCATGAATAGCGCGGTCACGAGCGTTCCCTCGAGCGCGTTGGCCGGCCTCGTCGCGCCGTCGGCCGGCACGATCTCGATGTCCTCCGGCCGCACCGCGATCTGGACGTCCTCGCCGGTCGCGATGGCCGCGTCACCGTACGCCCGCCCGGCGATGACGCAGCTGCCCGCCGTGGTCACCGACGTTCGGAACGTGCCCGAGGTGATGGTCTCCGTGACCGTACCCGTGAACAGCAGCGTGTTGCCGATGAAGTCGCGGGTGAACTTGGTGGATGGCTGCTGGTAGAGCTCGGCGGGCGTGCCCTGCTGCTGTACGACGCCGCCGTCCATGATGGCGATCTTGTCGGACAGAGCGAGCGCCTCGGTCTGGTCGTGCGTCACGAATAAGACGGCGACCTCGACACGTTCCTGCAGCAGCTTCATCTCCAGCCGCATCTGCTCCCGCAGCTTGACGTCGAGGTTGCTGAACGGCTCGTCAAGCAACAGGATGTGCGGCTCGGTCACGATCGCCCGCGCGAGCGCGACGCGCTGTTGCTGGCCGCCGCTGAGCAATGGCGCCTGGCGATCCTCAAGGCCGCCGAGGCCTACCAGCTCGAGCGTCTCGGACACCCGCTTCCTGATGTCCTTGCGCGGATACTTGTGCGCGTGCAACGGGAACGCCACGTTTTGCGCCACGGTCATGTGCGGCCAGATGGCGTACGCCTGGAACACCATCCCGACGTTGCGTCGGTCCGGACGGACATGTAGCCGCCGGCTCGTGTCGACGATCGGCTTGTCGCCGAAGAACACCTTGCCGCTATCGGCATTCTCCAACCCGGCGACGATGCGCAATGTGGTGGTCTTGCCGCAGCCGCTCGGACCCAGCAGTGTGACGAACTGACCGTCCGGCACGTCGAGGGTCACGTTGTTCACCGCCGGCGAGGCCGCGCCGCGGTAGGTCTTGGTAATCGACTCCAGCCGAACCGCGACGTTGCGTCGCTGATGCACCGGCCAAGCATTGCTCGATGCGGTCACCGCCGCCGTGGCCTCCGCCATGATGGGCTGGTCCTCTCGTGAACCGATGTGGTCGGGCGACTGCGCTGCCGAAGGCTGCGTCGCGAGATCAGACATAGGCGTTCTGCTTCAAGCTCAGGCGCTGCGCCAGGATCCGGGCAGGCAATGCGAGCGCCAACGACATCGCCATGATGATGATGCTGATGATGCCGCCCGCCTCGACTTGGCCGACGTCGCCCGAGCCGATCTGCAGCGACAGGATCGACAGCGTGGTCGTGCCTTGCGAGGCCAGCAGGATCACCGGTGCGGTGCTGTTCGCGGCGCCCACGAAACTCAGCATGCCGACCAGCACCATGGTCGGCAGCATCACCGGAAGCACGACGCGGAAATACGTGCGGAACCATCCCGCGCCGCTCACCCGCGCGGACTCTTCCAGCGCGCCGCCGAGTTGGATCATCACGCCTTTGATGACGTTCGTGCCGGTGTTCTTGCCGTGCACAAGCATCACGATCATCAGTGGCCAGATCGTGCCGAACATCCATTTCAGACCCGGCACTAGTAAAAACATCAGCAATAGACCGAGACCCAGCAGGATGCCAGGCATCGCGGCGGACGACCAGATGATCGTGTCGAGCACCAGCCGACCGCGCAGCTTGGTCCGGACTATCAGATAGGCGAACAGCGAGAACAGCAGCGGACTGACGAAGGCCGCGGTCACCGCAAGGATGAGCGTGGTCCGCAACGCGGTGTAGAAGTCCGGACTGTCGAACACGTATTGCCAATGTCGCCACGTCCACACGTGGCTGATGCCGAAGAAGCCGACCCGAGTCATGAAACTGCCGAGCACCACCACGAACGTCGGCACCACGGTGACCAGCAGGACGAGGAGCGAGACGAAGCCGAGCGCGACGAAGCGCCATGGCCCGATGTCCAACAGACCGGGCTTGTACGAGCTGTTGACGGTCGTGACGTAGCGGCGGTTGACGACCCAGTGCTGCAACGGGATGACGATGGCCAGGATCAGCAACGTGATGCTGGCGAGGACGACCGCCTCGGAGAAGTTCGGGATCTCCTGGACGCGCACGAGGTTGTAGACCAACGTCGAGTAGACGAAGTAGTGGAACCGCGAACCGATCATGTACTCGACTTCGAAGCCCTGGAAGATCTTGATGAGCTGCAACGAGCTGACTAGCACGATCGGCGCGATCAGCATCGGCGTGGTCACCTTGAACATGGTCTTGAGGCCCGAGTATCCGGAGACGCGGCTGGCCTCCTCCAACGAACCGTCCATGTTGCGGAACGCCGGAGTGAGCAGGATGACGAAATACGCGATGCCGTCGGACATCAGCCGCACGAAGACCATGCCCGGCACGCTGAAGACGTTGAACGGGCCGTGATGCACGAACGGCAGGTATTCGACGAGCTTGTTCAGGAACCCGTAGTCCGGGTCCATCATGTAGATCCAGCCGAACGCCGACGATAGCGGCGGGAAGATGTACGCAATCCAGAAGCAGAACTCCAGACCGCGCGAAAACGGCATGTTGGTGCGCGCGAGCAGCAGCGAGATGCCGACGCCGACCGGCAGGCTGATCAGCGCGACAAAGAACCAGATCGTGAACGAGTGGTAGAGCGACGGCAGGACGTCGTTGCCGGTCCACGCGTGCACCCAGTTGGCAAATCCCCACCTGGCCGGCCCGATGAAGATGCTCGGCGCGGTGTTGAAGCTGATGACCAGCAGGATCACGATCGGGATCAGCACGTAGGCGCCGAGCACCAGGATCGTCGCGGCCATCACCGTTCCGCCCAGGCTGAACCTGCCGAACCGTCTGACCTTCGACGCGCCGTCGTCCGGCGGTGGCGTCTCCGCGATCAGTTCGTCGTGCGGCAGGGTGGTGAGCGCCATTGCGTACAACCTCCGACACCGTGTGCGTTCCCGTCAAGCATGGGAGCGGGTCCTTGTCGAACATGGGAGTGGAATGTCCGCTGCCGGTCGGTCGGCGACGGTCGGATGTGGCGATAGGGAGACCGTGACCGGTTAGCTACTCGGTCACGATCTCCCTCGCTCGTTACGGCCCTTGCACTGACATGAGTTGCGATCGTCGAGGCGCTACGACTTCGCCGTGTTCAGGTGGTACTGGACGAACAGCTGGTGGATGAACGGCTGCACCTGGTCCTTGGCGGTCTGCAATTCCTGTGGCGTGGCGAAGTCGAGCTTGAAGTTGTGCAGGTCGTTCCATAGATCGTCGGGCTGGTTGCCTTGCGGAGCGCTCTTGCGGATCGCGGACGCGCCGGACGCGACGGCCGGGTCGATGTACTTGTTGATCGCCGTCTGACCCTCCTTCGTGAGGATCCAGTTGATGAACAGCTTGGCCGCGTTCGGGTGTGGCGCACCGTCGAAGATCGCCATGTGGCCGGTCGTATTGGTGGCCGGGCCCTCCTGCAGCGTCTTGTTCAGCTCGCTGACCGGCAGGCCGTCCTTCTGGGCGGTCGCCGCATCGGCGGAGATCTCGTCGCAGAATAGGCAGACCCACCACTTGCCTTGGGCGAGTCCGTCCACGATCTGACGAGACTGCGACGGGCCGACCACGATTGGTGTGTTGTTCGCGAAGAGCTGGTTGAACCAATTCGCGCCCATCTTCATCCAGAGGGCCTGCAAACCTTCCAGGCCACCGTCGCCGGCGCCGTCACCAACATCGGGGATGACGATCTTGCCCTTCCACTTCGGGTTCGTCGCGAAGTCCTGCATGGAGTTGAGCTGTGCCAGGTCGGCCGCCGGGATCTTGTCGGTGTTGTAGTAGGTGCGCGTCAGGTTCGGGTCGATGCGGACCAGATAGTCGGTCACGTACTTCTGCTGGGTGTCGGCCGCCAGGAACGGGATCTGCGGCGTGTACCAGTCGGAGCGGTCCTGGAAGTCCGGAACCACGATGTCCTGGATGATCGGGACGTACGCGTTGGCCTTGAGGAAGTTCGTATGACCGGTGTCGCCCAGGATCGCCACGTCCACGCTGTGGATGCCCTGCGACCGCTCGGCGAGGATGCGGCTGTTGAGTTCCGACGTGTTGCCCGAGGTCTGCGTGACCTTGATGCCGAATTCCTTCGAGAACGCGTCAAAAATCTTGGAGTCCGCCGCGTGGATGTTGTCGGAGGTAGCCATGGCGAGCTGACCCTCCTTCTGCGCGGCCGCGATCAAGTCGGCGGGCAGGCCGCTCGACGCCGCGGCGTTGGCGGATCCTCCGGACGAGGAACCGCCGTTGCTGCTACATCCGGCCGCCAGCAGGGCAATACACACCACTGCGGCCAGTGACCTGACAGAGGTCTTCATCTCGCTTCTCCTCGCATGAACGCGGGTGTCGGTGCGAACGAGTGTTGGGTGAGCGCCGCGGTCGCCGCCGAGTGCGTGCGCCGGGAGCCAGAGCCAGCGCGGATACTAGTTGTATGCTACGAGTGAACCGGAACCTAGCCCACGGTCGGAAGGCGCGTCAAGCATCGTGTGCCAGACGGCGTCAATTTGTGATCACTCCCGGTCGCGCATCAGGCGTGAAAAGCGCGTGGAAATGCCAATTTGACGATCGACGATCTCTCCGAGATGTCGCCGCAGCAGTAGTATGCGCTCGTAATGCTCGTAGTATGCAGCGTGCTCGTCCCGACCGATCGCGCTGCCCCGAGCGGACGAAGGAGTCCGGATGGCACGCGTGTGGGATGCGTTCCTGACCGAATCCGACCGCGCCTACGACGCGCAGAACCCGACGTTCTCCGACAAACGACAGCTTGGTCGCCGGCCTGCGCTGCTGCTGATCGACCTCTACCGGCTCGCGTTCGGCGACCGTCCGGAGCCGCTGCTCGAGGCCGTCCGGCACAACCGGTCCCATCTCGGCATGGCGGGCTGGGACGCGCTGCCGCACCTGCGCCGATTGCTCGTCGCGGCCCGTGCCGCCAGCGTGTTCGTCGTGCACGTCACCCGGGAGGTGGAGATCTCGGAGTGGCCGGAGGTCGGCCACGCCGACCGTACGCCGACCGCGGCGGAGCTCACCGAGCGCGAATTCCAGTACGGCATCTTCGACCAGCTCGCCCCGCTTCCGGGCGAACCGGTCATGCGTAAGCGATCCGCCAGCGTGTTCGGCAGCACTGCGATTGCCTCGGTGCTGAACCAGCTGCGCATCGACACGGTGATCATCGCCGGCGAGTCGACCAGCGGATGCGTCCGGGCCGCCGTCGTCGACGCGCGCGACCTGCGCTACCCGGTCGTGGTACCCGAGGAGTGCGTATTCGACCGCACCGAAGCGTCGCACGCGATCAACCTCTACGACATGCATCGCAAGTACGCACACGTCATGCCGCTGTCCGAAACGCTGGACTATTTGGCCGGGCTCGGCGAAGCCGGATAGGCGTTGGCGAGCGCACGTGCGCCAGCACGTACGAGATCGACTGTCGACATGATCGTATGCGCTTAGTATACTATCGTCGCTCGGCAGGCGCACCGACGATCGGTGCTGACGGACCGCCTCCGCGCATCGTCAGCTCGACGCGCGGCCATCCGGTTGGCGCGTCTGTCAGACAACTCGGGAGGCCGGGCGTTGAAGGGCTTTGAAGCGATCGCCGAGCTGATCCGCAATAGTGGTTCACCGACCGTGTTCGCCGTGCTGGCCTCTACCAACGCGCCCTATCTCGCCTACGGCACCGCCACCGGCGCCTTCCCGCTCGTCAAGACGAGACACGAGGAGACCGCGACCACGGCCGCGGCGGCGTTCAGTCGCGCCACCGGTCTCGTCGGCATCAGCAGCGTGCAACGCGGACCGGGCCTCGCGAATGCCGTCAACGCCCTGATGGTCGCGTCCAGCGTGCACGCGCCGGTCGTGGTGCTCGTCGCCGAGTCGCCGGCGACCAAGGACACCACCGCGAAGAACGTGCACCAGAAGGCGCTCGTGGAGTCGATCGGCATCGGCTTCCATCACGCCGTGGACGGCGGCGACATCGAGTCCCGGTTCTACGACGCGATCCGTGCGGCGAGGTGGAACGGGCGGCCGCAGGTGCTGAGCATCGGTGACGGCGTGATGCGCGACGACGTAACGCTGACACAAGACTTCGACACGTCCGCCACGACGCAGACCCCGGTCGACAGCGAGGCGGTGCGCGCCGCGATCGATGCGTTCGAGCAAGCGCGTCGTCCGCTGATCGTCGCCGGCCGCGGCGCGATCAACGCCGGCGTCCGGTCGGCGCTCGAAGAATTCGCCGACCTGACCGGCGCTCGGCTGGCGAACTCGTTGCAGGGCACCGGCATCTTCGCGGGCCACCCGAGCAACCTCGGCCTGTGCGGCACCTGGGCGCCACGCCTCGTGCAGGAATTTCTCGCGAAGTCCGATGTCGTGCTCGGCGTTGGCGCATCGCTAAACCGGCACACCACGGCCGGTGGCACGGTGTTCGGCGGTGCGAAGGTCATCCACTGTGAGATCGACCTCGATCAGCCGATGATGGCGTCCAGTGCGGATCTCGCGCTGCTCGGCGACGCGCGCAACACGGTGCCGGCACTGATCCATGAGTGGCGACGTCGCGGACTTGCCGCACGATCCGTTGAGGGCGGATTGCCGACTGTCGACGAGATCCGCGCGACGGTCATGAAGGTCGACATCGGGCACGATCCGGCACGCGGACTCGACGTGCGCGACGTGCTGACCGAATTCGACCGGAAGCTCCCGGACGACCGCGTCGTCGTGACGGATTCCGGCCGTCACATTGTCGCGGTGCCCACCCTCGTCGGTGCGCGCGACGCACACAGCTGGCTGCTGTCACGTGGGTACGGCTCGGTCGGGCTCGGGCTCGGTGCCGCGATCGGTGCGGCCGCCGCACATCCCGGCCGACGCATCGCGCTGTTCTGTGGCGACGGCGGCTTCACGATGGCCTCGCAGGAGCTGGACACCATCCGGGAATACGGGTTCGACGTCACCGTCGTGGTCCTCAACGACCTCATGTACGGCGCGGAGGTCCGCTATCTTGCGAAGTTCGGCCTGCCTCCGGACGTGCTTCGGATGGGTTTCCCGGACGTAGAGCCGCTCGCGCGGGCGTACGGCGGACGTGGCGTCGTCATCCGTACCAAGCAGGAACTGCTCGACCTCGAGTTGCCCGGGCCGGGGTTGTTCATCGTCGACGCGCGCATCGATCCCGAAGCCGACGCCCATGACGCGATCGGCTAGGTGAACACGTGAAGGTCGTTCGCGGCATCGAGGTGTTCGAGACGATCGACGAGATCGTGACGCCGGGCCATTCAGCGATCCTCGTCATCGATGTGCAGAACGACGAGGCGTCGCCGCACGGTGCCATGGCCAAGCACGGCAACGACATAACGTACCTGACGCGGATCGTCGCGCCGTTGCGCAAGCTGCTCGACGAGGCGCGCGCCCGCGGCGTACCAATCATTTACACGGTGTCCACGAAGTCCGCTGATGCGCGCTACGAAACCGGACCGACGCTTCGGTTCGTGGCGCGCAAACGAAACGTCGGCGTGTGGGACTTCAAGCTCGAAGGCACGTGGGGCAACGAGATCGCCGAGGACCTCGCGCCGCGCCCTGACGAGCGGCGCGTCGTCAAGTTTCACTCCAGCGCATTCGTTGGTACGCCGATGGATCTGCTGCTTCGCGGCGCCGGGACGAAGACCGGCATCGTGGTGGGTACGGCGACCGAGGGGTGCGTCGAGTCGACCGTTCGCAGCCTGCAAGACCACGGGTATTACCCGGTCGTGGTCAGCGATTGCGTGACAAGCAAGCACGAGGCATTACACGAGGCCGCGCTTTTCGTGATGCGTGGCCGATGGGATGTCGTGACATCCGACGAACTGATCGACGCGTGGGCACGCGCGTAACGAGCATTCATCCGCGCCCCGGACCGGTAGCCGCGGCGCGAGAGCGGAGGGGCTGGGCATGAAATTCCACGACGCGATGGCGAAGGCGTTCGCCGCCGAGCACACCACGGACGTGTTCGGCATGACCGGCGACTCGAATATCTATTGGCTGTCCGCGCTCGAGGAGTTGGGTGCGCGGTTCTACCAGGTGCGGCACGAGGGCGCCGGGCTCGCGATGGCGGACGGCTGGGCGCGGATGACCGGCCGGCCCGGCGTGTGTACGACGACCGGCGGCCCCGGCGCGGCGCAGCTGTCCACCACGATGATCGTGGCGAGTCGGGCGAGAACTCCCCTCGTCGCGTTCTGCGGTGACACGCCGACCGGCGACGAGGAGAACGCGCAAGCACTGGACATGAAGAAGTACGCGGAGGGCATCGAGGCGGGATACGTACGCATTCACTCCGCCGCCGAGGCGTACGCGGCTACCCAGAAGGCGTTCTATCTCGCGCGCACCGAATCCCGGCCGGTGATGCTCGGCGTGCCCTCCGAACTCAACCAGCAGCAGGTCGATGACGACGACGTGTACGTGCCGTCGCACGCGGTGCTCGCCAACCAGCGTCCCGTCCAACCGCATCCGGCCGCGATCGCCGAAGCGGTCGACATCATGGGTCGCAGTTCCAAGCCGGTCATCATCGTCGGGCGCGGCGCCATCTTCGCCGGCGCCGGAGACGAAATACGCGATCTGGCCGATCGCACCGGCGCCATCATCGCGACCACGCTGATGGGCAAGAACTGGCTGGGCGACTACCCCTATCACGTCGGTATCTCGGGTCTGTTCGCGACGCGTACCGCGATGGAGCTGTTCGCCGAGTCGGACTGCGTGGTGGCCGTCGGCGCATCGCTCAACCAGTACACAACCGAACACGGATACCTTTACCCGGACGCGAAGTTCGTCCACGTCGACCCGCGCCGGCACGCGATGATGAGCGGTCACCGCACCGCGGACTGTTATGTCCAGGCCGACGCGAAGCTTGGCCTCGCCGCGCTGAACGCGGCGCTCGCCGAGCATTCGGTCAAGTCCGACGGCTACCACACGACCAAGACCCGCGAGATGATCGCCACCGCGTGGGACGACCGCCGCGAATATGAGATCCCGCCCGGCACGATCGACCCGCGCGCCGCGGTGCGGACGCTGGACGACGCCATTCCCCCGAATATCGGCATGGTGCTCGGCGGCGGGCACCAGAACCATTTCGGCATCATGCTCGCGAACCGGCAGCGCACGTGGCTGCTGCCCAACCTGCACTTCGCGTGCCTCGGCGAGGGCCTGACCACCGCGATGGGCGCGTCGATCGCGAAGGGCACACCGTCCTTCCTCATGGAAGGCGATGGCGGCTTCATGATGCATCTCGCCGAGTTCGAGACGGCCGTGCGCTACCGCGTCCCGGTGATGGTGAACGTCTTCAACGACGAGGGGTTCGGCGCCGAGTTGCACCACTACCGCGGCAAGGCCGGCGTCAACCTCGACATGATCGCGATCCGGTCGCCGGACCTCGGCGCCGTCGGGCGTGCGCTTGGTGGCCGAGGAACGCTGGTACGCACGCCTGACGAGTTGCGCGCGGCGGCGCAGGAATTCGCCCGCGACCCGGCGCCGACGCTGGTCGACGTCCGCGTCGCCAACACCGTGACGAGCATCCCAAATCGGCGCCGGTATCTCGGCGAAGAGGACCAGTAGGCGGATGGACCGCATCACGCGGCAGATCGTCGACTACACCGCGTCGTTCAGGCTCGCCAACCTCACCGAGCCGGTCGTCACGTCGGCGGTCAACCACGTCGTGGACACCGTCGCGGTGGCGATCGTCGGCCACGACTCGGAACAGGCCGCCATCGGTGCACGCATCGCGCGAACGGCGCGCAGCGACACGCCGGCAACGGTCATCGGCTTCGACGTGGCCACCACACCGGACCTCGCCGCGTTCGTGAACACCATCATGGTGCGCACGTACGACTGGAACGACGGGATGCAGGCGAAGGGCGGGGGGCATCCGAGCGACATGCTGCCCGGCATCCTCGCGATCGGCGAAGTGCACCACAGTCGCGGGTCCGATGTGCTCGCGGCCACCACGCTCGCGTACGAACTGCTCGGTGGCATGGGCGCTCAAGTGCCGATCGGCGACCTCGGTCTCGACCAGGGAACGCTGATGGCGCCGGCGACCGCGCTCGCGTGCGGATGGCTGATGGGACTGGAATCGGAGCGGCTGGCGCACGCGGCGTCGCTCGCGCTCGTCCCAAACGTGCCGCTCGGCGTGAGCCGGTGGGGTGCGCTCTCGATGATGAAGGGTTGCGCGACCGCGTTCGCCGTTCGCAACGGTGTCTTCGCGGCGATCCTTGCGCGCGAAGGGATGACCGGGCCGGCCGAGCCGTTCGAGGGCATCTTCGGCCTGCAGCACCAGACCGGCGGGTTCGACATCCGGTTGCCTGTGCTGCCCGGCGGTCCGAGCGTGATGGAGATGTCGCACCAGAAGCCCGTACCCGCCGAGACGCAAGTGCTCGCGCTGCTCGAACTTGTCCCGGCCATCCGCGAGTTCGCCGGCGTCGACGACATCGAAGCGATCACCGTCGACCTGCCCGACCACGCGTTCGAGCACATCGCCGACCCGCCGAAATACGACCCACGCACCCGCGAGACGGCCGACCATAGCTTGCCCTACATGCTCGCGGTCGCCCTCGTGGACGGCGAAATCACGCTCGACTCGTACCATCCGCAGCGCTATCTCGACCCAGCCCTGCGGCCGTTGATGCACAAGATCCGGTGCCGGCCGGACGACGAGTTGTCCCGCCTGCGCCGCGACCTGATGCACGGCGTAACGCGGCCCGCACCGGCGCGAATCGTTGTGCGTACCACCGACGGACGCGAGTACCGCCAACAGGTCATGTACTACAAGGGCCACCACCGTAACCCGATGACCCGGAACGATATCGACGGCAAGTTCATGACGATATGCGACCGATTCATGACCGCTGACGACGGCGCTCGCCTGCGCGAGGCATGGTGGGGCATCCGTGACTCCGCGGACATCGCGGATCTGATGTCCTTGCTGGCGACCATTTCCAAGGACCGGAAGGAAGGCCATGGCGAGTGACGGGGCGAGCACACCGCAGTCCGGCGACTTGTCAGGTCGCACCGCGCTCGTGACGGGTGCCAGTCGCGGCATCGGCGCCGCCACCGTCCGCGCGCTTCGCGCCCGCGGTGCCGAGGTGGTGGCGATTTCTCGCGATCCGTTCGCAGCGCAGCCCGATCCGGATCCGTACGTCCACCGAGTCAGCGCGGACGTCGGCGACTGGACATCCATTCGTGCGGCGGTGACCGCCATCCTCGTCGACCACCCGACGATCGACGTACTCGTCAACAACGCGGGCATGCCGGGCATGCGTGCACCCGTATGGGATCTGGACATCGAACGATTCCGAACGGCCGCGATGGTCAACACGTTCGGACCGTTCTATCTCATGAAGCTGATCCTGCCGGGCATGATCTCGCGTCGCGGCGGCACCGTGGTGAACGTGGTGTCCGGCGCCGCGCAGCGGCCGCGGCCGACGAGGTCGATGTACGGCAGCCAGAAGGCGGCGTGCGAGCACATGACAATCGCGGCCGCCGCCGAGGTCGCCGACTTTGGCATCCGCGTGCACGCGTTCCACCCGGGACAGGTCGACACGGCGCTGTTCGCGTCGTCACGTTCCGCCGCGGAGGTCGACGAGGCTCGCGCGCAATACGCCGCCGGCGACGAGAACGGTCTCCAGGATCCGGCCGAGCCGGCCGCGGCACTGGCATGGCTCGCGTCGCCCGCTGGTGCGGCATGGACGGACGTCGTGCTGCCGTGGCGGGACGTCAGCGTGCGCGCTGCGCTTCGTGCGCGCCCCGACTTCGTGGCGCCCAATTACATGCACACGTGATAGGGCGATCGCGGTTCGGCGCCGGCGCCCGCAGAGGTTAGGGCGTGTTTCGTCCGCCGTCACAGGCGTCTTGACGTCTCGTTACGGTAGCAAATATTGTGTGCAATACACATGCAATCTGGTTCCGCGCACCAGCAGGAGAGCGGAGGCCTGGTGCACCGACTTGCGGCCGTGTCCGATCTCGAGCAGCTGCAGCCCGTCGTGGTGACGGTCGACGAACGCTCGATCGCCGTCGTTCGCATCCGGGATGAGGTGTACGCGTTCTCGGCACTGTGCAGCCATCGCGCCGCACCGTTGGTGAACGGCGCGGTGACGTGGAAGCGCACCATCCTGTGCCCGTGGCATCTCGGCACGTTCAATCTGCGCACCGGTGCGGCGGTCGCCGGCCCGCCAAGCGCGCCGATTCCCACCTATCCGATCGCGATCGTCGACGGCGACGTGTATCTCGACGCGGAACCGGCGAGCCTGCCGATGATCCAGCACCACTTCCCCACCACCGACCGACCCGCGCGACCGTAGCGACACGAAGGAGACGCGCCATGCGACGAGAGCTCACCGTACGGATGGAGGACGTGACGCCCCGGCCGGGTCGGGAGGGAATGAACTACGTCCTCATCGGCGACCACGGCGAGGGGCACTGGGTCAACGTGGTTCAGTTCCCGGCCGGGTACGAGTCCGAGGCGCACTACCACGACCATGATCAGTTCCAGGTCGTCATCAAGGGAACGGTCAACATGGCCGGCGAGGTACTCACACCGGGCAGCGTGCACTACACGGACGCGAACACTCCGTACGGACCGTTCAAGGTCGGGCCGGACGGACTGACCATGATGATCATCCGACCCGGTGCGCCGAACAAGGGCCAACGGATCCCGGTCCGGACCGTCATCGACAAGGTCAAGGAAGCCCAGCAACGCAATAACTAGCCGATTACTAGCCAAAGCGCCTGGACCTCCGGTCGGCGCACGATTACTAGCCAAAGCGCCTGGACCTCCGGTCGGCGCACGATTACTAGCCAAAGCGCCTGGACCTCCGGTCGGCGCACCGTCCCCGGAAGTGATACGGACAGTGCTGCACCTGGAAGTGATACCGACGGTAGGAGTGTGGTGGTGGATCGGACGACGGCGGGAATTGTCGACTATGCGCTCGACTTCTCGGAAGCGAGCCTCACGGAAGCGGCTCGCTCGTCGACGGTGAACCATCTCGTCGATGCCGTTGGTGTCGCGATCGCCGGCACGACGGCCGAGTCGGCACGCATCGCGGCGCGGCTCGCGACGACGACTCGCGCCGAACCGGGTGCCACCGTGATCGGACACGGCACGTGCTACGCACCGGACATGGCCGCGTTCGCCAACGCCGTGGCGATCCGGACGTACGACTGGAACGACGGGATGCAGGCCAAGGGGGGCGGGCACCCGAGCGACATGCTGCCCGCGTTGTTCGCGGTCGGCGAGATCGCGCACTGCACCGGCACGCAGTTCGTGGTCGCGACGGCGCTCGCGTACGAGTTGCTTGGCGGCCTCGGCTGTGCCGTCGACCGGAAGCACTTCGACCAGGGGCTGTTCATGGGCGTCGCGGCCGGTCTCGCGTGCGGCCGGTTGCTCGGCCTCGACCGGGATCGACTGGGACACATCGCGTCGCTTGGTCTCACCACCGCGATCCCGTTGGCCGTACACCGATGGGGCGAGCTGTCCATGACTAAGGGCGCGTCCACCGCGTTCGCGGTCCGCAACGCGGTGTTCTGCGCACTGCTTGCGCGGGACGGTTTTACCTCCGCACCCGAGCCGATCGAGGGCTTCTACGGCTTGTGGACACTGCTCGGCGAGTTCCAGCCGAGGCTGCCGGTCGTGTCCGGTGGGCCGAGCGTGATGGAGATGTCGCACCAGAAGCCGGTGCCGGCGGAGAGCCAGGTGCTCGGTCTGCTCGATCGAGTACCGGAGATCCGGGCCTGGGCATCGGTGGACGACATCGAGTCGATCGACATCACCATGGCCGACATCACCGCCCGGCACGTCGCGGATCCGCCGAAATACGACCCACGCACGCGCGAGACCGCGGACCACAGCCTGCCCTACATGTTGGCGGTCGCCCTCGTCGACGGGGAACTCACCCTTGACTCGTACCGTCCGGAGCGGTTCCTCGATCCCGCGCTGCGTCCGGTGATGGCAAAGATTCGGGTGAGCTCGACGCCGGAGTTCGACGCTATCCGTGACGCGGTGGATGGCGTGACGCGCGCGCATCCGGTCCGCGCCGTGTTCCGTGTCAAGTCCGGCGACACGCGCACCATCGATGTCCGCTACCACAAAGGCCACCTGCGCGAACCCATGACGCAAGCGGATATCGACGCGAAGTTCGACCAGACCTGTCGCGGCGTGGTGGACGGCGAACGCAAGGAACGCATCCGCAAGGCCTGGTGGAACATCGAGGCCGCACCCGACGTCAGCGAGCCGATCGCGTTGCTAGCACACCTATCCCGAGGACATGACCGGTGAGCATTCGCGGCAAGGCGTTCATTGTCGGCGCGTACGAGCACCCGGGCCGCAAGTTGCCCGACACCTCCGTTGCGCAGCTGCACGCCGAGGTCGCGCTCGGCGCTGTCGCGGATGCCGGTCTCTCACTCGCCGACGTCGACGGCCTGTTCACCGGGCGGGACGCGCCGGGAGTCGGCGGACTGTCCATCGCCGATTACTTGGGCCTGCGGCTCACCTACATGGACTCGACCGAATGCGGCGGCGCTTCGCCGCTCTACCACGTCGGGCACGCCGCCGCCGCGATCGCGATGGGCAAGTGCACGGTCGCCCTTATCACGTTGGCCGGCAAGGCATCCGGTGGCGGTGGCGGTGGGGTCGCGCCACCCGAAGATCCGTTCGAGCTGATCTTCGGAGCGCGTCCGCCGCTCGCGAGCTACGCGTTGGCCGCCACCCGGCACATGTACGAATTCGGCACAACCAGCCAGCAGCTTGCCGAGGTGAAGGTGGCCGCGTCGTATCACGCGCAGTTCAACCCGAACGCCTACCTCCGCAAGCCGATGACGGTCGACGACGTGGTGAACTCGCCGCTCGTGGCGGATCCGTTGCACCGCGGCGATTGCTGCGTCGTCACGGACGGTGGCGGCGCGATCGTGGTGGTGAGTCCGGAGGTCGCGCGGGGGCTACCGCGCCGATCGGTGAAGGTGCTCGGCCACGGTGAGGCGCCGAAGACGAGCGATGGTGGCAAGGTGGACGTGACCTACACCGGCGCGGCGTTCGCCGGACCCATGGCGCTCGCCGAGGCGGGCGTCACGACCGCGGACATCGACTACGCCTCGATCTACGACTCCTTCACGATCGCCGTCGTCGAACAGCTCGAGGGCCTCGGGTTCTGCGAGCGCGGCGATGGCGGCCGATTCGTGTCGGATGGTGGCCTGATCGCCCCGAATGGCCGGCTGCCGTTCAACACCGACGGCGGCGGACTGTGCAACAACCATCCGAGCAATCGCGGCGGCATGACGAAGATCATCGAGGCGGTACGCCAGCTACGCGGCGAGACCGCTCCGGAGGTGCAGGTCTCGGACTGCGATCTCGCACTGGTCAGCGGCGTCGGCGGCGACCTTGCGGCGCGGATGCGCAGCGCGGTGCTCGTGCTGGGTCAGGAGGATTCGTGAGCGGTCATCGCGCTGAGATCGTCGAGGCGCCCGAGCTTCCAGCGCCCGCCCCCGACGTCTCTCCGGAACTGGCCGAATTCTGGGCCGCCACGTCCGAGGGCCGCCTGTTGCTGCGCCGATGTACGGCGTGCGGTGAGCCGATCTGGTACCCGCGACCCGTGTGCCCGTTCTGCCACTCCACCGAGACGGTGTGGGAGGAGGCAAGTGGAGTGGGACACGTATATACCTACTCAGTCGTACGCCGCGGTATGGGCGTATACGCCAGTGCGCCGTACGTCCTCGCGTATGTCGAACTGGACGAAGGACCGCGCGTCATGACGAACATCGTCGACTGCGACGTCGAGGAGGTACGGATCGGCCAGCCCGTCGAGGTGGTGTTCCACCGCACCTCGGAGGGCACCGCGCTGCCGCGCTTCCGGCCGGCCGGGGCGGCCGCGCTGGTGCCGGCCGCGCCGCCGTCGCGGCGGCCGAACGGAGGCGACGCATGACGATCGACAAGCGCGTGGCGAGCGCCGCCGACGCGGTGGCCGACATTCCCGACGGCGCAGTGCTCGGCATCGGTGGCTTCGGGCCGTCGCGGACCTACCAGGGGCTGATCCCCGCGTTGCTGGAGCGCGGCACGAAGGATCTGTGCATCGTCGCGAACTCCGTGGGCGGCAACCCAAACTCGATCTGGACGTTGCTCGAGAACCACCGCATCGCGCACATCACGGTCTCCATCTCGCGCGGCGCCGACGACTTCATCCGTACCGGTGAGATCGGCATCGAACTCGTACCGCAGGGCACGCTCGTAGAGCGGTTGCGCGCCGGCGGATCCGGGATCGCCGCGTTCTACACCAGGACCGGATACGGCACCCGCGTCGCGGAGGGCAAGGATGTCCGGTGGTTCGACGGTGAGCCGTACATCATGGAACGCGGTCTGTCGCTGGACTTCGCGTTCATCCGGGCACACCGCGCCGACCGCTTCGGCAATGTGTCGTTCCGCGGCGTCGGCCGCAACCTGAACCCGGCGATGGCAAAGGCCGCGAGGGTCGTCATCGTCGAGGCACAGCACGTCGTCGACGCACTCGCGCCCGAGGAGATCGACCTGCCGGGCGTATTCGTGACGCGCGTGCTGCAGCAGGCGCCGGAGGTCGTACCGTTTCCGAAGGTACGGCGTGGCGGCGCCGACATCGACACCGCGGTGACCTACGACGGCCGGCCCGGCTGGACGCGTCGCGAGATGGCACGTGTGGCGGCGGAATTGTTGCCTGAACCGTCCTACGTCAACCTCGGTCTCGGCATCCCGACGTTGGTGTCGAACTTCACCAAGGGACGCGACATCGTCACGCACGCCGAAAACGGCATGCTCGGCGCCGGCGAGGACGCCACGGCGGACGACTACGACCAGGACGTCTACAACGCGGCGAGCTACTACGTGCACCTCGACCACGGCGCGTCGTTCTTCGACAGCGTGACGTCGTTCGAAATGGTACGCGGCGGCAAGGTCGACTTCGTGATCCTCGGCGCGCTGCAGGTCGACTCGTACGGCAGTCTCGCGAGCTGGGCCACCGCGGACCGGCACGGCGGCACGATCGGCGGCGCGATGGACCTGGCGGCCGGCGGCGCGCAGCTCATGGTCATGATGACGCACCTGACCAACGACAAGCAGCACAAGCTGGTGCGGCGGTGCGCATATCCGCTGACCGGTGTCGGCTGCGTCGACTACGTGGTGACCGATCTCTGCGTGCTGCACCGGATCGACAGCCGGTTCACGGTAGTCCGGGTGGCGCCCGGGTTCACGGCCGAGGAGATCGAGTCGATGACCGAGATGCCGGTGACGTGTCCGTGAGCCGATGCACTCCCCGCGCGCTTGATAAGCCGCCGGCCGAGACCTAGGGTAAGAAATTGCATGTAATCTGAAGATGCGCGCACCGCTTATCAGCGCACGATGAACCCCGTGGGCTCACTGATTCAGACGGGATCATAGCCGCCGCTTGCATCTCGAACGCATGCAACATGGTTGGAGACGAGGTAGCGCCCGTGATCATCGCACAGCAGGTCGCCGAGGCCCTTCGCGCACTCGGGGTTCGCCGTGTCTACGGGCTGCCCGGCGAGGATCACATGGCGCTGCTCGACGCGTTCCAGTCCGCCGGCCTCGACTACTGCACCGCGTTCAACGAGTCGTCGGCCGTCATCATGGCGGCCACCGATGCGCAGGTGACCGGGTTGCCTGGCGTGGCGGTGCTGTCACTCGCTCCGGGCGTCAGCAACGGCGTCAACGGTCTGCTCAACACATATCTCGACGAGATACCGCTGATCCTCATCTCCGGCCAGCATCCGGCGGGTGGGCTGCCCTTCGTCGTACGGCAGGGCTTCAACATCGAGCATCTCGTCACGCCGATGACGAAGTGGCGCGCTCGGGTCACGTCGGACATGAACGTGGCGAGCGTCGTCGGTCGCGCGATCGACGAGGCGATGTCCGGCCGGCCAGGCCCGGTCTACCTCGAGATTCCCGACGGCGTGGCGACGAGCGAGGGCACCGTCGATCCGGCCGCGGCCGCCGTCGCGACTGAACGGAGTCATTCTCGGTGGGTCGGCGCGAAGCAGGGCCGGATGCCGGCCGATCCGGCAGCGGTCGACACCCTGCTCCATCGGCTCCGAATCGCACGCCGGCCCGCACTCGTGGTGGGCGGTCGGCGCCGGCGGATCACGACCGGCACGCTCGATGTCTTCGCCACGACGTTTCAGGTTCCCGTGTTCACCACGACGCGGCAGAAGGGCCTGCTGCACTCGGGATCCCCGTACTTCGCCGGTACATTCCTCAATGGCCGATTGGAGAAGGATCTGCTCGATGCGGCGGACCTCGTGATCGCCGTCGACCCGGAGTCATTCGACTTCTACAACAAGCCGTGGTGCTTTGCCGCCGACGCGATCGCGGTCACCGCGGAGTCGTTCACCGAGTGGGCAAATCCGTTCACCGCGCAGCTCGTCGCCGATCCGGAGTCGCTGTTCGCCGCGGCCAGCGCCGCGGCGTCCGACGCGGGATTCGACGGGGCGTCGGAGTGGAGCCAGGCCGACGTCGCGTCCTACCGCCACGGCCTGCGCGACAAGCTTCTGCCGCCGGGCGACGACGCGTTCTCGGTCGCGCAAGCGGTCGACGCCGCGCTCGACGCGTGGCCTCGCGATGGGTACGTGACAGCGGACGCGGGTTTCAGCAAACCGCTGATCGTCATGCTCAGCGACCTGACCGAACCGGACCGCTTCTTCGCGTCGAATGCGCTGTCGACCATGGGTTACTCGATTCCGGCCGCGGTCGCGCTGCGGCGCGCCACGGGACGGCCGGTGCTCTCGTTCATGGGCGACGGTTCGCTCCTGATGCGCGCGACCGAGCTGATGGTGTCGGCCGACGACGGCGTACCCGCGGTGTTCGTGGCAGTGATGGACCGATCGCTCACCCAGATCGAGGTGAAGCAGGAGCGACGGCACCTTGCCGAGGTCGGCGTGTCCTTGCCGCCGGTCATGTGCGCCAAGCTCGCCGACGCGTTCGACCTGGACGGCGTGGACGTCGACAACGCCGACGACCTGCGTGCCGCGATCGCGAAGGGGCTGCAGGGCGACCGGCCGATGCTGATCGGCGCGCACGTCGACCCAGCGCCGTCCCGCGTGCTCTTCGACTTGTTGCGCGGGTGATGGCGATCATGCCTCGAGCACGTCATCTGCCAAACCCGATGGGGCGGTGCCGATGAAGCCGATCGCGGCGGTCCTCGACCTGATGCCACCGGCGTCGCGTCGTGTCATCACCGACACGTTCGGCGCTGACTTCGACGTGGTGTTCGTCGACGACGACGGCGCGGATGCGAAGCGCGCCGCGGCGAAGGGCGCAACGGTGCTGCTGACCATGTGGGGAACGGTTGACGCGGAGACACTTGCGGCCGGCGCGCCCGATGTGCGGCTGGTGCAGAAGCTCGGCGTCGGAACTGACAAGATCGACTGCGCGGCCGCCGAGGCCAACGACGTCGTGGTGTTGAAGGCGGCGGGAATCAATGCGGACGCCGTCGCCGAGCTGACGGTTCTGTTGATCCTCGCGGTGGGCCGGCACTTCGTACGAGCGAGCGCGGCGGCCCGCACCGGCCAGATCGCGAAGGAGGCACTGCGCGCGGAGTCCTACCAGTTGCTCGGCAAGACGGTGGGTCTCCTCGGCCTCGGGCACATTGGGCAGGCCGTGGCGCGCCGGCTCGTGCCGTTCGGCGTCACGCTGATCTACCACGACGTACGCCGCGCGGCGCCCGACGTCGAGGCGGAATGTTCGGTGCGGTACGCGTCGCCGGACGAGGTCATCGAGACCTCGGACGTCATCTCGCTTCATCTGCCCAGTACGCCCGCCACCGACCGGATCATCAACGCGGACACGCTGTCCCGTACGAAGTCCGGCCTGATCCTGGTCAACACCGCGCGCGGTTCACTCATCGACGAGGCCGCGCTCGCCGCCGCGATCACCGATGGTCGCGTGCTCGGTGCCGGTCTCGACGTCACTGCCGAGGAGCCGTTGCCGACCACGTCACCCTTGCTGGCGCTGGATCGCGTGGTGCTGACCCCACACGTGGGTGGCGCGGTCGCGAACAACTTTCCGCGGGTCATCGAACGTGCCTACCGCAACGCGCGCGCGGTGCTCGACGGCGGAGACATCTCGCCGGCGGACGTCGTCACGTGGCCGGCCAGCGCCGGAGCACCACGATGACGGTGCCCTCGCCGCTGCTCGTCGACGCCACCGCGGTTGGCGCCGTCGCACTTGGCGCGGTCGTCGACGGCGCGTTCCGCGGGACGCACGGCGAGACGATCGTGGTGGAGAATCCGGCCGACCGCACGGAACTCGCGCGCGTCACCGAGGCGACGCCCGACGACGTCGACGCCGCGGTCGCGTCGGCACAGCGCGCGTACGCATCGGTGTGGCGCCGCGTTTCGGCACCCGAGCGCGGCCGGATCCTGTTCCGCGTCGCGAGCGCGATCCGGCAGGAGGCCGAGGCGTTCGCTCGCCTCGAGACGTACGACACCGGAAAGCCGCTGCGGCAGGCGCGGGCCGACGTGGAAACGGCCGCCCGTTACTTCGAGTTCTACGCCGGCGCGGCGGACAAGATCTACGGCGAGACGATTCCGGGCGACGGAACCTACTGGAGTTACACGCTGCGCGAGCCCTACGGCGTCGTCGCACACATCACGCCGTGGAACTCGCCGATCAGCCAGATGTGTCGCGGTGTCGCGCCCTGTCTCGCGGCTGGCAACACGGTGGTGGTGAAACCGTCGGAGATCACGCCGCTGTCGAGCCTCGCCGCTGCGCGTTTATTCGTCGACGCTGGGCTGCCGGCCGGAGTGTGCAACGTCATCGCCGGTCGTGGCGCCAGCACCGGTGCGGCGCTCGTGTCGCATCCGGGCGTCGCACACGTCGGCTTCACCGGTTCGGTACCCACCGGCAAGCAGATCCTCCGGATGGCGGCCGAGCGCGTCATCGGCGTGAACCTGGAACTCGGCGGCAAGTCGCCGACCATCGTGTTGCCGGACGCCGATCTCGACGCCGCGGTCAACGCCGGGGCGATGGCGGTGGTGCGCAACGCCGGCCAGTCGTGCTTTGCGACGACGCGCCTCGTCGTACACCGCGATATCGCCGAGGAATACGCCAAACGCTTGGCCACCGCGGTTGGCGATCTGACGGTCGGCCCCGGCATCGACGATCCGGACCTCGGACCGGTCGCGTCCGGCCAACAACTCGACAAGGTCATGGCCGCCATCGCATCCGGTCGCGCGGAGGGTGCGCGGCTGCTCGTCGGCGGCGATCGACCGGCGTTGCCCGGCCACTTCCTGATGCCGGCGGTGCTCGCCGGCGTGCGCAACGACATGCGCGTCGCGCGCGAAGAGATCTTCGGACCGGTGCAGACCGTGCTCGAGTTCACCGATCTGGACGAGGCGGTGGCCATCGCCAACGATTCGATCTACGGGCTCGCCGCCGGCGTATTCACCCGTGACATCGCCACCGCACACCGCCTCGCGCGTGACCTGGAGGCCGGACAGATCCAGATCAACCGTTATCCGCTCGGCGGCGTCGAGACGCCGTTCGGCGGCTACAAGCAGAGCGGGCTCGGCCGGGAGAAAGGCCTCGCCGCGCTGGACCACTACACGCAGCTGAAGACGGTGATCGTCAGCGACGACCCGGCCGCGACGCGGTAGCCGCGCTGTGCAACGGAACGTCACCAACACGGAAGGGTGTGACGGGTGAGCGATCAGAGCACCCACGTCGTCGTCGTCGGCGGTGGCAACGCCGGATTGTGCGCCGCGGTGTCCGCCGCCGAGGCCGGCGCACGCGTCACGTTGCTCGAGCGCGCGCCAGAGCCAAAGCGCGGTGGGAACACCGCATTCACCGCGGGCGCCATGCGCGTGGCCTACAACGGCGTCGACGACATCGTCTCGCTGGTGCCCGACCTCACCGACGACCAACTGCGGGTGACCGACTTCGGTCGCTATGACGAAACCGCGTTCTTTGAGGATCTCGCACGCGTCACGAAATACCGCGCCGATCCGGAGCTCGCACAGACGCTGGTGTCGCGAAGTCTGTCGACGCTGCGGTGGATGCGCGACGAAGGCGTACGGTTCGCGCCCATCTACGGTCGACAGGCGTTCGAGGTGGACGGCCGCTTCACGTTCTGGGGCGGGCTGACGATCGAGGCGGTCGGCGGCGGACCCGGCCTCGTGGAACATCTGGCACGTGCCGCCGATCGGCGCGGTGTCACGACGCGATTCGGCGCGCGCGCATTCGCACTGCGTACCGGATCGGACGGGGTGAGCGGCGTAGTTGTGCGCGATGGCTGGCGGGAGGAGACGATCGCGTGCGACGCGGTGGTGCTTGCCGCCGGCGGGTTCCAGGCCAACACCGAATGGCGTACCCGCTATCTCGGCCCGGGGTGGGATCTCGCCAAGGTACGCGGCAGTTCCTACAACACCGGCGATGGCATCAACATGGCGCTGCAGATTGGCGCGAGCCCGGCGGGCAACTGGTCGGGATGCCACGCCGTGCAGTGGGACCTCAATGCCCCGGAGTTCGGTGACCTCGCGGTCGGCGACGGCTTCCAGAAGCACAGCTATCCCTTCGGCGTGGTGGTCAACGTCGACGGCCGGCGCTTCGTCGACGAGGGCGCGGACTTCCGCAACTACACGTACGCGATGTACGGCCGGCGTGTGCTCGAGCAACCGAACCAGATGGCGTGGCAGATATTCGACGCGAAGGTCGCGCACCTGCTGCGCGACGAGTACCGCATCCGCCAAGTGACCCGGGCGAGCGGGAACACGCTCGAGGAACTCGCCACGCGGCTGGACGGCATCGATGTCGCCGGTTTCCTGAACGAGATGAAGGAATACAACGCGGCCGTGGACCAGTCCATGCCGTTCGACCCGAACGTCAAGGACGGCCGCGCCGCGGTGGGACTCGCAGTGCCGAAGTCGAACTGGGCGAACACGCTGGACACGCCACCGTTCCAGGCGTTCGCCGTCACGTGCGGGCTGACGTATACGTTCGGCGGTCTCCGGATCGACACGGACGGGCGCGTGCTGGATACCGGGCTCGAGCCGATCCCCGGCCTCTACGCGGCCGGCGAGCTCGTCGGCGGGCTCTTCTACTTCAACTACCCGGGCGGCTCGGGGCTCACCAACGGCGCGGTGTTCGGTCGCGTCGCGGGTGGCCAGGCGGCACGACGGCGGTCCGGCTCGTGACGGGTACGCGACGTTGACCAGCACGGAACCGCGCCATAGCATCCGTATGCACATCGTATGTAACTTCGGAGGACCGTCGCGTGGACAGCGTAACGACCCAGCTCGTCTCGTACGCTAAGGCATTCTCGCCGTCTCAGGTGAGCGCCGCGGCGATCGACGCGACGATGGACCGCATCGTGGACTCGATCGCGTGCGCAATCGTCGGGTCCGACGCGGAACCCGCGCGCATCGCCGTCGAGTCGGCGCGCGGCATCACGTGCGATCGTCCGGCGACCGTGTTCGGTGCCGGTTTCCGGACCACACCGGAGCTAGCCGCGTTCGCGAACACGAGCATGGTCCGCACGTACGACTGGAACGACGGCATGATGGCGCAGGGCGGCGGGCACCCGAGCGACATGATTCCCGCCGTGCTGGCCGCCGCGGAGACCGTGCACGCCAGCGGCACTGACGTCATCACCGGCATCGCGCTCGCGTACGAATTACTCGGCGCGCTCGGCAACGTGGCGCCGATCCGCGACCGTGGCTGGGATCAAGGCACGTTCATGGGCGTCGCGGCGGCCGTCGCGGTAGCCCGCATGCTCGACCTCGACGAGGCACAGATGGGCAACGCGGCCTCGCTCGCACTGGTGCCGCACGTGCCGCTCCGCGTGAACCGAACCGGCGTGCTGTCGATGTGGAAGGGCTGCGCGACCGCGTCGGCGATGCACAGTGCGCTGTTTGCCGTGCGGCTCGCGCAACTCGGCATGACCGGACCGGCGGAACCGTTCGAGGGCCGCACCGGGCTGTGGGAGCAGGCCACCGGTCCGTTCGACCTGCGACTGCCGGCGAACGCGGACGGTCGACTCGTAGTCGAGATCTCGCATCTCAAGCAGTTCCCCGCCGAGACGCATGGCCAGGCATTGCTGGGACTGATGCCGAGGGTGCGCGCCTGGCGGCCGGTTGACGACATCGCGAGCATCGAGATCGAGACTTACTGGCAGGCCTACCACGAGATCGCGATGCACCCGTCCAAGTGGGATCCGCAGACGCGCGAGACCGCCGACCACAGCATGCCGTACCTGCTCGCCGTCGCGCTTGTCGACGGCGCCATCGACGTACGGTCGTCGTTCACTCCGGACCGCATCGCCGATCCGGCGCTACGACCCTTGATGCGCAAGATCTCGGTACGCGAGGATCCCGAGTTCACCGCCGGATTCCGGCCACCGGGCGGCGGGATCGCCGGAGTACCCCGGGCACGGCTCATCGTCACGGATGTGCACGGCGACCGATTCGTCGAGGAGGTCGGCTACCACCGCGGGCATTCGAAGAACCCGATGAGTCGTGACGAGATCAACGCGAAGTTCGACGCGGCGAGCGCCGGCGTCATCGACGAAGCCGCTCGGGACCGGATCCGCGACGCGTGGTGGCGCGCCGCGGATGCGGACGACATCGCGACGGTCATCGCCACGACCGCAGACTTTGCCCGCTGACGTCGATGGCCTCTTCGATGCGTTCGGCGACCGAAGATCTCGTCGCCGTCAGCCGGACGCGGTCACGTGTGCAGCAGCATGCGGATGCGCAACTCGGACAGGTGGCGCATGTGCTCGACGGACAGCTTCTCGGCGGTCGCCGCATCGCCCTGGCTGATCGCATCCGCGAGCGCGACGTGTTCGGCGATCGACTCCGCCACCCGGCCCGGCAAACCGAGCGTCGGATCGGGGAACCGGCGCGCCGCGTTCTGCACCTGGGTCAACGCCCGCTCCAGATAGCGGTTGCCTGCCGCGTCCCGGATGATCGCATGGAACTGGAAGTTGAGTCGCGACAGCTCCCGATGGTCACCCCGCTCGCCGGCCAGTTTCATCTCCGGAATCAGCGCGGAGAACTCCTGCAGGCACCGACGCGCCGCGCGCCGCGCCGCGAGCCGAGCGGCAAGCGCCTCGAGCACCTCTCGCATCACGTAAAGCTCGAGCACGTCGTCGCTGGTCATCGCACTGACCACCGCACCCTGGTTGGCGTTGATGGTGACCAGGCCCTCGGCGGCGAGGATCCGGAACGCGTCCCGCACCGGTGTCCGGCTCACGTTGAGCTCGCGTGCCACCTCAGCTTCGCGCAGCCACGCACCGGGCTCGAGCGCTCCGTCCAGGATCGCCTCGCGCAGCGCGCCCGCCACCATTTCGGGCATGCTCCCGCGGGTCGGCGCCGATCCGTTGTTCGGCAGCACGAGTCGCGGCAGACCGGGGACGGCGTCGTTATTGAGCTCGGTCGGTCGGGCGTTCACGATGCCGTCCTCACTGAGATGACAGGTGATGGGATAACGGTTGATTGCGGATTCGTATACAAGCACCACACTAGGGCTGCACTCGCGCCCATGTCCATGCTGCTGACGACCGGCACGCAGGTCGGCGCCAATTCGACGAGGCCTCTGGCACGACGGACGCTAGTTGCTTTCGTGGGCCGGGTCAATCTTGTATGCTTAATGCATGTAACCTTGGTTGTGCTCTGGCGAGGCCATCGGGAAGGACGACGTGAATGAAGGTCTATCAGGCGCTGGCGCGCGCTTTCGTGGCGGAGGGCACGACCGCCGTGTTCGGCATGATGGGCGACGCGAACATGTACTGGATGAACGAGCTGGACAAGCTCGGCGTCCGGCAGTTCGAGGTGCGGCACGAGGGCGGCGGTCTCGCGATGGCCGATGGCTGGGCCCGCACCGCGGGTACGCCCGGCGTGTGCACCACCACGTCGGGGCCGGGCGTCGCCCAGCTGGCCACCACGCTGCTCGTGGCATCGCGCGCCCGCACGCCGATGGTCGCCTTCGTCGGCGAGGCACCGGTGGGTGACGACTCCTACGTGCAGAAGTTGGACCAGAAGCGTTTCGCCGAGGCGTGTGAGGCTGGTTTCGTTCACCTCAGCAAGGCGGAGAACGCCTACGAGGCGGTGCAGACTGCGTTTTACCGCGCGCGCACCGAGTCGCGGCCGATCCTGCTGAGCGCACCGATGAACACGCAGCAGCAGTCGTTCGACGACGACGAGGAATACACGCCGTCCACGCAACTGCTGCGTGACGTCGAGCCGCCCTACCCGCACCCGGCCCGCATCAACGCGGCCGCGGACATTCTCGCGACGGCCCAACGGCCGGTCATCATCGTCGGTCGCGGCGCGATGCGGTCGGGCGCCGGCGAGGCGGTGCTGCGGCTCGCGGCGGACACCGGCGCGCTGATCGCCACCACGTTGATGGCCAAGACGTGGCTGTCGGATCAGGACGAGTATCACGTCGGCATCTCGGGCCTCTACGCGACACGTACCGCGATGGAGCTGTTCCAGGACGCCGACGTCGTGATCGCGGTCGGCGCCGGGCTGAACAAATACACCACCGAGCACGGATACCTTTACCCCGGCGCGAAGTACATCCAGCTGGACACCCGGCCGCACATCGTGATGGGTGACGGGCGGTCCGCCGACGTCTACGTACAAACCGACGCGAAGCTCGGTGTCAGCGCGCTGCACGCGGCGCTGCAGGAACGGGGCGTACACCAGATCGGTTACCGTACGCCCGAGGTCAAGGAACGGCTGGCCACGTCGTTCGAGGACAACGAGCCCTACGAGCTGGAGCCCAACACGCTCGACCCTCGCGACGTGTGCCGCATCCTCGACGAGACGATCCCGTCCGACGTGGGCCTGGTCATCGGTGGCGGACAGAACATCTGCTTCTCCACCATCCTGATGACGCGCAAGCGCCGCATGCTGCTGGCCAATCAGCACTTCGGCTGCATCGGACAGGGCCTCACGACGGCGATCGGCGCGGTCGTCGCGACCGAGGACAAGCCGGCCTTCCTCGTGGAGGGCGACGCAGGATTCATGATGCACCTACCGGAGTTCGAGACCGCGGTGCGCTACGGCCTGCCGTTGCTGGTCGTGGTGTTCAACGATCAGCTGCTCGGCGCGGAATACCACAAGTCCGTGGTGAAGGGTCTCAACGCCGACCTCGCGCGGGTCACCACACCGGATCTCGGCGCCGTCGGACGCGCGCTCGGCGGCGACGGCACGCTCGTCACCAACGTCGACGAGTTGCGCGCCGCGATCGCGAAGTATCTCGCCGAACCACGGCCGACGGTGATCGACGCGCGCATCTCGACGACGGTCATCAGCATTCCGTATCGGCGTTTGCACTATGGTCAGGACGCCTGAGCGCTACGCGTCCGACGGGGCGGCGCCCGGAGAGCGGCCGGGCGCCGTCTCGTGTCAGCCACGCGTTGCGTGCCGGCCGCGTCAACCGGCGCCTAAGGACCGCGTTAAGAGGCGTCTGCGGACCGCGCCGACTTCGCGGCGGTCACCGTCGCGCGCAACAACATCGCCGTCGTAACCGGCCCAACTCCCCCGGGTACGGGTGTGTAGGCGCCCGCCTTCTCGAGTGCGTCCGGGTCGACGTCGCCCACCATGCCGCCGTCCGGCGTCGGATTCGTGCCGACGTCGATCACGACCGCGCCGGGACGGATGTAGTCGGCGGTGATGAGACCGGCGCGTCCCGCCGCCACCACAAGCACGCTGGCCCGCGCGGTCACGGCCGCGAGATCGACGGTCCGCGAATGGCACACCGTGACCGTCGCGTCCGCCGCGATCAGCAGCAGCGCGACCGGCTTGCCGACCACGGTGCTGCGGCCGACCACGACGACGTCCGCGCCGCGCAACGGTACGTTCTCGCGGCGCAGGATCTCGAGCACCGCCGCGGCGGTCGCCGGTGGGTACGCCTCGAGGCCGTCAGCGAGCCGCCCGAGGCTCACCGGATTGGCGCCGTCGACGTCCTTCGCGGGAGCGATCGCGGACGCGACATCGGCGAGCGCCATTCCGGACGGCAACGGCGTCTGGCAGATCACGCCGTGTACGGTCGGGTCGCCGGACCACTCGGCGAGCCGCGAGACGATCCCCGACCGGTCGGCGCCCGCGACTGAGTCGACAACGCACTCGACGCCGACCTTGCCGGCCAAGCGGGAGATGGTCCGCACGTACCACGCCGTCGCAGGATCGTCGGTGGGTACGACGACGGCGAGCCGCGGCGTGACGCCACCCACGCGTAGCCGCGCGACATCCGTCGCCAGTTCTCTGCTGATCGCGTTCGCGTGCGCGCGACCATCGATCGCCCTCACCGCGCCAACTCGTTCCGTACCCGCGCGATCGTGTCGGTGGCGATGTCCGCGGCGGCCGTGTGGACCGCGAGTTCGGCGGCGAGCGCGTCGCCAACGGCGCGATCGCGGAGCGCCGCGACATTGACCTGGACGTTGATCGCGGCGGATTCCAGCGCGGCACGTGCCGACGAGGCCGCGACCGCGACGTCAGACAGCACGTTGACGTTGGCGCCGTCCCGGATGCGCTCGGCGAGCACTATAACCGCGGCGGCGAGTTCGGCGGTGCGCAACGGCGGCCTCGCGGCGGCTGCCGTGGCAGTCTGAATCGCATCACCGCGGCCGGCGTCACCCTTCGGGATCCGGTACGCGGCGGCGACCGCGTCGAACGCGCGCTCGTCGTCGGCGGCCGCTTGCAACGCCGCGACCCGAAGACGTACGGCTTCGTCGCGCGCCTGCACCATCAGCGGTTCCACGGCGGCGTACCTCGCCTTGCCGATGGTCAGATTCGCCACCATCTCGACGAGCCCGGCACCGATCGCGGCGAGCAGCGCGGCTGCGGATCCGCCACCGGGTGCCGGCGCCGCAGAACCGAGCGCGTCAAGCCACTCGCCAATCGTTTGATCCCGCATCCTGTCCCCCGCCAGAACTGCCCTCCGAGTGGTCGGCGTCCGCCACCGGCTACTTGTGACGGCTGTGCTTCTATTTGTGCCGGAAATGCACGAACAGCCGGCCGAAGTTCTTCGAGTCCTTCTCCACCCGGTGGTAGAGAGCCTTGATGTCCTTCTGGTCGAGGAACTTCAGCACGTGCTTCTTGAGCGCGCCCGACCCCTTGCCCGGAATGATCTCGACGACCGAGGCCCTCTTCGCGATCGCCTCGTCGATGACGTCCCGCAACGCGCGGTCGATGTCACGGCCGCGATTGAAGATCTCGTGCAGGTCGAGCTTGAGCTTCATGCGCTCCAGTATCCCGCCAAGCCGTCCGACCGCGCCGCGCGCTCCGCCGCGTCAGCGGGTGCGGCTGTCGTCGCCACTGTCCTGCGATGCTCGCGGCCTCCCGACGACGGGTGCGCGAGACGGTCCCCGCTGCCGGAGCGGATCGGCGCCAAGCGATTGCGGCGCCCCGGTCTCCCGGATCTCGTTCCGTACCTTCTCAATCAAGCGCGCCGAGGCGCGCCATCCGCGAACGTCGCGTGCAAAGCGATGCGGCGCGTCGATCGGCCGACCGGCGTGGCGCCGTGTTGCCACGCCCCGCTGCCTGGCCACCACCTGCCACGGTCGGCCGGTCCACGCACGCAGCGCGGTGGCAAGCGGAAGCACCAACAGGACGAGGAGCCACTCGAACACAAACGCCGCGAGTACGACGATGACCGGCAGCAGGACGACGGCCGCGATGACCGCGACGAAGACGAGGCCAGCGCCATCCGACGCGGTGTCGTCCAGCCCGTCGAGCGCGCCGGCGAGCGGGCGCCACGCGTGCAGGCGTCGCCTGGGTCGCCACGGCAGCATCCGACGCCCGACCCACCACCTGGTTCCGTCCGGGCCGATGGTCGCCTGACGCCGGATCCTCACGCCACGACATCCTGCCACCACACGGCCACCTGCGCCGCTTGGAAGTTGGCGTCGCCAATCGTCATCGACCGCGTTACCGCAACGGCGCCCGCGCCGGGGCTCCGACGGAGTCGCCCGCCCGATTGACGTCCACCGCCGGGGCGAGGTCACCAAAGCGCGCAAGCATCAGCGCGCCCACGATCGCCACCGCGAAGCCGATCGCGGCGAGCCACACGAGGCCCCGTCGCGTACCGTCGCCGAGCACCTCCACGCCAACCGCCGCCGGGAGAATCGTCTCGGCGATGATCACCGACGCGGTCACCGCCGTCACGCTGCCGCGCTGCAACGCTGTCGTGAAGAACAGGAAGGACGTCACGCCGCTCAGCACGAGCGCGTACGTCGCCGGATTCCGCAATAGCGGCACGATCGCGAGGTCAGTCAACACGCGCGCGGAGAGTGCGACGACGCCGAATCCCAGTCCGGCGAACAGGCCGAGGATGGTCGCCGCGGAGCGGCCGTGCGTCCGGCCGACCAGGAAACCGAGGACCGTCACGACGGCGGCGGCGATCAGGAACGACCACTCGACACCGGACCGCACCGGTTCGATGTTCTCCCGGCCGGCCGCTGCGGCCAGAAGCGCCAGCCCAGTGCACACCGACGCGATCGCCGCCCACTCGCGGCCCCGCAGCCGTACCTTCAACAGCGGCACCGCGGCGACGGCGGTGACGGCGAGGTTGCCGGCCTGCACCGCCTGCACCACGAACACGGCGAGATAGCGGAGCGCAATGAACTGCGCGACGAAGCCCATGCCGTCCAACGCGAGTCCAGCCACGAACGTGCCGCGCTTGGCGAGCCGGGCGAGCAGCCGCGCGTCGACACCCGGCGCCACGGGCTCGGCGCGGGCCGCAAGGGCCTGCAGCGCCGACGCGATGCCGTAGCCGAGCGCCGAGATCACCGCGGCGACGATCCCGGTGATCACCGGTCAAATCTAACGATCATCCGTAGATCGGCATATGGCATCCGGCCGGATCGTTCCGCTGGCTGGCAGCGGCCGATATTTCGCCCGAATCACCACAGCGGCAGCTGCCGGGCCTCGCTTCGGCCGCGAGGGGCGGAGGCACCGCGTGCAGACGCACCGTCGCTGCCGTCCGAGTCGGGCAGCGTACGCGCCTCGGCAGAGCCACTCGAACCGATGCCATAGCGGCGGGCCGCCATGCGTACCCGGGCCGTGGTGGCACGCTGCGCGGCCGCCGGTTGGTAGGCGCGGTCGCCGAACCGACGCTGGTATTCGGGCACCAGCTCGGGGTGCTCGCGCGCGAGCCACGCCAGATACCACTGACGGGCACCAGTGCGCAGGTGCAACGGAAGCGGTGTCACGCTCGTGGCGCCGGACGCGGCGATCGCGCGAACCGTCGCGTCGATGGACTCGTCGGTGTCGGTGAGCCCCGGCAGGATCGGCGCCATGAGCACGCCGACCGAGAACCCGGCGTCGGTCAGCGCTCGAACCGCGTCCAGCCGCCGACGTGGTGACGGCGTGCCTGGCTCGGCGGACCGCCAGACCGTTTCGTCGACGAACCCGATCGACATCGACAGCCCAACGGACGTGACCTCGGCGGCCTCGCGCAGCAGCGGCAGATCTCGCACGATCAGCGTGCCCTTCGTAAGGATCGAGAACGGGTTGGCGAAGTCACGCAGTGCCGCGATGATCCCCGGCATCAGCCGATATCGGCCCTCGGCACGCTGATAGCAGTCCACATTCGTACCCATCGCGATGTGACCGCCTGCCCACCGCGGCGCGGCGAGCTCACGACGAAGCAGCGCGGGCGCGTTGACCTTCACCACGATCTGGGTGTCGAAGTCATGACCGGCGTCGAGATCGAGGTAGGTATGCGTGTTGCGGGCGAAGCAGTAGGTGCACGCGTGCGTGCAGCCGCGATAGGGGTTGATGGTCCACTCGAACGGGACGCGCGACTGCCCCGGCACCCGGTTGATGATCGACTTCGCCTGGATCTCGTAGAACGTCATGCCCGCGAAGCCGGGCGTGTCGAACGTCCGCCGGACTCCCCCGGCGAGCGCCAGTGGCACCGGCTGCGCATCGGTCTTGAGGTGATCCCACCGCACTCGTGTCATTCGAACACATGTGCTAGCCATCTGTAAAGGACCTGGTCGGCGCGATCGGGCCGCCACCCGCGATCGGGACACCGACGTCGGTCAGTGGATCGTCTTGTGTTCGCGGCACATCGCGACGAACTTCTCGATGCGGCGCGCCCGCGTCTCCGGACGCTTCGCGTCGTGGATTCGGTAGAGGATCGCGTATCGGTTGACCCCACTCAGCGTGGCAAAGAACGCGGCCGCCTCGGGATCGGCGGCGAGCGCCTCGGCCAGGTCGGCGGGGACGGTCGCGTTGCTCTGCGACTCGTACGCCGCCGCCCACCGGCCGTCCGACCGGGCACGATCGACCTCCCGCAGCCCGGCTGGGCGCATGGCACCGGACGCGATCAGCGCCTCGGCCTTGTCGCGGTTGATCTGCGACCACTTGCTGCGCGGCCCGCGTGGCGTGAACCGCTGCAGCCAGTGCTGCTCGTCGAGGCCGCGCTTCTGGCCGTCGATCCATCCGAAGCACAGCGCGACCTGAAGTGCCTCCGGGTAGGTCACCGAGCCAGTCCCACCGGCCTTGCCGATCTTCATCCAGAAGCCGCGATGCTCGGCGTGATGCCGCTCGAACCACGACTCGCACTCCGCCGCGGTCGCGAAGCCGATCACTGGCTGCCCACCGACGTCCATCTCGGCCATGCCGCCATCGTGGCATCGCGGACCGACACCGCGCACTGACGACGCGACCGAGCCGCCAACCGAGCCGGCCGGCCACGCGAATGAATCAGCCCCGCGCGCCGCCGAAACCGATCAGCGCCGCGAGGCCCAGGGCGCTGCGCGGCGCGTACGGTCCCCGCCACAGCCCACCATGCGCCGCGCCGA
>DATFRR010000089.1:0-25117 GCA_035263025.1 Micromonosporaceae bacterium
ATCGTGATCGGCAACCACTTCGACTCGAAGGGCGGCGACGACCCGCTGATGGGCCGGTTCCAGCCCCCGTCGACGCCGAGTGAGGTGCAGCGACTCCAGCAGGCGACGGTGGAGCGCGGATTCGTCGGTCAGATCCGGGCCGCCGATCCGGACGCCGCGGTTGTCGTGCTGGGCGACCTGAACGACTTCCAGTTCTCCAACACCGCCGACATCCTGATCGGTGACGGCTACCTGACCGACCTGCCGCGTACCCTCCCGCAGCCGGAGCAGTACAGCTACGACTTCGAGGGCAACTCCGAGGTGCTCGACCACATCCTGATCTCGAGCGCGCTAGCCAACGAGCCGCACCAATACGACATCGTCCACATCAATGCCGAATTCGCTAACCAGACGTCCGATCACGATCCCCAGGTCGTCCGCTTCCCCCTCTTCCCGATCTCGGGGCTGCTTGGGTAGCTCACGACAACCGAAGCGACCCAAGTAGCCACCCCAAAATGCGCAGGCCCGCGGCGTTCACGCCCGCGGGCCTGCCGCATCAGACCCGTCAGCGACGCGGAGATCGACGCCAACGTCCGCGCCAAACTCCGCGCCGACCAACGCTGACGTTGCCGGTGGCGCAGCCGGGATGGGCGCGCCGACGAGGCGACCGGTCAGCCACACCGAGGCGATCGCGCCGGCGAGGAGGTAGAGCGCACCCTGCACGTTGAGGACGGCAATGACGCCGAGCCGGTCGCCGAGAAGACCGCCGCCGATCATGCCGATCGCCTGTCCGGCGCTGGCCGCCACGCCGAACGCCGCGAAGACCGTGCCGCGTTGGCCATCGCTCGTCGCGGTCTGCAACAGCGTCAACAGCCCGGTCACCATCGCGATGCCGGGCACACCCGCTGCGATGAAGAGCACGACATAGATCGGCACCGCCGTGGACAGTCGCGGGGCATTCCAGATCGCGAGGTCCAGCACGCCGAACAGGGTGGCGGCCAACGCGGTCAGGCGGCCGGGAGCGATCCGACCAACGACCGCCAGCAGCAACCCGCCAGCGATCGCACCGACGGCCTGCACGCCGCGCAACAGTCCGATCTCGGCCGCGTCACCGTGCAACGCTCGCGCGACGAACACCACGTACAGCACGACGAACAGGCCTTGCGCAATGCTGCTGGTGAAAATCACTGCCAGGCCGCCACGGATCACGCGCGGTCGCAGCACGGCTCGCCACTGAGGCGACGCTCGATCACCGTCGTGCATCGGCTTCGGTGCCGCGGGTACGGACACCAGCCGGCTCAACAACGCGACGGCGGCGAAGAAGCTGGCGGCGTCGACTGCGACGATCGCGTCGAGCCCACCGGTCGCGTGGGCGCCGAGGACGAGCAGCACGCCGCCAAGCGGTGCGCCGACCAGCCGGCCGATGTTCTGGTTCAGGCCGATCAGAGAGTTCGCCGACACCAGTCGATCGGCGTCGACAAGCGTCGGCAGCAACGCGTTCTTCGTCGGGTCGAAGATGGCGGCGAGCGCCGACTCGACCGCGATCACCGCGTACACGATCGCGAGGTCCGACCGATCGTGCACGAACAACAACGGCGTCAGTGCGACGGCCTGTAGAAGCGAGACGACGACGAGGGTCCTGCGGCGCTCGTAGCGGTCGGCCACCCGTCCGGCCACCGGAGCCAGCAGCACCGGAGGCACCAGTTCGACGAGGAACGCGGCGGCCGTACCGACGGTCGATCCGGTCAGTTGGTAGACCAGGATCGGCAACGCGGCGAGCAACGCCCAGTCGCCGGTGTCGGACACCAGACCGGCGAGCCACAGCCGCCGGAAGTTCGCGACGCGGAGCGCTGTCATCGGTCACCGCCCGGTCGGATGGTGTCGGTCGCGAACGCCTGCACGCCGACGTGTACGAGCGCAGCGTCGTCGGGAGCCGTCTGGCGAGTGGCGCTGATGTACGGCCGGATCAGCGCGTCGATGCGCAAGCCGAGGTCGGTCAACTCGGCCGGTGACAGTCGCAGCGTGTATGTCGCGTATGCGTCGGCGGCCCGCCACGCCGCGGGTACGTCGTCGCGGTGCGCAAGGTAGTCCCGCGCGAGTTGCTGGTCGCGTTGCACGGACACGGCAAGCATGCGGGCCGCCGCAGCGGAGGCCGGCGCATCCGGCTCGACATCCGTGTCGAAGCCCGTCACGAGCGCCTGCCACGGACGTTCTCGCCCGTCGGCGGACGCCACCTCGCCCACGAGCCCGTGCCTGGCTAGCACCCGAAGGTGGTAGCTGCAGTTCGACGGCGTGTCCCGCACCGCGCGTGCGCACACCGAGGCGGTCGCCGGACCGGCCGCCATCAGGTAGTCGATGAGATCCAGCCGCACCGGATGCGCGAGCGCGTCCAGAACGTCCGGCTCGGTGATATGCCGTCGAGATTCGCGTGCCATGGCCTCGTACCCACGATCTGAAAGGTTCTTTCAGAAGCACCGTAACGGACCGTCGGCGAATGCGAAAGGCTCTTTCAGACTTTGCCACCCTCGCCTAGCGGCCAGGCCGCTGGGTTTGACGTTCGGTGCGCCGGGTAGCGACGTACAGTTGGCCCTGCGCAGGTGGGCCGCGAGCCGGGAACCCCCACGGAAGCGGAGCATGCGTCATGGCAACCAACGGTGAGCCGGCGAGCCGAGTAGGAGACGTCGTCGGCAATCGCTACCGCCTTGTCGATCTGATTGGCAACGGTGGCATGTCGGTCGTGTGGCACGCACACGACGAGGTCCTCGATCGCCCGGTCGCGGTGAAGATGCTGTCGCAGTCCGGCAGCGATCACTTCCGCGTGCAACTGCGCGCCGAAGCTCGTGCGTACGGTCGGTTGAACTCGCCGCGCATTGCGCAGGTGTACGACTACGGCGAGACCGCCGATGCGACGCCCTACCTGGTGATGGAATACGTCACCGGGCTGCCGCTCGCCGAGCGGCTTGGCTCCTGCGCGGCGATGCCGTGGCCGGAGGCGGTGTTGATGGCCGCCCAGGTCGCCGACGCGTTGCGCGATGCACATGCGCACGGACTCGTCCATCGCGACGTGAAGCCGGACAACGTCCTGCTGACCACGTCGGGAGCGAAGCTGGTCGACTTCGGCATCTGCGCGATGATCGGCGCGCCGGATGCCGAAGCGGACGGCACGCTGCTCGGCACGCCGGCATATCTCGCCCCGGAGCGCATCATCGACGCGCCGGTCAACGCGGCCGCCGACGTGTACGGCCTCGGCGTGCTGCTGTACCGCGCGCTCACCGGAGATCTGCCGTGGCCGGCAGACACGAGCACCGGGCAACTGAAGGCCCACATGTTCGCCGAGCCGCCCCAGTTGCCGGAGATCGAGGGGCTGCCGGCCGACGTCGCCCGCGTCTGCGCTGCCTGCCTGGCTAAGGAGCCGCAGGCCCGTCCGTCCAGCGCGAGCGTCGCCCATACGCTGTGGCTCGCGACCATCACAGCAAACGCCTCGTTCGCCATGCCGATATCGCCGGCGCCAGCCGGAGCGACCGCGGACGCGCAGGAATCGCCGGCCGGTGCACTGCCGGCGAGCGGCGCGCGGTCCAGCGACTCCGCGGCACCTGTCCCGTCATTCGCGGGCGGGCGGGCCTCCACGAAAACATCGGCGTTCGCGGTGCCTGCTGGACTGCTCGGGGCGTCGGCGCGCAACGCGCGGGCCAGCGTGTCGTCGGCGACGCGTCCGCTGTCGCGCCCGTTCGCGGACGCACCTACGCGTCGGCGGCGTTTCCTGTTCCCGGCGTCCGCCGCTGCGCTGTCGCTGGCGGTGCTCGGGATCTCGTGGGGCGTCCTGGGATCGGGATCCGGCCGTCATAAGGCGGCGCCGCCGGCCAGCGCGGCACAGTCCTCGTGCCTCGCCGCTTTTGCCATCGAGAGTGACGCCGGCACGACGTTCGCTGGCCGCGTCACGGTCACCAACGCGAGCGACATCGCACTGCACGGATGGAGCGTGAGCTTCGCGTTCCCGGGCGACCAGGCGCTCATCGATGCGACCGGGGCAGACATGCCGCAGCAGGTCACCGTGGTGCCCACGGTCGGAGCGCCGTACCTCGCGACTATCGAGCAGAACGGTGCGACCGTCGTGGCCCGTGCACCCGCCGAGTCGCTGGCCGCGAGTGAGTCAGTCGCCCTGCCGATCTTCGCGCGCTACTCGGGCACCAACGCGGCACCGGCCGTCGTGGCGCTCAACGGTGCCACCTGCCAGACGCAGGACCTCAACACTGCGCCGCCGGTGCCGATCCCGGCCGCCACTGGCGATAACAACGGCCGCGGCGACGGGAACGGCGACGACGGGAATGGCGACGGCGACCATCACGGTGGCGGACACGGGCACCATGGCGGCGGCTGAGCCTGACTAGGGTCGACCCGTGGCGAACAAACGCATCGGTCTCGTCGGCGCCGGTCGCATGGGCAGTGCGATCGGCGAGCGCATCCTCGCGGCGGGCTTTCCGCTCGCCGTCCACAACCGCACCGCCGCCAAGCTGGCCCCGCTCGTCGAACGCGGCGCGACACCGACATCCTCGCCCGCCGAGCTGGTAGCGAGCGCGGACATCGTGCTGACTGTGCTCACCGACGACGCGGCGGTCAACGCGGTCTACGCCGACCTGCTCGCCGGCAACGCGGCCGGCCGCCTCTTCGCGGAGTGCAGCACGGTTCGCACCGCGACGACCGTAGGGCTTGGCGATCGGGTACGCGACGCCGGCGCCCGGCTCGTCGACGCGACACTGGCCGGCCCGCCGACCGCGGCGCGAGCCGGACAGCTACTGGTCATGTGTGGCGGCTCATCCGATGATGTCGCCGAGGCAACGCCGGTGATCCAGACGTACGCGCGACGGATCGTCCACGCCGGACCGGTCGGCGCCGGTGCGACCATGAAGCTCGTCCTGATGGCGCCGATGGGTGCGTACTTCGCGGCACTGGCCGAAGGGCTCGCGGCCGGCGATCGCCTCGGATTGGACCGCGCCGCGATGCTGGACGTGATCCTCGACTCGCACACCGCGCCGCCGTTGCTTCGCGACCGAGCGGACGTGCTGACCGGCGCGGACCGGCCGGTCGCCTTCGACGTCACCGGCGTACGCAAGGATCTGCGGGCCATCGTCGCGACCGGGCAGGACGCCGGCGTACCGATGAGTCTCGCCGCCGCGGCGCTGGCACACTTCGCCGGCGCCGAGGCGAACGGATTCGGCGACAAGGACTTCATCCTGATCGTCGACTACATCCGGAGCCTCGCGGCCGCGAACGAGCCCTACCTCGGCAGCCGCGACTAGCCGTTTGTGGGAAGTCGATTCGGCGACAGGCTCAGGTGCGCTCAGGTGCCGTCAGGTGCGGTCAGGCCGCGAGGTGCGTCGTCGGCCGCTCCGACACGTTCGTCCCGGCCTTCATCTTGCGACGCTCGTATTCGCTGCAGCCGCCCCACACGCCGCTCACGTTCATGGTCAGCGCCCACGACAGGCAGCTCGCGCGCACCGGGCAACTCGCGCAGATCGCCTTGGCCGCATCGATCTGGCGACGGAGATGCGTGCCGCGTCCGTCCGGGAAAAACCGCTCGGCTTCGACGTTTGCGCAGGCCGCGAGCTCCCACCAGTCCGCTTCCGGGATGTGCATCAGCATGAGCACCTCGCGACGTGTGGCGCGCCGCCGGTCGGCGACTCGTCCACCCGGCGATTACCCACATCAGGCGCGCCGTAACTCAGACTTTCGGTCGATGATTCTCGGGACTATCTAGCCGAAGCGCCCGGACCGTTGGTCGGCGCACCGTCCCTGAGCGTGGTCACGAGGGCGTGGGCGTGAAGATGGGGCCGCGAGGGCGTGCCACGCGGGGCTAGGCGACTAGGCCGCCTTCCGAAACGACCGCGTGGCGGCCGGGTCGGTCGTCGCGATCCTTGACGAACTCGAGCAGTCCGGCCGCCGGGTCGAACGCGATCGGGCGATACCAAACGACGTTGTCGATGACGAGATGCCTGCCCTCGGCGTGGATCGCCGCGTTGTTCGCCCCACACAGCTCGGAGATTGACATCTCGATGTGCAGCGGCGCCTCCGCAATCGCCCATCGATAGTTCTCGTCCTCGGCCCACACCAGTCCGGACATTATCGGCCCCCAAAGAATTTGCGCGCCCGCACGCTCCGCCCATGATCAGGGGTCGGTACGCCTGAGCGCAAGGCGGCCGTGCTAACCGGCGACATCGCGGACCACGATCTGGTCCACGGGCGGAACGAGCACGCCAAAGTCGGTCAGGTGTGCGGTGTCCACGTTGTACGCGTAGAGAACCCCTCGGTTGCCGATGACGAACAGCCACTTGTCGTCCGGCGACCAGGCCAGCATGCCAGGCGCTTCGAACCCGCGTAGGTCGATGTCGAGACCGCGGTCCGCACTGGTGGTCAGGTTGATGAGGTGCACCTGGGTGGCGGAGCCCGCATTAGAACCGTAGACCGCTGCCCACTCTCCGTCCGGCGAGACGACCCCAGGCACCGGTGAGTCGCCGATCTCGGTGCTGAGTCCCGGCAGCACGCGATGCTGGCCGGTGGCACGGTCGATCACCGTCAGGGGACACGCCGGATTCGCTGCGCAGTCGGCGACGAGCCACCGCGTGGGGCCGACCGCGGCAAGGACGCCGGTGGTGATCGGCTGTTGGCCGCCCGGGCGCACGAGGTAGGCACCGTTGCCGTACGCGATGACGTAGCCGGTGCCGTCCGCGCCGACGGATCCCTCGGTATTCGGGATGGTGATCGAAGGTCCGACACTGCGACCGTCGATGCCGATCAGTTGCATCGTGCGCGGCGCGGCATCCGGCGACAGCCACACGTTGTCGCCCGTGCCGGGCAGCGCGACGCCGCCGTTCGCGAGCAGTCCGGTCAATGGTCCGGCTGGTTGGCCGTCGCGGATCAAGTAGCCCGGCACCCGGTCGAGCGGCCGGATCATCGCCCACGTCCGACCGACGATGAAGGCCGCCGGTCCGGTGCTTAGCAACGGTGGAAACGGCGTACGGACAACCTGGCCGGCGGCGAAGCGGATCCGCACCACCCCGCCGGGACCGATAGCGAAGAGTTCCCACGGCTCGGTGATGCCGAGTATCGAGCCGCCCACCGCGGTGATCCGGGGCGGTGACGCGGGCGCCGAAGGGCTCGGCGAGCCGGACGAGGTGTCGGTCACTCGGGTCACGTTGGCGCTGGGCGAGGACGGTGCCGACGTCGGTGGCCCGCCGCTCTGTGTCGAGTACGCGATGAACGCGACGACCGCGGCCGCGACGGCCACCAACGGCCACCAACGACGCCACCGCCGCAACCCGGTGTCGCCCGACTCCCCGAACACGACGACGTCGTTGTCGCGGCGCTCATCCCACCGCTGCCGACCGCCGTCGCCCGCCATGCAGCTAATGATGGCAACCGAGCCCGAGTTCTGCGATCCTCAATCCTCGCCGCAACATTCCTCGCGACAGCGCCCGCTGACGGACGCTACCCCTGGCGATGCAGGTGTTCAGCGTGGTCGGCATGGCCTGCGTGGTCGGCATGCCCGGCGTGCCCAGCCTGGTCGGCATGTGCACCGTGGTGGGCGTGCGCCTCCGCGTCGTCCGGCGTACCGCCCATCATGCGCAGCATTGCCACTCCCCCGGTGCGTACGAACCGGAGCAGGAGCGCGGCGGCCAACGCGAGGAACGCGATGTTCAACCACGTCGTGTAGTTCCACGACACGCCCGCGTCTATGACTTTCGCGTTGCGCTCGGACGGGATCAGCCCGGTGACCCCGAACAGGAACTCGACGGCGTACCCGGCCGCGACCATCGCGACGTAGAACGTACCGGTGATGTAGAGCGCCATCCGCCAGCCGTAGTACTTCCGGTAGATATTGATGATCGGCAGGATGAGCAGATCGGCGAAGATGAACGACACCACGCCGCCGAAGCTGATGCCGCCGTTCCACAGCACCGCCGCGAGCGGGACGTTGCCGATCGAGCACACGAAGCTCGCGATCGCGACGACCGGTCCGACGATCGGTCCCCACAGCTTCGAGCCGAGGGGATGGTCGGTCAAGAAGAAGCTGTGCCAGAACGACGCCGGCACCCACGCCGCGATCGCGCCGGCGACGAGCAGCCCGATCACGAGATCGCGGAGGATCGCCGCCCACTCCATGAAGAACACGTGCGACACCGACGTGTACGCGTCGCGAGACAGCAGCCGCTGCCGGAACGAGCCGTCCCGGTGCACCGACATGTCCATCGCCGCGTGGCCCTCCATCGAGCCGGCGAGACCACGGTCCGCCTGCCGCCCGGCGTCACGGACCAACTTCGCGCGCAACGTCAGTCGGAACAGCAGCGCAAGCACGATGATCATGATTGGACCACCGACGAACTCGGCGGCGGTGAACTGCCAGCCCACTAGCAGCGCGAGCACGATGCCAAGTTCCACGACAAGATTCGTCGAGGCGATCTCGAACGCCATCGCGGCGACGAACGAGGCGCCGCGGCGAAACAGCGAGCGCGCCAGCGCCACGGCGGCGTACGAACACGAAGACGACGCGGCACCGAGCCCAGCGGCGACGGCGAGGGTACGCGGCCGCTCGTCGCCCATCAGCCGTACGATCGTGGCCCTTCGTACCACGGCTTGTACGACGGCGGAGAGCGCAAAACCCAAGATCAGCGCCCACAAGATCTCCCAGGTCATCGACCCGGCGATCGACAGCGCGTGCACGATGGCGTCAATCACGTCGAGTACGATACCCCCAAGGGGTATGGACTGGCACAGTGCCGTCTTTGTGTGCCGCGGCGGGCCGCAGCGAAGGAGGGCCCGCACACTTGGTTCATGAAGGACGACGAGGACGTGCTGCGCGGGCTCCCGCAGACTCGCCACGATCCGCTCACGTTTCCCGGCGGGATCGAGCAGTGGGAGAAGATAGCAAACGCGACGGGCAGCCAGACCGGATGGCGGCGGACTATGGCCCGCGTGGGGTTCGCTTTGCTCGCCGTCGCGGTGATATTGCCAATCGTCAACTGGGTGATCCTCAGCCACTGGTGACCGCCGGACCAGGTCGAGGATCCGACTCGTCCGGTAGCGCGGAATCGTCCGACCGTGGCGGCAGAATCTTGAGACGTGCCACGCCAGATCCGTCCCGCTACGCCGGCCCCGCCGACACCGCGGCAACGCGTCGAGGCAGCGTGCGCGCGGCAGGGTCGCGATGTCGTGATCACCGAGTGCACGCGCGCGCTGGTCGGTGCCCACGACGCGGACGCCGGATTCATTGCCCGGCTCGGTGGCGGGCACGCGGCGGTCGTGCTCGACGACGACCGGGACGACCAGCACTACTGGCTGCGCGTCTGGGCCGCGCGCGGTCTGTTGTGGGCATGCGATGGGCAGGTCGTGGCGGCCGAGACGATTGCCGCACTGCGTGCGGGTCTCCGCGATCCGACGTGGCGCGTGCGCGAAATGTGCGCCAAGGTGATCGCCCGCCACGTCGTGGGCGAGCTTTTTGCGGCCGTGACGGTCGCGCGCGACGATCCGGTGCCACGGGTACGGTCGGCAGCGGCGCGCGCGGTCGAGACGTTGTCGCGACACGACGCATAGCTCGCGGTTGGGACTGCGGCGGTCCGCAACCCGGTCGCGTCGCGCCGGCCTGCTCGTAGCGGTAGCGTACGGTCGCCGACGCAAAGGACCCCCGATGAACCCCGCCGAACACGACGCTGATCGTCTCGACGAGACGCGCCAGATCGATCCGGTCGCTAACGCGCCGAGACGTCCGGCGGTGCACCGCGCACGGGTCGGGCTCATCAAGCGACTGCGCGGACCGCTCGTCGCGCTCGCCATCCTTGTCGTCGCGGCCGGCGTATTCGTTGTCGTACGCCACCATCCGCGTGCGCAAATCGGCGCTACGTCCGCGGCGGCGTACCCGTCTCCGCCGGCGAACGCGAGCCGCGGTGCGCCGACCTCCTCGCCGACGGCCGGTGTGAGCGCGACCCCGACGGTGACGGCGTCGGCACGACCCAAGTCGACGCATAGCACCTCGCATGTCGCCACCCCGCCAACGCCGGCCACCTCGACACGCAAGGGCGTCTCGGCATGGACGTTCAACGGCGTCGACAAGGCACTGACCGACTCCGGAGCGAGTTGGTATTACACGTGGTCGACCGGGCACAACGGCATCGACACGCCGCATGGAGTCGAGTTCGTGCCGATGATCTGGGGTGCGGGCAGCGTCACGGACAACGCACTCGCTCAGGCGAAGGCGGCCGGGAAGTATTTGCTCGGCTTCAACGAGCCCGACCTGTCGAGCCAGGCGAACATGAGCGTGACACAGGCTCTGGATCTATGGCCGAAGTTGGCGGCGACCGGGCTGACACTCGGCAGTCCCGCGGTCGCGTCCGGTGGCGCCGATCCTGGTGGCTGGCTCGATCAGTTCATGAGCGGCGCGAAGCAACGCGGCTACCGCGTCGATTTCATCGCATTGCATTGGTACGGCGGCGACTTCACCACGTCGGCGGCGGTCAGCCAGCTCCGGTCTTATCTTCAGGCGGTCTACGACCGCTATCACAAACCGATCTGGCTCACCGAGTTCGCACTTATCAACTTCTCGAACGGCACTCACTATCCCAGTGAGAGCGCGCAAGCCGCGTTCCTCACGGCCGCCACGAAGGTGCTCGACGGCCTGCCGTTCCTGCAGCGCTACGCGTGGTTCGCGCTGCCCGCATCGGATTCCGGACCGAGCACCGGGCTGTTCCAGAGCGGCCCGAAGGTCACCGACGTTGGCCGCGCTTTCGAGGCGGCTCGCTGACGCGGCGGCAGACTCCGTCGCGAGCGCCATACGATGAGCCGATGTTCATCGTGGAGTTGGCATTCGACGGCGGACCAGAGCGACTGGCCGCTCGGCCCGCGCACCGGGATCTCTTGCGAGCGTGGCACGCGGAAGGAACCGTCGTGATGGCCGGACCATACCCGGACGAGTCGGGCGCACTACTGATCTTCAACGTACCGAGCGAGGCCGCACTCGACGATCTCCTCGCCACTGATCCTTACTACACGACAACCGGTGTGCGCGTGATTCGCCGTCGCGAATGGACCCCGCTCGTCTCGTAGTGTCCCGTCTTGTCGTGGCGCGTCGCGCGCCTGTGTCGTGCGGCGCACGGCTGAGGACGTTCCAACCGGCCGTGCGGCGCCGGCTCAGGACGTGCGCACCCGCCGACCAAGATTGTTGTCCTGGCGCCAGCTCTGCACGTAGGTCGACGCGCTCAGCCGCTCCGTATCGGACAGGTTCAGGTCGTCATAGACCTGGCCGATGAGCTCGACGTCGTCGCGTTGGTCGCCCGGGAGCACGCTCGCGTCGAGCGCGGCGTGCACGCGACGGCGAAGCGAGGACGCGTTCGCGTTGGGCTCGGCCGTCGGCTCGTCACTGAACGACGCGACAGTCTCCGTCGGCCGACGGGTGGTCGGGCGTGACCGTCCGAGACGCCGCTCGACGTCTTGCCGGACGGCGGGCGGCAGGGTTGCTCGTACGGTCGGACGCGGCGACGCGGCTGCGGTGATCTGTGGCCGGCTGTCGCCACGGCCGACCTTGGCCGGTTCGGCCGCCAATTCGCCGGCGACTTCGTCGACCGCGGCTCGTACGACAGCATTCGCGGCGGCCGCTTGCCGCGACACCGGCCGCGGCTTGCCCGGCAACGTGAGGCCGTTCGGCGCCAGCCGCTCCGGCGCCAGATCGGCGGCGATCAGACTGGTGAGGCCGTCATAGTCGGCGCGGTCGGCCAAGCGTGCGGCAATCTCGTCGAGGTCGTAGACCGCGATCGCGATGTCCGCGGTGCGCGGGTCAACCGCGGCCCGAATCTTGCGGTGCAGCACCTTTGCGATCGCTGCCTGCCGGCGTTCGCGACGGATGTCCGACCGAGCCGCCGAAATCGAGTCATACAGCCCGAGTCTCGGGTCGGCCTTGGCCAGCGCCCGCGCCCGGACAGTCAGCATCGGGTGGCGGATCCAGTGTCCGATGGTTTCGTAGGCCGGCGTGGTGGGTGGCAGGTCGCCCTTTACGCGCAACCGGTCACGTCGCTGGTTTTCGGTGTGCATCAACCACACCAGGTAGCCCAGCGCGGACATGCCCGCGAAGAACGCACCCAGCAGGTGATTGTCATGTGCAAGCCAGTTGAACGCGACCGCGGCCGCGGCGATCGCGGCGGAGAGGATCCGTGAGGCGATGGCGCGCTCGCCGAGTCGCCTTCGTACGTCCGCGTTCGCCAGCACGACGATGCCACCGAGTTCGAGCGCCGCGACCGCCGGAATCGCCGCGGCGAGCGGAATGTGCAGCGCCTCGATTGCACCGGACACCTGGCCGGCGAGTGCGACCAGCAGCACCACGACATAAAAGCCCTGGCGCAGGATGGACGTGCGGCGGACGAGCCGTGCGAGGTGAGCGTCCAGCTCGCCCTCGCCGATCGGCAGGTCGGACCGTCGGCTGATCGGCGTGGTCGGTTCTCGAAGTGCGGTCATGATGGGCCCTGTCCCCCGGCGGTCATGAACCGACCGCCGGTGTGCTCGGTCAACGGGTAGCCGCGCGCCGCAAGGAATTCCTCGAGGGCGAGATCGACACAGTTCTGCACGGTCGTGTCGTGGTCGCGGACGAAACGCTGCAGCACGTGCTCGATCTCGACCCGTACCCGGGCGTTGACCTGAACGCGCTCCCAGCGTGAGCGTCGAGCGGGCATGGCTCGTCCGAGGGTGTCGCTGGTTGAGCTCGGACTCTTCGCACCGCTATCCGCTGTGCTCAGGCCGTTCGCAGCCGCCATGACCCGCCTCTGCTAGCTCGGACGCTAGCCAGCACGCTAGCAAGCAGCAACGCATTTCCATGGGCCGACACACCGGTCATCCACAATGGTCATTTAATCGGGTGATGGCGCGTCGACGACGTGCGGCCGGCTAGAAGGAGAAGCCCCACAAGAGCGCGAGGTAACCGCCGTACCACGCGGAGATGACGGCAAGCAACCCGATCAGCGCGACCGAGTTGCGGATCCGCAAGCGAGCCACGCCGACCGCAAGCGGCAGCAGCACCGGAAATGCCGGCAGCAGGTGGCGCGGGTCGGTGTGGTAGAAGTTCGCGCCGCCGACGGTTGTGACGAACAGCACCGCGGAATATGTGAGGAGCGGCCACGGCTGGCGCTGCATGACCGAGAGAACCAGCAACACAACGAAGATCGCGAGCAGCAGGGTGACCACGTAGGGCTCGATCGTCTCCTGCTTCTTCGTCAGCGTGTCGGCCACCATGCCGGCCGAATAGCGCCCACCGTCGAACGACGAGTGCCAGATCTGCGACTCGACGTAGAACCAACCGTCCGCGCGGTGCAAGCGATGCGCCACCCACACGAGGTACGCGAGCCAGCCGAGCGGTGAGATGACCGTCGCCACCACCGGCCGCCACCATGGACGTTCCCGCCGCCAGAGCGCGATCAGAGCGGCCACCCCGACGGCGGCGAACAGCGCCACCGCGGTCGGCCGACTGAGTCCGGCGATCAGAGCGATCACACCCGCGGTGAGCCAGCGGCGGGTGAGCACGGCGTAAAGGCACCACGCGGCCAACGCGGTGAACAGCGATTCGGTGAGGTTGATGGATTCGTCGATCGCGTACGGCAGCACGGCCCACAACAGCGCCAGCACGATGCCGACCCGGCGGCTGTAGAGGAGCCGACCGACCGCGAACAGCCCCCAGGCGGCAGCGAGCGACGCCGTCCAGTCGATGATCAGGCCAGCGCCGACGTAGGTAACCGGCAGCACTGTGGCGACGCCGCGCAGCATGCCCGGAAACAGCGGGAAGAACGCCAGGTTCGACGTCTTCAGTTCGCCATTCGGCAAGATCGTAGTCGCGTGGTCGTAGCCGCCAACCGCGATGTTGATGTACCACTGCGCATCGAACCGGTGGAACAGGTGCGGGACGCTCTCGCCACGGTGCAGTGTCCAGATGACCAGCACGATCATGCCGAACGCGCGGAGCGCGGCATACCCGAGCATGGCGGGTGCGGCGGCCCGCAGCTCGGTCAGGAACCGGTGTCGACGACCGGCCGGCTCGACGGTAGCTGGCACCGTGCCCGCAACCGGTGACGCGCCGTTGCCGATCGAGGTGTCGGCGGCTGGCAGGGTCCTCGCGGTCGGTGATGCGCCGTTGCCGGTCGAGGCGTCGGCGTCCGACACCGTGCTCGCAGTCGGTGACGCACCGTTGATCGTCGAGGCGTCGGCACTCGCCAATGGATCATCGCCCAGTGACCCGGCAGCGCGGTGGCCGTTCGCGCCAGCCAACCGCGATTGGTCCTGGTCAGCGGTCGGGCCGGCGCCCTGCATCGAATCGGCCGGCTTGTCGATCACTCGGTCTTCCCCGTTCTGCGACATCGGTGCGGGCCAAGCTTGCCACAGCGGCACAGCGGCCCCGGGATGCTCAGTGGTTTCCCCTCAGTCGATCTTGGTACGGGACACTGCATCACAGCATTTCCGCAGGTCAACGACCTACTAGGTATACCTATGCGTAGTACCCCTCCGCCTAGGTATAGCGGGCCGTCAGGAATACGTCGTCGCTACCGATGTGACGGGATCGTCCGAATCGAAAGATAGACCCATCAGGAAAGAACGACGAAGGAGACGGAAATGTTGAGCTACCCAGAGGGCCTTCTCGCTATCAGCCGCCAGCACCGTGACGACCTGATGGCCGAGGCCGAGCGCTGGAGCCTGGTCCGCGAGGCGCGCAACGCGCGGCGCGGGCGCCGCGGGTGGCCTACCCGACGGGGCGGGTCCGCCGACCGAACGGCCCATCTCGGCACTCGCGACGATCCGGACATCCCACTTCACACCGGTACCCTTGCAGCGTGCGGGCCACGCGTAGCGGAGCCAGTCCGGTGATGGTCGGGCGCGGACACGAGCTGCATCGACTGATGCGGCTCGTGTCGTCTTCGCGCCCGCATGTCGCGATCGTGGCTGGCGAACCCGGAATCGGAAAGACGCGACTCATCACCGAGCTGGTCGCCTCGGTCGGGCCGGACACCATCGTGGTTATTGGTGATGCGCAGCCCGGCTCGCTCGGCCGGCCCTACGAACTGCTGCTCGACGCGATCGTCGACATGCCTGCCGACCCTCAATTGGTCCGCGAGGTCCTGGACATGTCACGCAGTCAGGCCGAACGGCTGCGCGCCGCGGTGGGAGTCATCGACGGGCTGATCGGCGACCGACCGGCGGTGATCGTCTTCGAGGACCTGCACTGGGCAGATGCGGAGAGCACGTCACTGTTCGAGCATCTTGCGGATCTGTCCGGACCACGGCTGCTGATCGGCACATACCGGCCCGCCGAGGTGACTCGCCGACAGCCGGTCGACGCGCTGCTCGCCCGACTGGAACGCCGGCACGAGGTCACCCACGTGATGCTCGAGCGCCTGACCACCGAAGAGACATCCGCGATGCTTGCCGCCGCGACCGGGCGTCCGGCGTCGTACCGCACGGTGATGGGTCTGCACCAGCGCACCGGCGGAAACCCGTTCTACCTCGAGGAGCTGATCCGCGGCCGGCACGGCGACGACCTCGACGAGCTCGCCAGCCAACCGCTGCCGTGGAGCCTTGCCGAAGTGCTGCGCCGCCAGAGCGCCGATCTCGACCCGCCGAGTCGACGGGTGCTCGAGGCGGCCGCGGTGCTCGGTCAGCGCATCCCGTTCGACCTGCTTGCCGCCGTCACCGAGATGAGCGAGACCGAGCTGATCGACTCGCTCCGCCAGCTCGTGGAGCAGGACGTGCTCGTCGAGTCCGGCGAGGACGAATTCGTCTTTCGGCACGCGCTGGTCCGCGAAGCGATCACCGGATCCCTGCTCGGCCGCGAGCGCCGGCGCGTGCACGAGGCAGCGCTCGACGCGTTGCTGGCGCGCCGCTCCGGTGAGGCGACCATCGACGGATCGGACCCGGACACCGATGCTCGCGGACCGCTCGCCGACGGTGACCCGGCGCTGGTCGCCTATCACGCGAATGGCGCGCGGCGCTACGAGGACATGGTCGCCGCGGCCCGCGCCGGCAGCGTGGCCTATCTGCAGATCGGCTCCGTCTACCAGGCGCTGCAGCTTGCGGAGCTCGGCCTCGAACAGTCCGCACACGACACCGTCCTGCTCGGCACCGCGGCACGGGCCGCCTGGCTGGCCGGGTTGTTGGACGACGCGCACGGGTATGCGAAGCGGTGGCGAAACCGTGCCGAAACGCCGTCCGACGAAGTAGACGCGTTGCTGCTGCTGATCCGGCTGACGTACGAGCTGGACGATCCGCACGCGATGCGCGCGGCGATGCACGAGACCGAGCAGCTGCTCAACGCACTGCCGTTCGGCGAACAGGTCGGTCAAGCGATGGCCACGCTCGCGCAGGCGTTCATGCTGACCGACGAGGACGACACGTCGCTGGCGTGGTCACAGCGCGCGCTCGATCTCGCCGAGGCGCACGACCTGCCGCTGTCCCGGCTCGCCGCTTTGGTCGAGATGGGTTCCGTCCTGGTGTCTCGCAAACCGCGCCGCGAACAGGGCCGGGAGATCCTGCTGTCGGCCGCGACCGAAGCGGAGAAGGTCGGCGCGTGGGTGCTGGCCAGCCGGGCAGTGCACAACCTCGCGTTCAACCTGCCGCTGTCGTCGCGGTCCGAACAGGCCGAGTTGCTCGAGCGCATGCGCACCGACGCGGAGCAGGCCGGGTTCGTACACTTCGCGGTCGCGGCGTATTACCAAGGTCTTGCGCTCGTCGCGATCGGCGAAGGCGACCTCGGCGCGGCGCGTGGCTGGGTCGCGAAGGGACGGATGCGCGAATACCGCTTCCGGCAGGCCGGCCGCAAGGCCGACTACCACACCGTGCTACAGGCTGGGCTCGCGCTGGAGGCCGAAGACTTCACGTTGGCCGATCAGATCGTCACGACGCTCAGCGCGATGCCGCTGCCGAATAACGTTCAGGTCGCCGGCCTCGTCTTCCACCTGGCTTGCCGGACCGGTCAGACCGACCGCGCCGCAGACGCGCTGTGCGACGTCATCGACGGACTGGCCGCCCGTGGCCCGGCCGGCGGCGACTTCACGCACGACGTGGTCTCCGCGGCGCTCGCCGCCGGGCTACCGCTGGCCAAGGTACGCGAGCTCGCCGAGGCCGGTCTCGGTGGCATGGCGGAGCCGGGCTGGTCAGATCTCGTGTACGCGCAACTCGACGAGGCCGCCGGACAGCACGCTGCCGCGCTCGCCGGCTACCGGACCGCCGCCGAGGATCTCGCACTGCCGGTCTGGGTACGAGGCACGGCGTACGTCGGCGCAGCGTCCTGCCTGCTCGCACTGGACCGCCCGGCGGACGCGACGGCGGCGGTGTCGGCGGCTGGACCACTGCTGGCGAAGTGGGGCGGCTGGCGGGTGGCGCAGCTCGCGACGCTGCGCGAACGCGTTGGGCTACCGGCGGCTGACGATGACGCGGTCACCGGGCTCGCCGCACTCACGCCGCGCGAACGCGAGGTGGCGCAGCTTGTCGCGGCCGGTCTGACCAATGCCGAGCTTGCCCGTCGGCTCTACATCTCGCCGAAGACCGCGGCCGTCCACGTGTCGAACATCCTGCGCAAGCTCGAGGTCAGCTCGCGAACCTCGGTCGGCGACGCGCTGCGAGCCGCATAGCGTCGCGACACCGTGCGCCGCAAGGCTCGCCACGTTGACGGACTCGGACGCCCGCTCCGTAGCGGCACTCCTCGGGCCGGCCAGGATCGAGGGATCCTGGCCGGCCGGCGGCAGATCAGTCGAACGCGCCGGCGAACATGCCGGGCTGGTACGAACCGCCCTGCTGGTGCACGATCACGGCGAGCCGGTTGGCCGCGTTGATCAGGGCGACCAGGCAGACCAGTGCGGCAACCTGGTCGTCGTCGTAGTGCTTGCGCACCAGTTCCCAAGTGTCATCCGAAACGCCCTGGTAGGCGTCGGCCATCCTGGTGCCCTCCTCGGCGAGCGCAAGCGCGGCCCGCTCAGCCTCCGTGAACACGGTGGACTCGCGCCATGCGGCCACGAGGTTCAGCCGCACCGACGCTTCGCCAGCGGCCGCGGCCTCCTTGGTGTGCATATCGATGCACCACCCGCAGCCGTTGATCTGGCTGGCGCGCAGCGATACGAGTTCCCGCGTCGACGCGGGCAGCGGCGACTGCTGGATCACCAGGCCGGCATTCGCGAACCGCTTGGCGAACTTGGCGCCGACTTCGTTGGTAAACATGTCGATTCGAGGGTCCATGACTCTCCCCACTTGTGGCCTCAGACCTGACGACCACAAGACGTCGGCGCTCGGCGGCTTGTGACGAGAGGATGGCGTGACGTAAGGCACCGCACATTGGTGTCACAGACCTGCGGGCGCCGGTGTCTCTTGTGCGTGGGTGGCTCGTCTAGAGCAATACCGGAGGAGCAGGTGGCCAACGAGAGCGGTGAGCGGGCAGCGGACTCGGGCGGACGACTGGACCATGGCGGGACCACCGATCTCGCTACCGAGGCATTCGTCGGCCATCGGAACCTGCTGTTCACGGTCGCGTACGAGATGCTCGGCTCGGCAGCCGATGCCGAGGACGTCCTACAAGAGACCTGGCTGCGGTGGGCCGGTGTCGATCTCGGCACCGTACGGGACCAGCGCGCATACCTGATCCGGATCACAACGCGTCAAGCGCTGACTCGGCTTCGTACGCTCGGCCGCCGTAAGGAGTCCTACGTTGGCACCTGGTTGCCCGAGCCGTTGCTGACCGCCCCGGACGTGGCCGATGACGTCGAGCTTGCCGAGCATGTCTCGATGGCAATGCTGCTGGTGCTGGAGACGCTCACACCCATCGAGCGGGCGGTGTTCGTGCTGCGCGAGGTCTTCGACCTGGACTACGACGAGATCGCCGAAGCCGTGCACAAGAACCTGGACGCGGTACGCCAGATCGCACACCGCGCCCGGGCGCACGTGGCTGCGCGGCGGCCGCGCGAGGTGGTAACCCCGGCCGAGACACGCGACGCGCTCCAGGCGTTCCACCGGGCGGTCGAGGCCGGCGACCTGCAGGGGTTGCTCGATGTCCTCGCGCCGGATGTCGTGCTGCTCGGTGACGGTGGCGGCGTCAAGCAAGCTGTCCTGCGGCCCATCGTCGGTGCCGACAAGGTGGCCCGCCTCGTCACCGCCGGACTGGGCCGGGTAGCAGCCGTGGTGTCGCTGCAGCCGGCACAGGTCAACGGCTATCCAGCGCTGATTGTCCAGCTCGACGGCGTCACCGACACCGTCATCACGATGCGCATCGACGCGGGCCGCATCACGGGGCTGTACGCCGTGCGCAATCCCGCGAAGTTGTCGCACATGCAGCGGGCGACTGCCCTAAGCCGGTGAGTCCGGAGTCCATCGGACGCATCCCGGCGAGCGAATCCAGGCGAATCGGAAGGGGCGCATCGCGTATGCAGTGGCTCCCCCACTTGGACTCGAACCAAGAACCTGCCGGTTAACAGCCGGCTGCTCTGCCAATTGAGCTACAGGGGATCGTCCGCGCTCGACGGCAGCCGCCGACGGTCGGTTCGACCGAATTAGCGTACACGACCGCCTGGGGCCCTCCGCTACTAGTAAGCGCCTGGTGGGCGATTGCGGAGCCGTGAAATCGGGTACCCGTGGGCTGATCCGAACTCCTCGGACGAATCGTGAGGTCGACATGCACGACCGCGATCGCCGGAGGAGGATGTATGACAACGAGGGACACCAAGGCGCAGCGAGGACGTTACCGGTCACCGGGAGGAGATCGACATGCGCGGCAAGATGATGTTTCTGGTCGGAGCGGCGGCTGGCTGGGTGCTCGGCACGCGGGCCGGTCGGGAGAAGTACGACCAGATGATGGCGACCGCCCGCAAGGCGATGGACAACCCGACGGTGCACGAGACCACCGGCCAGTTGCAGGCGCAAGCGAGCAAGCTTCTCGACCAGGGCAAGGAAACGCTCGCGAACAGCAAGCTCGCGGATCGAGTGCGCAACCGCGACGGCCAGACGTCGCTCGAGGACGAGGTCGCCGAGCAGAAGATGTCGGCCAACAGCTTCTAGGCACCGAAATCGTCGTGCCGCGGCCGGGCGCTACTCGGCGCGGCGGCTTACGCAACCCAGCGCTTGGCGCGAGCCACGGTCGTCTCCCGGCCGTGGCTGCCAGGCCGCCGCTATTTCAGTAGCTGGCGATGCATGCGGCGCGCGGCCACCGCGAGGCCGACCAGGGTCAGCGCCGCGAGATAGCCGACGTGTACGAGCAAGCCGACCGTCGGATGCCCGAGCGTGATGCCCCGGATCAATGCGACGGACTGATAGAGCGGTGACAGCTCGATCAGCCCTCGAACCCACGCCTGCGAGTAGACGCTCAGCGGCGTGAAGGTCGCGGAGAACAGGAAGAGCGCGATCTGCACGGTCGCCATCACGTCGAAGTCTTGCCAGCTGCGCATGAACGTGGACAGGGCCATGCCGATGCCACCGAATGCGAAGCCGACAAGCAGCGTGGCAGGGAACGCGACCAGCGCCCACAACGCGGTCGTCATGTGCATGATGACCATGATCACGAGAAACGCGCCGGAATAGAGTGCGCCGCGGAACATCGCCCACCACAGCTCACCAAAGGCGATCTCCATCGGGCGCACCGGAGTGGCCAGGACTATGTCGTAGGTCTTCTGGAACTTCATCTTGCCGAAGAAGTTGAACGTCGCCTCGGTCAGCGCGCCGGTCATGGCGGACGACGCGAGCATGGCCGGCGCGACGTACACGGCGTAGCGCACCAGGTGGCCGTCGACCGGGATGCCGTGGATCAACGATCCCACGCCGACGCCGATGGACAGCAGGTAGAGCAGTGGCTCGAAGAAACCCGACACGAGCAGCAGCCAATACGCCGACCGCAGCGCGGTGACGTTGCGTGCGGTCACCGCGGTCGACCGGTGCAGGGCCGCATCGATCCGGACGTACACGGTGGGAGACAGTGCGGAGACAACCACGGCGATCTCCTAGTCCGCCAGCCGGCGACGGAACTGGCGCAGCGCAAGCCAGCATCCGACGACCGCCCAGAGCAGCAGATATGCGACGTGGCCGGCAAGCGCCCAGAGCGAGCCGTGATCCGCATGCGTCGCGGCGCGGCAGATCTCGACGGCGTGCCACAGCGGCGAGATCCACGCCAACACCTGCAGATATTCCGGCAGCTTCGAGATCGGGTAGTAGACGCCGGCGAACAGCGACATCGGGATCACAATGAAGCGCTGCAGGAACGCGAAGTAGTTCGTGGAGGAGTCGACGGTCGCGGTGAACGCGAACACCGGACTCGCGACCGCGATGCCGAGCAGCGCGCACGCCGGCAGCACAGCGAACGCCCACCACGAGTGCACCGCGCCGAAGAGCGCAGTGATCAACAGGAACACGCCCGACGAGGTCACCACGCGCAGCGCTAAGAAGGACAGGTCACCGAGCAGAAGGTCGCCGATCGCAAGCGGCGCGGCGATCATCGCGTGATAGGTCCGCATCCACGTGAACTTCGACTGTACCGGCCACGTCGATTCACCGAACGCGACCTGCATCGCGGTCGACGCGATCATGCCCGGTACGAGGAACGACAGGTATGACTCGCCGCCCAGCGCGCTCGTGTTGACCAAGCTGCCGACGCTGACCCCGAAGCCGAGCACGAAGAGCACCGGCAGCACGAACGAGGACAGTGCTGTCCCGCGCCAGGTGCGCCGGTATCCGACGAGGTTGTAGTTGAGGACCGCGACCGCGCCGCTCATCACTCCACCAACCGGCGGCCGGTCAGGTGCAGGAACACGTCCTCGAGAGAGCTGCGACGCACCAGAACGCTCGACGGATGCAAGCCGCGCTCGGTCACGCTCACCAACGCCGCGTCGCCGTCCGGCGCGTAGACGAGGATCCGGTCAGGCAGCACCTCGACACGCTCGCCGATCCCCTCGATCTTGTCCGCGTACGGCGCCTGGTCGTCGCCGGGGAACCGCACCTCGAGGACCTCACGCGTGGAGTAGCGCTCGATCAGTTCGCGTGGCGTCCCCTGCGCGACGATCTTCCCGTTGTCCATGACCACGAGGCGATCGCAGAGTTGCTCGGCTTCATCCATGTAGTGCGTCGTCAGAACGAGCGTGACGCCCTGCTGCTTGAGCCGGAAGAGTCGCTCCCAGACGAGGTGACGCGCCTGCGGATCGAGGCCGGTCGTCGGCTCGTCGAGCAGCACCATCTCCGGGTCGTTGATGAGCGCACGCGCGATCGTCACGCGGCGCTTCATGCCGCCGGACAGCGGTTCGACCTTGGCATCGGCCCGCTCCGCGAGCTGGACGAACTCCAGCAACTCGTCGACCTTTGCCCGTGCGACGCGGCGCTTGATGCCGAAGTAGCGAGCATAAGTCGTGAGGTTCTGCCGCACGGTGAGTTCGGTGTCGAGGGTGTCTTGTTGCGGACACACGCCGAGCCGAGCGCGGATCGCGACACCGTCGCGGACCGGATCGCGGCCAAGGATGCGAAGCGTGCCTGCGGTCGGCCGGGAGACGCAGCCGATCATGCGCATCGTCGACGACTTGCCCGCGCCGTTCGGGCCGAGGAAGCCGAACGCCTCACCGGCTCGTACGTCGAGGTCGATCCCGTCGACCGCGGTGAAGTCGCCGAATCGCTTCACCAGTGAGCGGGCGTGGATCAACGTAGCGTTGTCAGTCATCGGATCTCGCTGGAGGATTCTGAACAGCTGAAGACTTCTGAACAGCTGAAGGATCTGAACTGCCCGAGGACCTGAACCGGGGAGGACGTCGCAACACCGCACGACCCTAGCTCGGAGGTCGGACATCTCCGCACTGGTTTTCGGCGCGTTTGCCGGGTCTGCGCTGCGCCGTGCGGACGCAAGCGTGGCGCGCGTCACTGGCGATGGCGACCGAACCTCACTCCGGCTGCGACAGGGACGCCTTCGCGGCCGCCACGAGTTCCGCCGTCGCCGACCGTACCGCTGGGTCGTCCGGGTCCGAACCGCCCTCGAACCGCACCGCCCACGCGAGCCCGTCACGACCGGAGGCCCGGCGGGCCACCACGCGCGCCGCGCCGCCGCCGGGCAGTGCGTGATGCGACGTGTACGCGACCGACCCGGTGACCCGCTCGCGGACCCGCTTCGGCACGTCACCCGGCAGCGACAACGTGATCGACACCGGCGCCATGTCCTCGACGATCTGGTAGCCGTCACCCTCCGCCACCGCGGTGTCCGCCGGTACGACGGTCAGCGTTCCGTCCCGCCAGGTCGCCTTGTGGATCTCATGCCACCGCAGCCGCGACCGGCCGGGCAAAAAGAGACCGCGATTCGTCACCACAACGGCGTCCGCACCCTGCGGTGTCCACGCCACCACGCGTTCGCCCGACTCGAGTTCGGGCGTCTTGGACGCGGGCAACTTCGGCTTGCGGAACCACACGCTCACAGACCTCCGACTGCTTGCTCGCGAAGCGCTCTGGCGTGTTGCTCCAGCGAGAACAGCTCGCCGGCGAGCGCGAGATATTCGTCTCGCTGGGTCACCGGATTGATCCGCTGCACCCGAGACTTGACATCGTTGAGCCGCCGCATGACGCTCGCGAGCTGCAACCGCGCGAGCGTCACCGCGACGTAGCGCGGATCCGCCTCGCCGTCGATGCGGAGTGGCTCGACCGCCAACTCACCGACAAGCGCCGCCGCGGTCAGGTCGCCGCACGCCTCGCGTACCTTCTCGACCCACACCGCACCGCCGGTCGCGCCGGACAACCCGCCCACGTCCGCGATCGCCTGGCGGATCACCACGTGCAACGGGTACGCGTAATCAGCTGGGGTGATCGCGTCGAACATCGGACCGGCGAGCGCGGGCGACTGGATCGCGAGCTTGAGCGCTTCACGCTCGACCAGCGTGAGGGGCGCATCCTGCGCCGGGACGTCGGGATGCTTGCGTGCGGACGGCACGGGCGGGCCGACCTGCCCGGCGCCGGCGACGTTGCCGACCGCCTTCGCGACCGTCTCGATCTCCATGCCGAGATCGCCGGCGAGCTTGCGGGCGTATTCCGGCCGCAGCGCGCGATCCTTGATCTTCGCGACCAGCGGCGCCGCCTCCCGGAGTGCGCCGACCCGACCCTCGGCCGTGTCCAGGTTGTAGTGCGACAGCACGGAGCGAAGCGCGAACGCGATCATCGGCTCTCGACGGGCCACCAGATCGCGCACCGAAGCGTCGCCCTTGGCCAGTCGCAACTCGCACGGATCCATGTTGTCCGGGCTGACCGCGATGAACGTCTGTGCGACAAAGCGCTGGTCGTCGCCGAATGCGCGCAGCGCAGCCTTCTGGCCGGCCGCGTCGCCGTCGAACGTGAAGATGATCTCGCCGCTGAGCGTGTCGGTGTCCATCAGAAGCCGCCGCAGCACGCCGATGTGGTCGGCGCCGAACGCGGTGCCGCAGGTCGCCACGGCCGTGGGTACGCCGGCGAGGTGGCAAGCCATCACGTCGGTGTAGCCCTCCACGATCACCGCGCGGCCCTGCCGGGCGATCTCCCGCTTCGACTGCTCGATGCCGTAGAGCACGTGGGATTTCTTGTAGAGCAGCGTCTCCGGCGTGTTCAGGTATTTCGGGCCGTCATCATCGTCGAAGAGCTTGCGCGCGCCGAACCCGATGACGTCGCCGGCAAGATCTCGGATCGGCCAGATCAGCCTTCGTCGAAAGCGATCGATCAGGCTGCCCGACCGTGCCGGCTTGGCGAGGCCGGCCGCTTCCATCTCGCTCGCCGAGAACCCGCCGGCCCGCAAGTGCGTAACGAGCCCGTCCCATCCGTCGGTGGCAAACCCGCAGCCGTAGGCCACCGCGGCCGCGCGATCGAAGCCGCGGGCCGCGAGGAACTCGCGCGCCGTGCGGGCCGCCGGCGTGGTCAGCTGCGCGGCGTAGAACTCCGCGGCCGCCTGGTTCGCCGCGATCAGTCGCTGTTTTTGGCCCTGATTCGCTCGTACGGGTGCCGGACCGCCCTCGACGTAGTGCAACTCGATCCCGGCGCGCGCGGCCAACCGCTCGATCGCCTCCACGAACGACAGGTGTTCGACGTCCATCACGAACCGGATCGCGTCGCCGCCTGCGCCGCACCCGTGGCAGAAGTAGACGTTGCGGGCGGCGGACACGGTGAA
>DATFRR010000090.1:0-47351 GCA_035263025.1 Micromonosporaceae bacterium
ATCGCCAAGGCGATCCTGGGCACCGCGAACGCGTTCACCAACCAAATCTGCAAGCTCACAGGCGGGCAGCCGGGCAACGTGTGCTCGTCGGCCGCGGCCACGGCATACGGACCCGCCGGTGGCCAGGGCTGACGCGCGGGCGCGAACCGATGGCCGCAGCGACGGTGCCGGCGGCTCTCGTGCGGCGCGCACTGGTGCCGCGCGTGCCGGCTCGGACCGCGTTTACGTGCCGCGATGGGTACCCATCACATCGCTGATCCTCGTCGCGATCGGGCTATTGCTCTCGGCATACCTGACCTACGAGCACTTCACGTCGTCGACGACGCTCGCCTGCTCGGACAACGGCGTGCTGAACTGCCTGCAGGTGACCACCAGCGCGCAGTCGAAGGTGTTCGGCATCCCGGTCGCGGTGCTCGGACTCGCCTTCTTCGCCGCGATGCTGCCGGCCTGCCTGCCCGTCGCGTGGCGGAGCACCGCGACGTGGCTACGGTACGGGCGCATCGGAGCCGCCGTGGTCGGCATCGGCTTCGTGTTCTACCTGGTCTACTCCGAGCTGTTCACGATCGGGAAGATCTGCGCCTACTGCACCGGCGTGCATGTGGTGACCGTGGCGCTGTTCGGCGTGATCCTGTTCGGCCAGGCGAGCATCACGTCTCCGGACGAACGCTAGGGCGTCACGCCGGCCGGGACAGCACCAGGTCGGCGTCCTTGCGTGTCGCGGCGATGAGTCTCGCGTTCACCTCGTCGCTGCCGTGCACCCAGTTCAGCGCGGACGACCGGTCCAGCCCGCGGGTGCGTTGGCGGCGTACCAGGGAGTCGACCCGTACCCGGGTCGGAGTGTCGAGGTAGATCGCGATGTCGAGGAGTGCCCGGATCTCGTTCCACGGCGGCCGCTTCAGGAGGAGATAATTGCCCTCCACCACGATCACCCGTACGTCGGTGGTGACTGGGACCGCTGAGTTGATCGATTCGTGAACGGTTCGGCTGTAGACCGGCGCGTAGACCACCGGCTCGTCCGCGGCGCGCAGGCGACGTAGGAGCGCGACGAATCCGTACGCGTCGAAGGTCTCCGGGGCGCCCTTGCGTCCCGCGTACCCGAGCCGCGTCAGCTCGGCGTTGGCCAGATGAAAGCCGTCCATCCCAACGGCGACCGCGGTCTGCGGACCGTTGGCGCGACACAGCGCGGTGGCTATCGACGCGGCAAGCGTGGACTTGCCGGCCGCGGGCGGTCCGGCGATGCCCACCATGACGCGCCGGTCAGACGAGTCCAGCAGCGGCTCGATGGCGGCGCGGGCCGCCGAGACCAGCGCCGGATGCGAACTCGCCATGCGGTTACCTTCGCACGCCGCCGCGTCGGGGCGAAGGACGTGATCTCCGTGGTACGCAACGGGCCCACCACATCGCGCGCGACACAGGAACGCGATAACGAATCGTCATCGAACATTCACCACCGGTAATGGGTGCGTCGGACTGCCGAAGCGCACGATGGAACGTATAGAGTCGGTCGCCGGGACAGGGGCGACGCCGTACGGCAGGGAGGAGGCGCGGTGATCGACAACGCTGCCGCCCGGGACTGGTTCGCCTCCGGCGCGATCCCGAGCCAGCGCTCCGACACCGACGCTGAGCGCCACTGGTCGGAACACGAGACGTTGCTTCTGCCGACGGTGGCCAACGGTCACGTCGAGCCGAGCGCGCGGGCCGCGATGGAGGCCGACACCGAGGCGTTCGTCACGACGCCACCAGCCACCACGCCACCGGCCACGCCAAGCCGCCGCTACCCCATGGCCGTGCCGCGTCACGGCGCAGCGCCGCGTTCACCGTCAGCGTCGACCGCGCCGACTGCGCCATCAGCATCGGCCGCGCCATCGACATCCGTCGCAGCAAGTGCGGCGAGTGCTCTGTCGGCATCGCTTTCCGCGCCGGCGCCGACGGGTCGGCCGTCCGACGACCACGATCTCGGCGACCGGCTCCCGTCGTCCGAGCGCAAGATGCTCATCTTCGTGGCGATGCTGCTCGCCGTCGGCGCGGTCGCGGTGATCGCGACGATGGGTCTGGGCAAGTTCGGCTGAACCGCTCCGCTCGGCGAAAGGCTCAGACCAGCCAGCCCGCCGCTCAGCCCTGCCGGCCGCTCAGCCCTGCCTGACCGGCTCAGCTCTGCCCGACCGGCTCAGCCCGACCGGCTCAGCCCAGCCAACCCGGCCGGACCAGCCCGGACTCGTAGGCGTACACGACGAGTTGGGCGCGATCCCGAGCACCGAGCTTGCCCATCGCGCGCGAGACGTGTGTCTTCGCGGTCGCCGGTGATACCACGAGCTGATCGGCGATCTCTTCGTTCGACAGCCCGGCACCGACCAGTGCGGTGACTTCGCGTTCCCGGTCGGTCAGCACGTCGAGATTCGCCGGCGGCTGCGGTGCCGGCGCGCGGGTGGTGAACTCCGCGATGAGACGGCGCGTCACGCTTGGCGACAGCAGCGCGTCGCCGGACGCCACCGCGCGCACCGCTCGCAGCAGCTCGACCGGTTCGGTGTCCTTGACGAGGAAGCCGCTCGCCCCGCTGCGGAGCGCCTCGAAGACGTACTCGTCGAGGTCGAACGTCGTCAGGATGATGATTCGGGCGTTCGCGAGCGTCTCGTCCGCGACGATGTGGCGGGTGGCCTGAAGGCCGTCGGTGCCTGGCATGCGGATGTCCATCAGTACGACGTCCGGGAGGGTACGGGTCGCCTGCCGCACCGCGTCCGCGCCGTCGATCGCCTCGCCGACGACCTCGATGTCCGGCTGCGCGTCGAGCAGCGCACGGAAGCCAGCGCGAAGCAGCGCCTGGTCGTCGGCAAGCAACACCTTGATCATGAGTTCTCCCGGATCGGCAGGGTGGCGGTGACGACGAAGCCGCCGGACGTACCCGCACCGGCAACGAGCGTGCCGCCGAGTGCCACGGCGCGGGCACGCATGCCGGCGATGCCGTTGCCGGACTGATCGGCGGTGCGCACTGCGGATGATTGGTCGCTCGTCGCCGTGCCGACCCTGCCGGTGCTCACCGCCCCGCCGGCCGCAGCCGCGCTTGCCGCCGACCCGGTCGGGCGCTCCGGCGCGACACCGACGCCGTCGTCGGTCACCGTGACCACGAGAGCATCGGGCCGGTACGCCAAGGACACGCGCGCGTGCGCACCAGTCCCGGCGTGCCGGCGGACGTTAGTGAGCGACTCCTGGATGATCCGGTAGGCGGCGCGGTCCACCTCGGGCGGCAGCGGCACGGGTGTCCCCTCGACCACAGTGTCGGCGGGATCGACGAGGCTGGTGAGGTTTGCCAGCGTCGGCGCGGGCGATCGGGGCGCGGCCTCGTCGGACGCCCGCAGCACGCCGAGCACGGACCGCACCTCGCCCAGCGCGGCTGCGCTCGCCTCCTTGATCGCCTCCAGCGCCGCGCGTGCCTGGCCGGGATGTTCGTCCATCAGGTGCAGGCCGACTCCCGCCTGCACGTTGATCAAAGACAGGTGGTGGCCGAGCACGTCGTGCAACTCCCGCGCGATGCGCAGCCGCTCCTCGCTCTCCTGCCGCCGGTTCTGCTCCGCCTTGGCGCGGGCCTGTTCGGCACGGGTACGGGCGATCTCGGCGAACCGCTCGGACCGCACCCGGATGCCCTCGGCGAGCGCTAGCGCGACGATGATCCAGCCGGCCGCGAGGATCGACGTGGTGACCGACGGCGCTTTGATCTCGACGCCGCCCACGCTCGACACGATCCGGCCGGCGAAAACGTAGACGAGATAACCGATCGCGGTGCTGATCCAGACGCCGAGCCGGTGCCCGGTGCGCACCGCACCGAAGATCGAGACGAGCACCGCGAAGAACACCGGGCCGTACGGATATCCGGCGATGATGTACGCCACCGTGGCGGCAAGCGACACCACGTACGCCGGGATCCGCCACCGACGCCGTACCACCAAGGCGGCCGCGCCCGCCACGAGCAGCAAGTTGCCGACCACATCGAGCGGCCGGGCGCCGGTCTGATGACGCTCGGCGACGTGGGCGCTGATGAGCTCGATGATCAACACAAAGACGGCGAGCGGTATGGCGGGGTGCCGCCGGCGTCGCCAGTCGGGGTCCGCCCACGGCGGCACGCCGTCGCCGCGCGGCCGGTCCGGCCACCTCGACGCACCGCGACCACGCGGCGTCTGACCACCGTCGATCCCCACACGGCCACGGTAGGCCACGTGGACGGCGGTCAGGTACGCCGCGCGGCGCGGCCGGCGCCGGACCGGCCTACGCCCCAGGGTGTACGCCATACCGCCGGTTACATCCGCCGGTGCACCGCGAATGCCGCCCGTGGGCCGACGCACCAGTGGCGCGGGTGGCGCATCGTCGAGGTATCGGGCGGTTCCCCCGCTCGACCGGTGGCAAAGCCACCCGGACAGGCGAAAGGGATGCCAACGAGATGACCAGCGAGACACCGCGAGTGCGCACCTCCGACGCGGAACGCGAGCGCGTCGCGGAGACCCTGCGGGCCGCCGTCGGCGAGGGTCGGCTCACGCTCGAGGAGGGCGACGAGCGCCTCGCCACGCTCTACACCACCAAATACCGCGACGAACTGCCTCCGCTCGTCGCCGACCTGCCGGGCACCGACGACGCTCGGCGCGCCGGCCGGACACGCGGCCGACCGGCCGACGACGTCTGGACGCCGGGCACCGCTGCCGCCGACGATGATGGCAGCCCGCGCGGACCGTACCCGGGTTACGGCCAGTCCTGGGCGGGTCCCGGCGCGCCCGGCTGGGGACCGCCACGGTGGCAATCCGCGCCGCGGCCGTGGTTCTTCTTCCCGCTCGTACCCGTGCTGTTGGTGTTCCTGCTGTTCGGGATCGTCGGCGGTCTGGCGCACGGCCACTTCTTCGTGCTGATTCCGTTGCTGTTCATCCTCTTCGCGCTGGGACGCATCTGCGGATTCCGGCGCCGGTGGCGTGGATGGCGGCGATGACCGCCCGGTTCGACGACCTCGCCGGGCGCGTCGCGGTGGTCACCGGTGCCTCTCGGGGCATCGGTGCCGCCACGGCTCGGATGTTCGCGGCCAACGGCATGTGGGTCGCGCTCGTCGGCCGTGACGAGGACGCGCTCGAGCAGGTCCGGGAGGACATCTGGGACGCCGGCGGTCGGGCGGTCGTGGCACCGGCGGACGTGACGCGGCCGGACGCGCTCGCGTTCGCCGCGAAGCATGTCGCGAACGAATTCGGCGACGTCGACGTGTTGGCCGCGTTCGCCGGTGGCAACGGGCGACCGCAGCCGTCCGAGTCGATGGGCCCGCCGGCATGGCGCGCGATCCTGGACGGCGACCTGTCCAGCGCGTTCTACACCATCCAAACTTTCGTCGGCGGCATGCTGGAACGCGGCCGCGGCTCGATCATCACGATGTCGTCCGCCGCTGGCCGTGCCCCGTCGCAGGCCAATGTGGCGTACGCGGTCGCGAAGGCCGGCGTCGTGATGCTCACCCGGCACCTGGCCGCGGAGTTTGCGCCACGTGGCGTACGGGTAAACGCACTCGCGCCGTCCGCCGTACGCAACCAGAAGATGGCCGCGATGCCTGGCGCGCAATTTGACGCGCTCGCGCAGTCCTTCCCGCTCGGGCGCATCGGTGAGCCGAACGACATCGCGGCGGCCGCTGCCTACCTTGCGTCGGACGCTTCGGGCTGGGTGACCGGCGTGACATTGGACATCTCGGGCGGCAAGGTCTACGCCTGAGCCGGCTGGCCGCCCGGGCGCGCGAGGGGGGCGCCCGGGTTGGCCCGCCACGAGGCTGGTACGCGACGGGTGCGGTCGGGGCCCACCCGTCGCGTACCGGCTCCGACCGGTTGGCAGACTGGCGGGGTGAGTCAACCGGGTGGGCCGGCAAGCGATGCGGACGTCCACGACTGGGCACAGGCGCTCGGGCTGCCCGGTCTGATCGACGTTCACACGCACTTTCTGCCGCCACGAATGATGCGGCGAGGTGCGCCGAAGAGTAGCGCATGCCGCGAGGCGCCGTGTTACAGCGATCATTTCGCCAGCGGCAGCCCGCTGATCGGGCGAGATTGGCCGATCACGTACCGCTGGCCGGACGAGGAACGCATCGCGCACCTCCGGTCGATGGGTGTGCACCACTACTCTGCGTTGGCGTACGCCCACCGGCCAGACATGGCTGCCGACCTCAACGACTGGACGCTGAGCTTCGCCGACCGTACGCCGGACTGCATTCCGTCGATGACGTTCTACCCCGAGACCGGCGTTTTGTCGTATGTGGACGATGCGATCGCACGTGGCGCACGAATCGCGAAGCTGCATCTGCAGGTCGGTGGCTTCGATCCGGCCGACGCTCGGCTGGACGACGTATGGGCGCGGCTCGCGGATGCCGGCATGCCGGTGGTCGTACACGCCGGTTCCGGCCCAGTGAAGGCCGGCTACACAGGTCCGGCACCGTTCGGCGCGGTGCTACGCCGTCATCCCCGGCTGGTCGCCGTCATTGCGCATTGCGGCGCCCCGGAGTACGACGGCTTCTTCGCGCTGGCGCGCGCGTACCCGCGGGTGTGCCTGGACACCACGATGGTGGGCACCAACTTCTTCAACGCGATGGCGCCACTTCCCGACGCATTGTTGCCGGACTTCCGGGAACTCGGGCGGGACGGCCGCGTGCTGCTCGGCTCCGACTTCCCGAACATCCCTTACCCGTACGCCGATCAGCTCGCCGCACTCGCGCGCTTCGATCTCGGCGACGACTGGTTGCGCGCGGTGTGCTGGAACAACGCGGCCGCGCTGCTCGACCTGGATCCCGCGTGACCGGCCGCGTTCCTACATCGCGCCGAGTGGAACGTCACGCGGCCCAACTACGATCTGAGCGTGCCTCAGTCCGGTAGCAGTCCTCGCGGTTTTGTGCATCCGTGGCAGGTGACGTCGCTGATCGAGTACGGGCACTGCTCGTACTGCGGCGGGGCGTACCTTCCGGACCAGCCGTGGCCGCGTGTCTGCCCGCAGTGCGGTGAGACGACGTGGCGCAATCCGTTGCCGGTCGCCGTCCTGCTGCTGCCGGTGCGCTACGACGACGGCGGGCACGACGGCGTAGTTCTCACGCGTCGTGCGATCCAGCCGGCATGGGGCGAGCTGTGCTTCCCGGGTGGCTTCCTGGAGTACGGCGAGCTGTGGCCGGAGGGCGCGATCCGAGAGTTGCGCGAGGAGACCGGCCTCGAAGCCACCACGGATGAGGTGACGCTCTTCGACGTACAGAGCACCGGGCGCCACGTGCTGGTGTTCGGCATCGTACCGGCGCGGAGCGCGACCGATCTTCCGCCGTCGACGCCGAGCGCCGAGGCACTCGAGTGGGTGACCACGCGCCGCAACGTCCGCCTCGCGTTTCCGTCCCACCAAGCGGTGCTGGACAAGTTCTTCGCCGACGAGGCCGACCCGCGCTACTTCGCGTCCGCGTAGCTGTCCACGATCGCGACGCCGAGCGGGAACCGCACCGGCGTGTCGCCGAACAGCAGTCGGCTCGCCTCGGTGGCCGCCGCTTGCACCGTCGCGGCAACCTCTTCGGCAAGCTCCACCGGTGCGTGGACGATCACCTCGTCGTGTTGAAAGAACACGATCCGCGCTGGACTGCCAAGCAACGCCGTGCGCAACGTCGCCAGCAACACGAGCGCCCACTCTGCTGCGGTCGCCTGGATGACGAAATTGCGCGTGAACCGCCCCCGCGCTCGGGCGCGCGCGGCACCGCCGCGGCCGCGAGCGTCGCTGCGGCCGGCAGCGTCGCTACGACTGGCAGCGCCAACTCTGCCGAACCCGTCGCCGCTGCCCAACCCGTCGGCGTCACCGTTCGGTCCGGTGGTGTCGGCCTCCTCGGCCGAGCCGGCCCACGTGGCCGCCGTCCAACCGGCGCTCGGGGGTGGACACGTGCGGCCGAGCCACGAACGGACGAGTCCGCCCGCCTCGCCGACGCGCGCCGCATCCTCCACGTACGCGAATGCTGTCCCGTACGACCGTCGGAGCGTCGCGAGCGCCGGCACCGCTTGACCGCCGGTCTGCCCGTACATGGCGCCGAGCAACGCAACCTTCGCGACGGCTCGGTCGCCGGCGAACGACTCGGTGGCAAGCGCCTCATACATGTCGCCGGTGCCGGCCGCCCGCATCATTCGTCCGTCGCCGGACACCGCGGCGAGGATCCGTGGCTCGAGCTGTCCGGCATCCGCGACGACGAGCTTCCAACCAGGGTCGGCGCGCACCGCGGCCCGGATCACCCGCGGGATCTGCAGCGCGCCACCGCCGCGGGTAGCCCAGCGGCCGGAGACGACGCCGGCCGGGACGTACTCCGCCCGGAACCTCCCGTCGCGTACCCACGCCTGCCGCCACGCCCAGCCGTGCGCCGTCCAGATGCGATACAGCTCCTTATAGCGGCGTACCAGGGGCACGGCGGGATGGTCGATGCCGCGCAACTCCCAGGCGCGGGTGGATGAGACCGCGAAGCCGGCTTGGCGGAACGCGCGCAGCACTTCGGCCGGCGAGTCGGGCCGCAGCCGTACGCCGCCGAACGCCTGCGATATCTCGTCGGCCAACACGGCCAGGCGACGCGGCGGAGCACCGCCCGGCGACGGCTCGCCGAGTAGGTCGCGCAACAACGCCTCGTGGACGTCGGCGTCCCACGGCAGCCCGTCACGGCCCATCTCCACGGCGAGCAACGCACCCGCCGACTCAGCCGCCACGAGGAGCCGGAACCGCCCCGGATGCGGCGTCTTCGCGATGCGGGTGAGCTGGTCGGCGTACACCCGGATGGTCGCCGTGAGCGGGTCGATGCCGGCGGGCGCCGACGCCGCGGTCATCGGCTCGAACAGCGTGCCTTGCTCGTCGCCCGGCGGTGCCGGCGGTCGCGACGGCGGATCCGGCGGCACCGGCGCGCCGACCAGCCGGGCCCACGCCGCGGCGAGTGACCGCGGCGCGCCCCAGTCGCCCTCGGCGCCGAGCAGCAGTGCCTCGGTCAGTTCCAGATCGTGCGCGCGGGCTGCGCACCCGCCGGACTGCAACAGTGCCGGGTAGACATCCGGGGTGGACGGCCAGAGCCAACGCGCTCGCGAGTCGAGCGCGAGACGCGCGGACGCTGCCGCCGTGTTCGCCGCCGGGATGGCCAAGTCGTCGGCCAGCCACCGCTCTCCGCATGGCGTGCCGTCGTCCTGGACGCCCTGCAGCGCAAAGCGACCGGACGTCGACGAGGCCAGGTCGCCATCCGACGCCCGCGCGGCGGCCGCGATCAGCACCCGTTCATTCTCGCCCCGCCCACCGACGCTGACGGCATCACGTAGTGCCGGCGCGATCACCGGGCTGGCGTCAGCCCTTGACGGCGCCGGCGGTGAGGCCCATCGTGACGTTCTTCTGAATGATCAAGAAGAAGATCACCACGGGTACGGACGACAGCGTGGCACCCGCCATCAGCGGACCCCAGAACGTGCCGTGCGCGGTCTGGTTCGACACCAGCCACACCATCAGGTTCTGCTTGTCCGGCGAGTTGTTCAGGATGTTGATCAGGAAGAACTCGTTCCACGACTGGATGAAGCCGTAGATCGCGGCGGCCACCAGACCGGGCAGCGTGAGCGGGAGCAGGATCTTCGTGAACGTCTGCCAGCGCGAGCACCCGTCGACCAGCGCGGCCTCGTCGAGTTCCCGCGGCACGTTGGCGATGAAGCCGCGCAGCATCCAGGTGGTGAACGGCAGCAGCAGCACGATGTAGGACAGGATCACGCCGGACAGCTGGTTGGTCTGGTGCCACGTCTGCAGCTGCAGGTAGATCGGGATGATGATGGCCACGGCCGGGACCATCTGCACGCCGAGCAGGATGAGGATCACCGCGCGCCGACCGGCGAATACGAACCGGGCCAGTGCGAGCGCGCCCAGGAACCCGACGAAGATGCCGCCGACCACCGTCACGCCGGTAATGATCAGGCTGTTTCGCAGATCGTCGAGGAAGTTCGGCGCGTGGATGGCCGAGTCGAAGTTCGAGAACGTCGCGTGCAGCGGGATCAGGTTCGGGTGGAACGTCAGGATCTGGCTGGCCGGCCGGAACGCGGTCACGATCATCCAGTAGACCGGGAAGAACAACACGATCGCGAGAACCACTGCGATGGTGTTCCACACCCAGGTGGTACGCCGGCGCCGCCGTCCGACCGCCCGCAATGGTCGCGTCCGACTTGTGTCGTCCGAGGTGGCGACGGTACGGGTCGCCAACGAGTCGACGGCCATCAGTCAGCCTCCCCGATCGTGATCATCTGACGGACGTAGAACACCATGACCCCGAGCAGCAACACCATGGTCAGCAGGGAGATCGTCGCGCCGGTGTTGTAATCGGACTGCACGAACGCCTTCTCGTAGGCGTAAATGCCGATCGTCCAGTAGGACTTCTCCGGTTGCGTGTTGCGCAACGCGAAGATCTGGTTGAAGACGTTGAAGTCCCAGATCGCCGACAGCGTCGTGGCAATGATGAGAAGCGGTCGCAGCACGGGCAGCAGCACGCTGCGCAACACGTGCCAGCTGTTGGCGCCGTCGATGGTCGCCGCCTCCACCAGTTCCAGCGGCACCTGGGTCAGTCCGGCGTAGAGCGTGAGCGCGAGGAACGGGATCGCGCCCCATAGCACTAGCGCGGTGATGACGAACCAGCCCTGCAACGAGGTGGAGAACCAGCTGTGGTTCTGGAAGTAGACGCCGGGCAGCTTGTCGATCAACGCGTTGACGATGCCGAAGTCGGAGTCGAAGAGCCAGGCGAACACCTGCGTCGCGACGATGGTTGGCACCGCCCAGACGAACACGAGTGAGATGGTGAGAACGATCCGCGCCCAGCCGCTGACGCGGCGCATGAGCAGCGCGACGGCGAGGCTGATCAGCATCGAGAGCGCGACCGCGGTCACCGTGAACACGACCGTGTTGAGCACAACCTGCCAGAACGTACCGTCGGTCAGCACGGTCTTGAAGTTCTGCCATCCGACGAACTTCGGCGGCGGCGGCACCGGTGCGAACCGGCCGGCGAGCTGCGTCTTGTGCGTGGTGAGGATGACCATGCGATAGAGCGGGTAGGCCATGTACGCGATGACCGCGAGCATGGCCGGCAGCACGAGCAGGTATGGCAATCGCGGGTGCTGCTTGTGCCGGCGCGGCGGGACGACCCGGCCGTCGTCGCCACGACGCGGGCGCAGCGTGGACGGTCGCGAAGCCGTCACGCTGATCGACGAATCGACCTCGGATTGCATCGACGTCCTCCCGTCTCGTCACGGCCTAGTAGGCCTGCATGCTCCACCGCCGCAGTGCTCCGCGCTAGGCACCGGACCGCCGACTGCCGACTCCCGCCACCGACAGCGGCGCGACGCACCGATGCGTCCGGCCAACGTCACCCAGGTACGGATGCGCCGTGCGCCGCCGACCACGGCGTTCGCACGGCGCCTGTTGCTCGATCGGGCGAGCCCGCTCGCGCGGGTCCGCGATGTTTGCCATCCACGGGCCGAGGATGGGTGCGCCCGACCGAACGTTGCTGGACGGGCGAGCCCACACCTCGGACCGGCTGCCGGACCGGGCGGGCCCCCTTTCGGTGGGCCCGCCCGGTGCCGGATCAGCTCTTGTTCAGGATCGTCGTGATCTGTGCGTCCGCGGCCTTCGCGGCGGCATCGACGGTCTGCTTCTTTGTCACGATGTTCTGCAACATCAGCTGCAGGACGTTCGCGCTTTCGACGTCCGCCCAGTTCGCGGCGAGCGGCGTGAACCAGCTGTTCTTCGCGGCGTTCGCGGTCGCCTCGTTGCCGGGCTGCGCGGCGGCCTGCGGGAGCAGCGCGGTCGCGTTGGGCAGCACGCCCTTGGCGATCAGCTCCTGCTGGATGTTGGTGGACGTGAAGTCCTTGATCCACTCAGCGGCCAGCGCCTTGTTCTGGCTCTTCGCGGTCACCGCGAGGTCCGAACCACCGAGGAACGACGGCAGCGGGTTGCCCGCCGAGGCGCCCGGCAGCGGCACGGCCGCGACCTTGCCCTTGACGACCGTGTCGGCGTTGCCCTTGGTCGGGTCGTTCGGGTCCTTCGGCTGCGACTGGACAGCGCCGAGCTCCCAGCCGTTGCCGTAGAGCATCGCGGAGTGGCCCTGCGAGAAGATCGCGTCCTGGTCGGCCTCGGTCTTCGTCGGGTCGCCCTTGGAGAACTTCTGCGCGATCGTCGCGAACTGAGTGAGGCCGGCCTCGGACTGCTGGCTCTCGAGCGTGCCGGTCCACTTGCCGTCCGCGCCCTTGTCAGCGATCTTGCCACCGGCGCCGTAGATGAACGCGCCGGCCGCGTACCAGTAGCGGCTGGGCATGTAGAAGGCGGAGAACTTCGGGTCCTTGCCGTACTTGGTTTGCAGTGCCGTGGCGTCCGAGATGAGCTCGTCGTAGGTCGTCGGCGGCTTGAGGCCGGCGGCCGTGAACAGGTCGGTGCGGTAGATCAGCACGCGCGCACCCGCGTAGTAAGGAACACAGAAGGTCTTGCCGTCGGTCTGGCATGGGCCGGACAGGCCCGACAGCCACGACGACGAGTTGTCGAACGACGATACCTGGCTGGACAGATCGGCGAACGCGCCACCGAAGACGTATTTCGGCTCCTCGGTGTTACCGAGTTCCATCACGTCCGGGACCTGGTTGCCGGCGAGCGTTGTGTCGACCTTGGCGAGGTGGTTCGTCCACTGCTGGTACTGGACGTTGACCTGTGCGCCGGTGTCCTTGGTGAATTTGGCGTTGGCGTCGGCGACAGCCTGCGGCCAGCCGCTCTGCGCGTCAACCATGAGCCACACGGTGAGGGTCTTGCCCTTGCCGTCGAGTGGGTTGGCCGCGGTTGGGGTGCCTCCGGCCTTGTTGCTGCTGCTACCGCACGCAGCGGCGCCGATCAGTGTTGCCGCGAGCGCAGCGGCAACGGCGATCCGTCGCTTCACGCGATCCTCCTCGATGAGTCCGTACAGAAGGTGGACAGGGGCTGTCCGGGGTTGTGGAGCGGTGCGCCGAGTTGCGGCGTGGCCACTGGCCGCCGGACGGTTCCGGACATGCCGAGCCGGGTGAACCGTCGCCCGGCAGGGTGCCGGGCAGGCGTGCCGTTAAGAGGTTCGTGATTGCCGGTGACGATCGTGGCGTTCCCGACGCGTGCCACGGCTACCTCGCGGTTTGCCGTGTCGAGCGTCGCCCGTACCATCGTGGACCGTCTTTCATGAAGGAGTCTTAACTGTTAACGGAAATAGTCCTTGCTGAACCCGGGTACTTGTCAAGGCCAACCGGGAAAGTTTCCTAACTGTGACCTGCCGGACAGCCTCGTCCAGCCATCCTGAGCAGCACAAACTCTGCAGGGGGCGGTCCAGAGTGGCACGTACGGATGAGCCGGGGCAAGCCGGTGCGCGATCTTGACCGAGCCGTTATGCGGCCGGCCGCGAGTGTCACGGCGTTGCACGCGCACGGAAACGCGCTGGCGGCGCCCGCCACCGGACGTGCCGGGCGTGGTGACCGCCGCTGAATACGGACCGACCTACGAGTGGGTCGGGAAGCCCAGATTCACCCCGCCGTGCGACGGGTCGAGCCACCGGCTCGTGACGACCTTGCCGCGCGTGAAGAAGTGCACTCCCTCGGCACCGTGCGCATGCGAGTCGCCGAACAGCGACGCCTTCCAGCCGCCGAAGGAGTAATACGCCATCGGCACCGGGATCGGCACGTTCACGCCGATCATGCCGACCTCGACCTCGTGCTGGTAACGCCGCGCCGCGCCGCCGTCGTTGGTGAAGATCGCGGTGCCGTTGCCGTATGGGTTCGCGTTCACGAGTGCGACGGCGTCCTCGTACGACGGCACCCGTACGACGGACAGCACCGGCCCGAAGATCTCGTCCGTGTAGACCGACATCTCCGCCCCGACGTGATCGAAGAGCGTGGGACCGAGCCAGAACCCGTCCGCCTCGCCGTCCGGCCGCACTCCGCGACCGTCGACCACGAGTGCGGCACCGGCGGCGACGCCCGCGTCCACGTATCCGGCGACCTTGTCCCGGTGCACCCGGGTGACCAACGGGCCCATGTCGCAGCCGGGACGCGTACCGTCCCCGGTGCGTACCCCCGCCATCCGTGACGCGATCGCGGTGACCAGGTCGTCGCCGATCGGATCGACCGCGACCACGACGGAGATCGCCATGCACCGCTCCCCCGCCGACCCGAAGCCGGCCGACACGGCGGCGTCGGCGGCGAGATCGATATCCGCGTCCGGCAGCACGACCATGTGGTTCTTCGCGCCGCCGAGTGCCTGGACGCGCTTGCCGGCGGCGGTGCCACGCTCGTAGACGTAGCGCGCGATCGGCGTGGAGCCGACGAACGAGATCGCCTTGACGTCACGATGGTCAAGCAGCGCGTCAACGGCTTCCTTGTCGCCGTGTACGACGTTGAACACGCCGCCGGGCAGGCCGGCCTCGACGAACCACTCGGCGAGCTTGGTGGCCGCGCCCGGGTCCTTCTCGCTCGGCTTGAGCACTACGGCGTTGCCGGCGGCCAACGCGACCGGCACGAACCATAGCGGCACCATGGCCGGGAAGTTGAATGGCGAGATCACGCCGACCACACCGAGCGGCTGCCGCATCGAGTACGAGTCGATGCCGGTCGACACGTTCTCGTTGTAGCCGCTGCGCAGCAACGTACCGATGCCGCAGGCGTACTCGATCACCTCGACGCCGCGCTGCACCTCGCCGGCCGCGTCCGCGAGCACCTTGCCGTGCTCGGCGGTGATGATCGCGGCGAGTTCGTCGCGCCGCGCGTTGACGATCTCCCGGATCGCGAACATCACCGCGGTGCGCTTCGCGATCGAGGCCTCGCGCCACACCTCAGCGCCGCGTACGGCCGCGGCCACCGCCGTATTCACGTCAGCAGTCGAGGCGAAGTCCACGTGACCGGCGACCGCGCCGGTGGCCGGGTTGAAGATGTCGCCCTGCCGCTCGGCGACGCCGGACCACGGCTTGCCGTCAATGAAATGGGTGACAAGTCGCATGCCTAAACCTCCCCGTCCACCGCCGCGATCGAGTCCATCAGGATCGCGAGCCCTTCGCGCGCCTCGTCCTCGGTCAGCGTCAGCGGCGGACCCATCCGGATCGCGTTGCCGTAGAGCCCACCCTTGCCGACCAACAGGCCGCGTGCCTTGCACTCCTCGAACACCCGGGTCGTCGCGTACGCGTTCGGATTCGTCGTGCCAGGCTCGACGAACTCGATGGCGAGCATCAGTCCCTTACCGCGCACATCACCGACGATCGGGTGCTTCGGCGCCGCGCCGCGCAGGCCGCCCAGCAGCATCGCGCCCATCCGCGCGGCATTGCCCTGCAGGTCGTGCGCGAGCACATAGTCGATGACCGCGTTGCCGGCCGCCGCGCTGATCGGATTGCCGCCGAACGTCGAGAACGAGATGCCCTGCACGGCATTGACGATGTCCGCGCGCCCGACCACGCCGGCCAGCGCCGTACCGTTGCCGATGCCCTTGGCGAACGTCAACAGGTCGGGGACGACGCCGTGCGCCTGATATCCCCAGAAGTGCTCGCCGGTGCGGCCCCAGCCGGTCTGCACCTCGTCGGAGATGTAGAGGATGCCGGTCTCGTCGAGCACCTTCCGGTACGCGCCGAACGTGCCGTCCGGCGGCTGTACGAAGCCGCCGACGCCCTGCACCGGTTCGGCGATCATGGCGGCCACGTCGCCGCTCGTCTGAGTGGCAAGCACCTCACGGAGGTCGGCGGTGACCGCGTCGATGTACTCCGCGTCGGACCGACCGGCGAGCAGGCCGCGCATCCGGTCGCCGGAGTGCAGGAAGCTCACCTGGAGCGGGTTCATGCTCGACGACGACCACGAACGGTTGCCAGTTACGCCCATCGTGGCGTAGGTCCGGCCGTGGTAGCTGTTGCGGACGGCGATCACCTGGTTGCTGCGGCGGAAGCTCGTCGCCATCAGCAGAGCGGCCTCGTTCGCCTCGGTGCCGCTGTTGGTGAAGAACACGCGCGCGTCGGGGATGCCGGACAGCCGCGCGATCTTCTCCGCCAGCTCGACCTGCTGCCGGATCAGGTAGAGCGTCGAGGAGTGCATGACCCCGGTGGCGAGCTGCCGCTCGATCGCGCCACGGATCTCCGGCACGTCGTAGCCGATCATGTTGGTCAGCACGCCGCCGAAGAAGTCGAGATAGCTGCGACCCTGACCGTCCGTTACCCGCCGACCCGAACCGGAGACGATCTCGATCGGCTCGTTGTAATAGAGCAGCAGCCAACTCGGCAACACGGCCTTGTGTCGGGCCAGCAGGTCATCGGTGGTCATCCAGACACCCTTTCACTGGTACGGCGGCGGAGCGCGCGACACCCACGACGCGATCCGCGCTTCGGCCCAACGCTGTCATCGTCGCCAAGATCACACAAGTAACACTGTGTCGCTCGCCACGATCGGCGGTTGACACTCCGTCACCTCACGCGTCCGGCATCGGCCGGCCGTGCCGATCGCGCGGCTTGAGCCGGGTGGTCGGCATGTCGGGCGCCGGCAGAGCCGGGCCGTCGTATCCGGCGACCACCCCGAACCGATCCGAGTCATCCGATCCGCCGGCGATCGACGCTCCGGCCATCCACGCCCCGCGCGCCGCCACGATCTCCTCGTGCGAGCGGCCGACGAAGTTCCACCACATCACGAGCTCGTCGGCGAACGGTTCTCCGCCGAGCAGGAACAGCCGCGCCCCGTGCTGCGTACCGATGGCCAGTTCGGACCGGCCGTCACCGAGGTAGACGAGATTGCCTGGCGTGACCGACACACCGTCGGCGGTCGCGTCGCCGGCGAGCGCGAGGATCGCGTACTCCCAGTCGGTGCGCAGCCGCAGCGTGGTCGACGAGTCCGCCTCTAGCCGTACGTCCGCGCCGACAATCGGCGAGTACGCACGTGCCGGCGACTCGAGTCCGTCCAGCGCGCCGATGACGACCGTGACGTACGCACCGGAGTAGCCACGTGACGGCAGGTCCGGGTGGTGCTCGAAGTCGGGCGCGCCGTGCGCGACGTCGGCCGGCAGGGCGATCCAGAGCTGGAGTCCGTGCAGTGACGGGCCGTGGCCGTCCGGCGAGACCTCGGCGTGTGCGATGCCCGCGCCGGCCGTCATCAGATTCAGTTGCCCGGGCCGGATCATCGCGAGATTGCCGAGCGAGTCGCGGTGCAGCACCTCGCCGTCGACCAGCCACGTGACGGTTTGCAAACCGGAGTGCGGGTGCGGCGGCACCTGCATGCCGGGACCGGCCAGGATCGCGTCCGGCCCGAAGTGGTCGGCGAAGCACCATGCGCCGACCATGCGTCGGTTCGTGTGCGGCAGCAGACGGTGCACCACCGTGTATTTGCCGAGCGCCACCTCCCGGCCGGGCAACACGTCACGACGCAGCGCGAGCGCAACGGTGGCGCCGGTCTCCTCCTCGGCGGGATGCGGCTCGAGATTGCTCACTACCCCATCTTCACACGCACGCATCGCCGCGACTTGCCTTCCGCGGAGCGTCAGGCGTCCCGGATCGCGTCCAGGGCCAGCAACGCGACATGCAACGACAGGCACGGCTCCACGGCGTCCAGGTCGACACCGAGGATGCGGCCGATGCGGGCGAGTCGTTCGTAGAACGCCGGCCGGGACAGGTGCGCCGCATTGGCCGCCGCCGACTTGTTGCGGCCGGACTCAAGGTAGATCCGCAACGTACGCAACGTCTGCTCACGCGGGTGCTTGGCGTCGTACGCGAGCAGTGGCCCGAGCTCCCGTTCCACGAACGTCTGCACCCGTGGCTCGTCGCGCAACAGGTGCAGCAATCCGGCGAGTCCGACGTGCGGCAGCCGGAACACCGCGACGTCGCGACGGTCGTGCCGGGCGGCGTACCCGATCTGCCGCGCCTCCACAAGCGAGCGACGCGCCTCGCGCAGCGTTTCAACCACCGCGCCGGCGGCGATGATCCACCCACCGCGGCCGCCGGGTTGATGCCCGTCGTCGTTGCCGTGCGGACGGCGCAGCGCAGCGGCGAATGTCGCGAGCGCGGTGTCCTCATCATCGGCGCGTCGCAGCGCCAGCAGAAGGCCGACTGTACCGTCATCGAGCGGGCTCGTGAGTCCGTCGAGACCGGCGGTGCGGATCGCGTCCGTCACTGCCTCGGCCATGTCGCGCAGCCGCTCCTGTACGTGTTCGGGCGTGATGCTCGCCGCTGCCGCTAGCTCGCCTCCGGTGTCCGCGTCGTCCTGGTAGTGGCGCACCACCACACCAACGAGGCGTCGCCGATCCAGTGGTACGCCGAGCGCCTTGGCCCGGAGCGCCACCTCGTCCACCGGTCGCGTGTGGTCCAGCAAGGCGGTCAGCAGCGTGCGGTGAATCTGTCGCTCCAGGCCCTCCGCGTCACGTCGGATCAGCCGCCCGAGCGCCAGCGTGGAGGCGGCGCGTTCGAGCAGGATCGCCAGGCGGGTCGGTGGCTGGACCTTGGCGTCGGCGAGCGTGCCCTTGTCGGCGACGTCCGCGGCGTCTGCCGACGGTGTCGTATCGCCGCCGGTTTCGGCTCCGCCGTCCGAGCCGGGGTGCCCGTCCGCGTCCCCGTCCGCGTAGCGCACCGGCTCCTCGCCCATACCGTCGCGCGGATATCGCATCAGGAGCCGACCCCAGTCCTGGCCGCGCGCGCCGACCATGGTGACGAGCCACCCGGCGTCCGCGTCGTATCCGGTCCGGCCGTCGATTCGGATCCGCCGCGAGTCCGCCTCCCAGCCGTCCAGCAGCATCTCGGGGCGGTCGCCCGCGGCGTCGTACGCAAGCACCTGCCGCGCCAGGTTCTCGAGCACGACCGGCGCGCCGGCCAGCGCGGCGGCCTGAGCCACCACCTCGGCGGCGTCCGCCCCTTCCACGGACAGCTCAGTGAAACGCTGGTGGATCTCCTCGGTGGCGCGCAGCTCCGCCACCTGGGCGTCGACGATCAATGCGTGTACGGCTTCGGTGATGCGTACGAACGGGGTCGCCTTCCGCAGCTCGACCAGTGGCAGACCACGGCGGCTCGCGGCGGCGGCCATCACGCGCGGCACCGCGGTGTCGTAGCGCCGGCCGAGTTCCACCACCAGTCCGGCGGCACCGACGTCGGCGAGCTCGCCGATGAACGCGCGCAACCCGTCGTCGTCGGTCGGCAGTCCGATGCCGGTGGTCAGCACGAGTTCGCCGCCGCGCAGTAGCGACGCGATGTCCGGCACCTCGGCGACGTGTACCCATCGCACCGGCCGGTCCAGCGCCGCCGCGCCGGCGACAACGCGCGGCGAGCCGTAGCGCACCGAGTCCAGTGCCAGCACATCGCGCACGCTCGGAAAGACGTCAGCCATCCGGCACCTGCCCGCCGCGGCACAGCTCCCAGAACGCCACGGCGGCGGCCGCCGCCACATTCAGCGAGTCGACGCCACGTTGCATCGGGATCGCGACGCGCAGATCGCCGGCCGCGAGCGCACCGCGCGACAGGCCCGCCCCCTCCGCACCGAACAGCAGCGCCGGCCGCCGCCGAGCCGATTCGTCCAGGTCGTCCAGCCGTACGGCATCGGGGTCCGGCGTCATCGCTAACACGGTGAAGCCGGCATCCCGTACCGCGCCGAGCGCACTCGGCCACGGCGTGAGCGTCGCGTACGGAATTGCGAAGACCTGTCCCATGCTCACCCGTACGCTCCGCCGGTAGAGCGGGTCGGCGCAGGACGGCGACAGCAGGACGGCATCCATGCCGAGCGCAGCCGCGCCACGGAAGACCGCGCCGACGTTCGTGTGGTTGTTGACGTCCTCGAGAATCGCGATGCGATGCGCGGTCGCAAGCACTGTTTCGGCGTCCCGCAACTCGCGACGGTGGAACGAGGCCAGCACGCCGCGGTGTACGTGGAATCCGGTCGCCGCCTCGAGGACCGGCTGGCTGGCCGCATACATCGGGGCACCGTCGAGCGGGAGGTCGGCGAACTGCCCGACACGTTTCGCATCGATCAGTACGGACCGCAGGCGATATCCAGCGTGTACGGCACGGCGCAGCACGAGTTCGCCCTCCGCGATGAACAGGCCGTGCGGTGGCTCCCAGCGGGTGCGCAACTCCACGTCGGTCAGCGCGCGATAGTCGGCGATCCGTTCGTCGTCCGCGTCGGTGATCGTGATGGCCTCCCGCACTCGGCCATTCTCGCGCGACGCCTCGTCACGAGCCGTCGCAGGAGCCTCACGAGCGGAGGCCGGAGCCGCTCACGAGCGGTCGCCGGAGCCGTCCGGATCCGGCGGCAAGCCGTCCGGCGCGTCCGGACCGTCGCCGACCTCCCCGTTCTCGTCGACCGGCAGATCCGGTGGCGCACCGTCGCTGGTCGGCCGGACCCGACCGGCGGTGGCCACGCTCGGGCGGCTGTTGCGGCTCGAGTCCACACCCACCGGTGGCCGGCGTACTACCCGGCCGACGTTGCCGACGGTACGGCCAATCGACCGGCCCGACGGCGACTGGCGGTCCGGTGAGGCCGCGTTCCGGCCCGGGTTGCCGGCGCCGGTCCGGCCGCTCGCACCAACGGTACGGTCGGCCGCGCCGCCGGTGTTCGCCCGTGACCGCGACACCTGCCACGAGATCGCCGCGCCCCGCGCATCACGCAGCCGGTCGCGGAGCGACTTCGCCGGCGGTCGGGGCGCCGGACCGGCATTTGCGGCGGGACTCGTCGGAGTCGCGTCGTCGGGCGCCGGCCCGTCCGACTCGCCCGCCGCATCCACCGGCCCGTCCGGCTCAACCTCGGCGATTGCGCCCTCGACGTCGGCCGGGGTGACTGCATCGCCCTCGACGTGCTCCACCTCGCCATCAACACGCGCAGCCTCGCCATCAACACGCGCAGCCTCGCCGTCGGTCGAACGGTGGCCATTGCTGGTGTGACCGTCGAGGCTCGCCAACACCGGAACGCTCACCGACGGATCTGCGTCGGCCGCCGTACGCTCGTCGATCTCCGCCTCAGCGGCGAGGCCAAGCGAGGCGAGTCCGACGCTCTCGGACTCGGACTCGCCGGTCGCCGCCTTGGCGGCCACCGAACGGACCGCCGGACGACGCTTGAAATACCGGAGATCGCCGCTGATCGCGATGCGACCCCTGGTGAACAAGATCCCGAGCCCGGCCGCGAGCAGCAAGAACGAGCCCATCGTCGGCACCACGTGCGCGACCATGCCGCCGAGGAAGATCAGCGGCGCGCTGATCATCAGCAGCGGCCCGTCGGCGCGGTTCATGCCGGGCGTACGCACCACCCCGACGCCGAGCAAGATCCAGCCCACCGTCAGCAGAGTCGCGCCACCGAGGACGAAGATCACCGCGTCCGCACCGGTCACGTGTGCGGTGAACGCGAGGTCGGACCACGCACCGGTGGCGAGCGCGTGACGCAGCCGGTCTTCGCGGATCACCGTCGATCCGACGCTCCAGAGCATCAGGCCCGTACCGCCAAGACCGAGGAGCGCGCCGACCGTGACGGGCACGCGGGCCCGGCCGCGCCACAACAGCGCTGCGAGACCGACGATGGCCACCACACCGGTCGCGGCCAACAGGAACACCACCAGGACCTCGCGAGGCTCCCACCGGCCGGACGCGAGATATTGGGCGTACGCCGCCGGATCCGCCGAGAACGCCGCGTGTGACCTCGGCAGCAGGCCGGCGATCAGCGCGAACAGCGGGATCACCGGGATCGCTTGGCGGCCGAAGTCGTAGGTCCGCCGCTGCCAGCGGGTCGGCTGACCGTTCGTCGCCGTCGCCTCGCGCGAGAAGCTGGCCTTCCACTCCTTGGCGGCCGATGATGCCGCATCGACCTTGCGGCGGATGGAGTGAGCCGTCATCTCGTCCCCTGGCGCATGTCCCGGCCGGCAACGCGGATCGCCCCGACTCCTGCGTCGATCGTGGCAGGAACCGGGGCGATCCGCCGGAATTATCCGAAGATAGCCGTATTGCGGGGATTAGTGCTCGGGCTGCTGATCTCGCGCGGCTTGCTCGATCTGCTTTGCCGACTCACCGAGCAGCGACTCCGCCGACGCCGGTGCGCCGGCCAGCCTGGGCAGCCCGGTCGCCTCCTCGCTCTCCTCCGCGGCCGAACGCGCCGCGGCCAAAGCCTCGTCAATGGCCTCGCGCGGCGCCGCGTCGACGTCGACCGGAGCGGCCACACCGGTGGCCCCCGGCAACAGGCCGGATAGGCTCGCGCCGATCCCCTCCAGCGCCTTCGTCATTTCAGCCGGGATGATCCAGACCTTGTTCGCCTGACCCGCCGCGATCTGTGGCAGTGCCTGAAGATATTGGTACGCCAGGACCTTGGGGTCCGGGTCGGCGGCGTGTACCGCGTTGAACACGGTCTGAATCGCCTTCGCCTGGCCCTCGGCTTGCAGGATGCGGGCTTCCCGCTCGCCCTGCGCGCGAAGGATGGCGCCCTGCCGGTCACCGTCGGCGGTGAGGATCTGTGCCTGCTTGACGCCTTCCGCGTTGAGGATCGCGGCACGCCGGTCGCGCTCGGCGCGCATCTGCTTCTCCATCGAGTCGCGGATCGACGGCGGCGGCTCAATCGCCTTGATCTCGACGCGTGTCACCTTGATGCCCCACCGACCGGTCGTTTCGTCGAGTACGGCCGACAAGTGCTGGTTGATCTCATCGCGGCTGGTGAGCGCCTTCTCCAGGTCCATCGAACCGATCACGTTACGCAGCGTCGTGACCGTCAACTGCTCGATCGCCTGCAGATAGTCGACGATCTCGTAGACCGCACGGACCGAGTCGACGACGCGGTAGTAGAGCACCGTGTCGATCGACACCACGAGGTTGTCCGACGTGATGACGGGCTGCGGCGGGAAGCTTTGCACCGCCTCTCGCATGTTCACGCGCTGGTAGACCTTGTCCATGAACGGCACGAGCAGGTGCAGGCCCGGGTCGAGCGTCCGGTTGTAACGCCCGAGCCGCTGGACGATGTCGTTGCGCTGCTGCGGCACGATCCGCACCGTCTTGACCAGCGTCACCGCGACCAGCAACACGACCACGAACGCAATGACGCCCAACAGCACGTCCACGACTACTCCTTCCACACCAAGGCGGTGGCGCCCCGGATCTCGATAACGCGCACGTGCTCTCCTTGGTCGAACGTCTGCGTCTCGTCGTAGGGACGCGCCGTCCACAGCTCGCCGTCGATCTTGATTAATCCATGATCCGCATCGATCTTCTCAAGCACAAGCCCGTTCGCGCCTTCAATCGCCTGCAGACCCATCGGCGCGGACGGTGCGTTGCGATGCACGAGTCCCTGCAGAGCGGGCCGAAGGCCGAACAGCGCGGCGCCGGAGACCGCGGCGAACACGATCCCCTGTATGACCGCCGGCCCGTCGAGGCCGGCAACGATCGCCGCGGCGATCGCGCCCGCGGCCAGCATCACCAGGATGAACGTCCCGGTGAGTAGCTCCGCGACACCGAGCACTGCGGCGAGGACAATCCAGAACACCGCCACACATCGATCGTTGCACGCCGTGGCTCATCTGTGCGACTCGACAAATGTCGCAGTGTGCTCGCGAGCGCCATTCCGGGCAACTTATAGGGTCACTCCGCCGGTTAAGCCGGCCCGGTCGCGGCCGGATCTGGCCGTCGGGTCGGAGGGCCTCACCTCGGGCGGCGTCTCCGCCTATGTCGTCACGCCGTCCTCGGTCACGAAGTCGATGAGCTGCTCGATCGCCATGACGAGCGGTGTTTCGACGTCTCGGTAGGAGTCCACGCGCGACAAGATGTGCCGCCACATGTCGGCCGGGTCGGCGATGCCGAGCGCGGTGCAGGCGCCAAGCTTCCACGACCGGCCGGGCGCGATGGTCGGCCACCGCTGGATTCCCAACCGCGCGGGTTTCACGGCCTGCCAGATGTCGACGTACGGATGACCCGCGACGAGGACGTACGGCGACCGGACGGCGGCCGCGATCCGGCTCTCCTTCGAACCGTCGACGAGATGGTCGACGAGCACGCCCAGCCGCCGGTCCGGCCCGGGTACGAAGTCCTCGACCGCACCGACCAGTCCGTCGATGCCGCCGAGCGGCTCGACGACGATGCCCTCCACCCGAAGGTCATCGCCCCAGATGCGCTCCACCAGCGCGGCATCGTGCACGCCCTCGACCCATAGCCGGCTGGCGCGCGCCACCCGCGCACGTTCGGGCTGCGCTGCCACCGATCCAGAGTTCGTCACGGATCGACGCGACGGCTGCCTCGGAACGACCGGGCGGACCAGGGTGACGAGGTCGCCGTCGATGCGGAATCCGGCCGGTTCGAGGGGGAACAGGCGACGGGTGCCGAACCGGTCTTCGAGCACCGCGGCCCCGCCGTCAAAGCCGACGACCGCGCCGCAGAACGTGCCGGCCGCGTCCTCGACGACGAGACCCACCTCGGCCGGCACCTCGGGCACCGCGGCCGGCCATCGTGGACCGCCCCGTCGCCAGCCGGACAGCACATCGTCGTCGTACCGACCGGTCATACGCCGCAAGCGTAGTGCCTGGCTAGCAGCAACGCCGGATGCCGCGCGGCAGGAATGTCGGCAACTGGCACGCGGTGGGTCAACCCGGCATCGGCCGGTCGCACGCCGTACCCTGGCTGTCATGTCCGACATCCGCGCGGCCACCACGACGATCCGCCGGTCCACCCGGTTCGTCGCGTGGACGCGCGCGTGGCGGGCCGGGTTGGTGCCCTATGACGACGTCGCCGACGAGATCGAAGCGGACGAGGAACACGTCGTCGCGGACGTGCCAGGGACGTGGACGGACGCCACCCTCCGCGAGGCGCTGCCGATGCTCGCGCGCTTGCACCCCAGCGAGATCCGCGTCGTGTTGCCGGCCGCGGGCGACCCGATCGGCCTGCCGGGTCCCGGCGCCTTCAGCGGCGCGGCGCTGCTCGAGGGCGAGGGTGCGATCGCGGGCGGGTACGGCTTCGTACCCGAAGTTCGCGATCACACGTCGGGCTCCGGCGACGTGTTCTCCACCGTACGGTGGCAGATCTTCGAACTACCCACGGACCGACCCGCGCCGACCGGACCGACCGCCGCCGAGGCGGAGGCGGATCTGAACGCGGCGCTGACGTCGGCGACCGTCGCGCTGACGCGGCTCGACGTCCCGCAGTGGCGACCGGAGTTCGCCGGCGCGCTCGCGGAGCTGCGACGGGGCGATTTCGGCACCGATCTGCCGCCCGGATATGACCAACGTGCGCGTCGGCTGTTCGCGCGCGCCAGCGTGCTCGATCGAGTCGTCGCGCTCGCCGAGCAGTCCGCACCTGGCGGCTCGGTCACCAGTCACGAAGCGCGCGCCCGCGACGAAGTGTTGCGGCCACTCGCCGCGGCTTGTCGCCACGCACTCGCCGCGGCCTGCAACGCCCCCCTCTGCTAACCACTTTCGGTATCAGGATCACGGACGGTGCGCCGACCGAAGGTCCAGGCGCTTCGACAAGCGAAGAGTGCGCCGACCAAAGGTCCAGGCGCTTCGACCAGCGAAGAGCGCTTTGGCTAGCTCTGAGCCCCCTACACCTCGTCGATCAGGTCGGCGATCGACGCCACGACGCGCGACGGCCGGTACGGGAACCGGTTGACGTCCTCGGGCGTGGCGATCCCGGTGAGCACCAGAATCGTGGCGAGCCCGGCCTCGAGTCCACACAGCACATCAGTGTCCATCCGGTCGCCGATCATCGCGGTGGTCTCCGAGTGTGCGTTGATCGTGTTCAACGCGGATCGCATCATCATCGGGTTCGGTTTGCCGACGAAATACGGCTCGACGCCGGTCGCCTTCGAGATCAGTGCGGCGACCGATCCGCATGCCGGCAGCGCGCCCTCGCTGGACGGGCCGGTCGGGTCCGGGTTCGTGGCGATGAACCGAGCACCGCTGTTGATGAGACGGATCGCCGTGGTGATTGCCTCGAAGCTGTACGTCCGCGTCTCGCCCAGCACGACGTAGTCCGGTTCGTGGTCGGTCAGGATGTAACCGATCGCATGTAGTGCCGTGGTGAGACCGACCTCGCCGATGACGTACGCGCTGCCCTCCGGCCGTTGGTCGTCGAGGAACTGCGCGGTCGCGAGCGCCGACGTCCAGATCGAGGACTCGGGCACCTCGAATCCCATACGAGCCAACCGAGCGTGCAGATCGCGTCGCGTATAGATCGAGTTGTTCGTGAGGATGAGGAACGGCTTGCCGGACGCGCTCAGCCGGGCGACGAACTCCGGCGCGCCGGGAATCGGACGACCCTCGTGGACGAGCACACCGTCCATGTCGGTGAGCCAGGCCTCGACGGGCTTGCGATCGGTCATGCGTACATTCTCGCAACCGCGCTGCACGACCCGGTTAGCACGTTCGAGACGGTGCGCCGACCAACGGTCCAAGCGCTTCGACTAGTGACGCGTACCAGCGTCACGGACCGGCGGCGCGCAGCATCCGCTCGGGCACACATCCCAGGTGGGTACGGTGCCGAGCGCGAGCCGTGGCGCCGACCGCATCCGTTCGAGCGTCAGGTCGGCGATCATCTCGACGAAGCTCGGATGTACCCCGGGCGTCGCGGCCCGGGCAAAGTCGAGCCCTACGTCTCGCGCGGTCTCGGCGGCCTCGTAGTCGAGATCCCACGACACCTCCAAGTGATCCGAGATGAAACCGATCGGGCTCACCACCACGCCGGTCACCCCGTTGCCGGCAAGGTCGCGCAGGTGGTCGTTGATGTCGGGGGCGAGCCATGGCACCGCGGGCGGCCCGGAACGGCTCTGCCACACGAGATCCCACGCCAGATCCGGTGCGGCCTGCGCGGCCACCAGCCCGGCTGCCTCGCGCAACTGCGTCTCGTAGCGGTTGTTGCCGCCGTCGGGCCCACTCGTGCGCGCCATGGACGTCGGGATCGAGTGCGCGGTGAACACGAGGCGGGTCGTGTCCCGTTGGCTGGCCGGCAGCGTGGCAACCGCGCGAGCGACCGCCTCGGCGTGCGCGACGATGTGGCCGGGATGGTCGTGGAAGTGGCGGATCTTGTCGACGGTCGGCGCATCCGAGCCGACCACGGCGCGTGCCGCCTCGATGTCGTCGAGGTATTGCCGGCACGACGAGTAGGAGCCGTACGCGCTCGTGACGAACGCGAGCGCCCGGCGAACTCCGGCGTCACGCATGGCCCGTACGGTGTCCGCGAGGTACGGCCGCCAGTTCCGGTTGCCCCAATACAGCGGTAGGTCGATCCCGTCGGCGGCGAACCGTTTGCCGATCGCGGCGAGCAGATCCCGGCACTGAGCGTTGATCGGCGACACGCCGCCGAAGTGCTGGTAGTGCGTCGCGACCTGGGCCAGCCGCTCGTCCGGCACGCCGCGACCACGGGTCACGTTGCGCAGGAACGGCATCACGTCGTCCGGGCCCTCCGGTCCGCCGAACGACACCAGGAGGAACGCGTCGTACGCCATGCTCCCATCTTGCCCGCGACGCGCGGCCGGCCCAACCGAGCCGTACCCGCGACCGCGTTGGCCGCCAACGCCAGATCCGCGGCGTCCGCCAAAGGCAGATCCGGGCGTACCGCCAACGGCAGAACCGGGCGTCCCGCCCCGCGCTCAGGCCCCCACCGCGTGGAAGCCGCCGTCGACGTGGATGATCTCGCCGGTGGTGGCCGGGAACAGGTCCGACATCAACGCGACGCAGGCCTTCGCGGTCGGCTCGCCATCCGCGAGGTTCCACCCAAGCGGCGCCCGCTGCGCCCAGGTGTCCTCGAAGCGTTCGAAGCCGGGAATCGACTTGCCGGCCAAGGTGCGCAACGGTCCGGCGGAGACGAGATTCGCGCGGATCCCCTTCGGACCGAGATAGCTCGCGAGGTAGCGGTTGGTCGACTCGAGGCCGGCCTTCGCCACACCCATCCAGTCGTAGACCGGCCAGGCGACCGTGGCGTCGAACGTGAGGCCGACGATGGCGCCGCCGGGCGACATGAGCGGCAGCGCGGCCATCGCCAACGCCTTGTACGAATAGGTCGACACGTGCACCGCCCGCGAGACGTCGTCCCAGGAGGCGTCGAGGAACGTACCGCCGAGCACGGTCGCCGGCGCGTTCGCGATCGAGTGCAGCACGCCGTCGACGCCGTCCATGTGCTTGCGTACGTTGTCGGCCAGCCCGGCCAGCTGATCCGGGTTCGTCACGTCCAGCTCGATGACGGGCGGCGCCGTTGGTAGGCGGTTTGCGATCCGTTCCACCAGGGACAGCCGGCCGAAGCCGGTCAACACGATCTGGGCGCCCTGCTCCTGCGCGTAGCGGGCGACCGCGAACGCGATCGACTGATCGGTGATCACGCCGGTGATGAGCAACCGCTTGCCGGCCATGAGTCCAGACACGCCTGGGCCCCTTCCTGACGGACGTCGACGATGTGCGTGTGCACTCATACCGTCGGGCATCGACGCGACCGACGTCGCCGTCGCCGACCAACCAAACCCGACGAATATTCTTGTGCATGCCCTACAAACCGCGACACCTATCTGTGACCCAATCGGCGACGGCTGTAGGCAGCGAACCGGCTGCCGCCGCCTCAGTGACCCATGCCGAGGCCGCCGTCTACCGGGATCACCGCGCCGTTGATGTACGCCGCCTCGTCGGTGGCGAGCCACGTCACGGCCGCCGCGACCTCGCCCGGGTCGGCGAACCGGCCGACCGGGATCTGCTTCAGGTAGGTCGCCTTCAGTTCGTCGGAAAGCGCGGCGGTCATGTCGGTCGCGATGAACCCCGGCGCGACGACGTTCGCGGTGATGTTGCGGCTGCCGAGTTCGCGGGCGATCGACCGAGCCATCCCGACCAGACCGGCCTTGCTTGCCGCGTAGTTCACCTGGCCGGCACCGCCGGTCAGTCCGACGACCGAAGAAATGAAGATCATGCGACCCCAACGGCCGCGAACCATCTTTGTCGCGGCCCGGCGCGCACACCGCCAAGCGCCGGTCAGATTCGTCTCGACGACGCTGGTGAACTGCTCCTCCGACATCCGCATGAGCAGTGTGTCGTCGGTGATGCCGGCGTTGGCAACGAGCACTTCGACCGAGCCGAGTTCATTCTCGACGGTGGTGAAGGCCGCGTCGATCGACGTCGGGTCGGTCATGTCGCAGACCACGCCGAACGCGCCGTCCGGCGCGCCAGTGCCGCGATGGGTTACCGCGACGCGATCACCGCGCTCCGCAAAGGCTCGCGCGATGGCGAGGCCGATGCCCCGATTGCCTCCGGTCACCAGCACGGTACGTGGCACCACGGCTCCCTCATGCGTCGCTGTCACTGGACGAAGTGTCACCGCACAGTATGGGTTACCGCAGCGCATGCGTGATCGCGGCGTGGGATTGCCTTGGCTCGCGCGGGTCGGGTGTAGCCGAACGTACGTCCTAGTAACGTCGGTCCAGCGGGTAACATGTGTCGCGGCACAGATCCTCAAGGGATCGTCAGACGTTGCCACGACCGCGGGAGGTGTTCGCTGTGCGACATAGCGATCCTCCGAGTCGTGGCCGGGTCGCCGGACGAGCGTGACGTTTCACCGCTGACCGTTCGCCGACCGTTGCGCGGTCACCGCGCGACCTGACCATGACTCGCCCCGCCGCCATCCCCGCAGCCGCCGATCGGCCGTGAATTCGGCCGCGTCCGCGCGCCCGGTGCCAATCAGGGGGTTCACATGCGTCGTTTCACGGTCCCGATCGGATTCACTCTCGTCGCGATATGGATCGTCGCGCTCGTCGTGCTTGTCGACTCGGCGCATCACGGGGTACGCCACTGACCGAGGCAGTCGACCGAGGCAGTCGACAAAGGCAGTCGACAAAGGCCGCCGACGCTTCTGGTGGGGTCACACCATCCGTGAGGTCCACAACAGGCTGAGTCCGGCCGCCGCAAACGCGAACAGCAGCGCGATCCCGACGTACCACTGGGTCACCTCGCGCGGCACCGTCTTGAATCCGATCGAGCTGCCCATGTCCTGGTAGACCTGGTGCAGCTGGCTCAGTGAGGCGGCCTCGTAGAAATGGCCGCTGGTGAGCTGCGCGAGTTCTTGCAACGACGCGCGGTCGACGGGTACCCGCTGGGTCTCGCCCTCGATGTCGACGGTGCCGCCGTCGGTGCCGAACGCGATCGTCGAGACCGGCACACGTGCCTTCGCCGCGGCGGCCGCCGCCTCCTCGATCGGTCGGCCGGCGGTGCGGTATCCGTCGGAGAGCAGCACGATGCGCGCTGGCGGCGCCCCGGACGCACCGTCCGCGGGCACCGACTGAATCGCCGACAGGCACGTGAACACCGCCTCGCCGGTGGCCGTCGCCTCGGCAAGCTGCAGGCCGTCGATCGCCTGCGTGATCGACGCACGGTCCTTGGTCGGCGACACCAGCACGTCGGCGGTCTTCGCGAACGCGACGAGACCGACGTTGAAACCGGGCGGCAGCGTCTTCACGAAGTCCTTCGCGGCGGTCTGCGCGGCACGGATCCGCGACGGCGCCACGTCGGTCGACTCCATCGACAGCGACACGTCGATCGCGAGCATGATGGTCGCTCGTTCCAGCGGCTGTTTGGTGTCCATCGACGGCCGCGCCAAGGCCGCCGACAACACCAGCAGGGTCAGGATGAACGACACCGCGGGTAGGTGCCGCCGCCAGCCCAGACCCTTCGGCGCGATGGACTTCAACAGGTCCACGTTCGTGAACTTCATGGCGTAGGACCGCCGGTGCAGCATCCGCCAGACGTACACGCCGGCGAGGATCAGCACCGGCACCGCGGCAAGCAGCCAGACCGGTTGCAGGAAGCGGATCATCCGCGGACCTCGCGGAGACGTGACGCGAACCGGAGCGAGAATGCGCGGCGCCTCATCGCGTGGTCCCTCTCGTGCGCGCGTGCCGCTGCGCGGCCACGAACCGGACGATGTCCATCACCCAGTCCGAGTCGGTACGCAGCCGCAGGTGCGCGGCGCTCGCGCCGCGGATCGCCGCGGCGATCGCCGCGCGCTGCGCGGCCGCCGCCTTGCCGTACCGTTCGCGCAGCTTCGGGTCGGCGGTCTGGATCTCATGCAGCGCACCGGATTCCGCGTCGACGAACTCGACGACACCGGCGTCCGGCAGCTCGACCTCGCGTGGGTCGAGCACCTCGATCGCGAGCAGATCGTGCCGGACACCGAGCTTGCGCAGCGGCTGTTCCCAGGTCGTGGGCTCGACGAGGAAGTCAGAGATGACCACCGCGAGGCCGCGCCGGCGCGGCGGCCGGTTCAGCGCGTCGATGAGCGCGCCAAGATTTGCACGCCCCGGCCGCACCTCGGTCTTGGCGACCGCGCGCATCAATCCCTGCGCCTCCTTGCGGCCCGGCCGCGCGGGCAGCCGACGCAGCTGGGTGCCGGTGCCGATCACTGCGCCGATCCGGTTGCCGCCGCGTGCGGTCAAGTGCGCGATCGCCGCCGCCGCGGAGATGACCAGATCACGCTTGAGGCACCGCGCGGTGCCGAATTCCAGGCTCGCGGACAAGTCGACCGCGAGCCACGTCTCCAACTCTCGGTCCGCGACGGTCTGGCGGACGTGCGGAACGGTGGTACGCGCGGTCACCGGCCAGTCCATCCGGCGTACGTCGTCGCCCGGCCGGTATTCCCGCGACTCCCCCGGCTCCGAGCCCGGCCCAGGCAGCAGACCGAGGTAGTCGCCCTGCAGTAGACCGTCGAGTTTTCGGGTGATGAGCAGTTGTAGCTTCGTCAGCGCCGGCTCGGCTCGGTACGCGTCTTCGAGCACCGCTATGCCTGTGCCGCTGCGACCGCCGTTCGACGTGCTGGCCGGCGGGCCACCGTTGTCGCGGTCCTCCGGATCGCGTCGCGGGCGCAGGCGTGGCAGTCGGCTCATCGCGCTCCTGGCCAGACGCCGGACGGCACCGGCTGGCGTCCGTTGGCGGCCGGCGCCGCGTTCTGCCGAGACGTCACGGTAGGCAACGGTACGGTCGCGAGCACGCGATCGACCACGCGGTCGGCGGAAATGTCGTCGGCGAGCGCGTCATAGCTCAGCACCAGACGGTGGCGCAGGATGTCCGGCGCGATGTCCTGCAGATCCTGGGGCAGCGCGTAGTCCCGGCCGCGCAACAGGGCCAGCGCCCGGGTCGCCCGTACGATGCCGAGCGACGCACGAGGGCTCGCGCCGTACTGGATCAGGCGCGCCACGTCGGGCATACCGAAGTCCCCGGGCACCCGAGTGGCGAGCACCAGCCGCACTGCGTAGTCCACCAGCGCGTTGTGTACGAACACATCGTCCGCCTTGCGCTGCAGGGCAAGCAGGTCGTCGGACGTGAGCACCGGGTTGGCCACCGGCGGAGCGACGCCCATCCGGTACACGATCTCGCGCTCCTCCGCATCCGTTGGGTAGCCGACCACGATCTTCAGCAGGAACCGGTCCCGCTGCGCCTCGGGCAACGGGTAGACGCCCTCCTGCTCGATCGGGTTCTGGGTGGCCATGACGAGGAAGGGCAGCGGCACATGGAACGTCTTGCCACCGATCGAGACGTGCTGCTCGGCCATCACCTCGAGCAGCGCGGACTGCACCTTCGCCGGCGCCCGGTTGATCTCGTCGGCGAGCAGGAAGTTCACGAAGACCGGGCCGAGCTCGATGTCAAACGCCTCGCTCGACTGCCGATAGATGCGGGTGCCGACGACGTCCGCGGGCACCAGGTCGGGCGTGAACTGGATCCGGGCGAACGTGCCGCCGACCACCCGGGCGATGGTCTCGACGGCGAGCGTCTTTGCCACCCCGGGTACGCCCTCGAGCAGGCAGTGACCGCGCGCCAAGAGGGCGACGAACATCCGCTCGATCATCCGGTCCTGGCCGACGATTACGCGCTTCACCTCGAACATGGCGCGCTCGAGCAAGGTGGCGTCCTGAGCCGGGGTGGTCACCGGGCCGCCATTCGCCGGACCGTTGCTCGCCGGGCTGTTGGTCGCGGCACCGGTGTTGGCCGGACTGTTGGTCGCGGGACCGTTGTTAGCCGGACTGTTGCTTGCCGGACCGGGGCTGACCGGTGCGCGATGCCCGGCGTCGGGTTCCGGCGAGCCGGGTGTGGCAGCGGACGTATTCGGCTCGGTCACCGGTCCTCCAGAACAGACATCGCGTCACTGACGCACCAAGCGTCGCACGACTGACCACGCGGGCGCGCCCAGACCCGTGAGGTCGCGGCGCATGCTTCGGTGCCGTACGGCTGCCGAGGCCACGTGCTGGGGGCGACGGTCGGCGCGACGCGAGCACGCCGTCACCTCACCGTACGGCGAGCCGGAATCCACCGAACGGTCACCGGGCGCGGGTAGACAGAGTGCGGCCACGGATGGTTACCATCTTCCCGTCGCCGGGCGACTTCCCCCGTGGTCGCCCGGCGCACTTGTGGGCGGCACACTTGCCGATGTGACCACACCGTCGCCGCCCAACCACGCCGCCCCCGATCCGGCCGTCGCCGAGGATCTGCGCTGCTCGGCCCGGGGTTGCCGGCAACCGGCACGCTACGCGTTGCGATGGAACAACCCGAAGCTGCACACCGCCGACCGGCGCAAGACGTGGCTCGCGTGCGACGACCACCGTGCGTCACTGTCTACGTTTCTCGACGCTCGAGGATTCCTGCGCGAAGTGGTCCGGCTCGAAGACTCCTGACGGATCGCCACGTCAGTTCGGCGCATGGTCGAGGCGCCACTCTCACGCGAATGCTCGGCCACGAGTAATCGTCCGCGAGCGCCGACAGCAGTCGGGGCAACAACGTCGCGAGTTTGTCGAGCCGTCAGCGCCCAATCGGCGCTCAAGTCGGCGCTCAGTCGGCGTGGCCCTCCGCCGCGATCGGCAAGCTTGCTACCGCGCTCGCGGCGATCTCGGCGGCTGCGTCGTCCTCGTCGCTCCACGAGTCCTTGACGGCCGGTGAGGCGCCGTTCGAGTGGCTACCCGCGCCGTTGGCGTGGTTGCCTGGGTCGCTCGAATGGTTGCTCGCGCCGTTCGAGCGGTTGCCGCCGTTCGAGCCGTTATCGACCGCCGCCCCATGGGCGGCACCGGCAATGACCGGCGCAGCGACCGTCGAGGTGAGGCTGATCGGCGCGCTCGCGGGCAGCACGGTGCCCGCCACGACCGGTACGGGGGCCGGGGCCGGCGAAGTCGGTGCGGCACGCTCACCGGCGGCGGCGCGTCGCACGCGCCACGCGGCCCAGCCCTTTTCCGCCGCTGACACGCCGACGAGCGTGATCAGCACGTACAGCCAGCCGAACAACACGTCGGTCACGTAGTGCTCGCCGGAGTAGACGAGCGTGAACGTCATCGCGAGCGGGTACGCCAACAGGAGTGGCCACCACCGCTTGCGTACGGTCGGCAGGAAGAACGCCACCACGATCAACGCGTACGCGCTGTGCAACGACGGCATCGCGGCGACCGGATTGGCCGCGTCGATCTTCGCGGCGTTGAGCAGGTTGCCCGCGCCGTGCAGCCCGATGGCACTCCAGCCACGGGTGTCGAGCCCCTGGTACGTCGGCTGGATGTACCCGTGGTCCGAAGCCCACCACGGCGGCGCCGCCGGGTAGAGGAAGTAGGTCGCGAGACCGAGCACGTTCAGTGTGATGAAGCGCCGAATGAACAGCACCCACCGCTGGCGGCTGGTCATCCACAGCACGACGGCCACGATCAGCGCGGTCACGAAGTGCGAGAAGTAGACGAAGCTGACCAACACGTCGTACCACTGCACATGGGTGTGGAAGAGATGCAGCTGCAGCCAGACGGTCGGAGTCTTGCCGCCGGTCAACCAGCCGAACATGTGCTCGTCGGCGAAGATCATCGGCGTGACGTGCGGTGCGATCGCCTTGTCCGCGAGACCACGCGAGATGTTGTACGCAACCAGCAGGAGGACCACGGCCGCCCAGTCGCGTACGAAGCCGAAATGACTCCGCCATGGACGGTCGATGTGCCACGCGATCGTGGCGGTCCACAACCACACGAATGCGTAGACCGGATCGGTCGGCAGACCCAGGAGGAACGTCATGCCGACGAACGCTCCGAGCCAGACCGTCATCGCGATGATCCGCCGCGCTCTATGTGGCCTTGAATCGCCCGTCGGCAAGGTGGACGCGGGATCGTCGGGCGCGGCAAGGTCCGCGGTGGAGGGAGTCAAGGTCATGGCCTGTCGAGGTTACCCATCTTGTCTGAGAGTAACCTCGAAGCGGTTGTCAACGTGAAGAAGTAGACAAACAAGTGAATTCTATGCGGTCGAGGTGGTATGGCATTCCATCGCCATGTTACCGGTACGCAACTGCCGCTGTCTGGCCGCACAGGTCACCGATCAATCTCATCGATTCACCGTTACCGATTCGATACCGCCGAGTTCAACGTCACGTCACCGGTCGACGGCCACCGGCAAGCGCGCGCCGACCGGCAAGACCGCGAGGTCGTCGACCGCCACCGTGTCCGGGTATTTGATGCCCGCACCGGTGTTCAGGCACACCACTCGTTCCGTACCGGCGAGCCACCCGTCGCGTCGCAACGCTCGCACCGCGGCGAGGCAGGCGGCGCCCTCCGGGCATAGTAGTAGACCCTCCAACTCGGCGTAGCCTCGAAGCTCCGCGAGGATCTCGTCGTCGTCGACCGCGATCGCGGTGCCGTCGGTCGCGGCCAATGCGGCGAGGATCAGTTCGTCGCCGAGCGGTGCCGGCACCGTGATGCCGAACGCGACCGTGTGCGCGTCGACCCACGGCTCGGATCGGGACGCGCCGGCGCGGAATGCCCGTACGATCGGCGCGCAGCCGGCCGCCTGCGCCGCGACGAGCCGCGGCGTCGGCCCGGTGACCCAGCCGAGAGCACGCATCTCGTCGATCGCCTTGTGGATGCCGATCAGTCCGACGCCGCCGCCGGTCGGATAGACGATCACGTCCGGCAGCCGCCATCCGAGTTGCTCGGCGATCTCGTAGCCCATCGTCTTCTTGCCCTCGAGGCGATAGGGCTCCTTCAGCGTGGACGCGTCGAACACCGCGCCGTCCGACTCGGCGACGAACTCACCGATCATTTTCCCGGCGTCGCCGATCAGACCGTCCACGAGATATACGTCGGCGCCGGCGGCGACACATTCGCGGCGCGTGATGACCGGCGCGTCGAGCGGCATCGCGACGGTGGCGCGCATACCGGCACGAGACGCGTAGGTCGCCCACGCGGCGCCGGCGTTGCCGTTGGTCGGCATCGCAACGTGCCGGATGCCGAGTTCCGCGGCGCGCGAGACGCCGACCGCGGCGCCGCGTGCCTTGAAGGAGCCGGTCGGGATCAGGCCTTCGTCCTTCAGCAACAGACCGGGCACGCCGATCTGCCAGCCGTAGCGCGGTGCCGGCACGAGCGGCGTCCAGCCCTCGCCGAGCGTCACGACGTACGACGGATCGGCCACTGGGAGCACCTCGCGATAACGCCACAAGTCCGCACCACGGCCGGCAAAGTCTGCCGGGCGCACCGCCGCAGCGACGGCGTCGAGGTCGTAGCGCGCGAGCAGTGGCGAGCGACAGGCCGGGCATGCGTTCGCGGCTCGCGACGCGTCGTAGGTCGCGCCGCACCGCGGACACTCGAGATGCGTCAGAAACGTCACGCGCGCCAACGTACGCTCCGCGCGGGCGTACGCCGCCGCCGGCAGTGCGGCCGGCCGGCACCGTGCAGCTTGGTCGCCAACCTTCACCGTCCTAGGCTTTGCCACCATGCAGGTGCAGACCGGACTCTCGGCGCGCGTCGAACTCACCGTCACCGACGCGGACACCGCGCAGACGTTGGGCTCCGGCGACGTACCGGTGCTCGGCACGCCGCGGGTGCTGGCGCTCGCCGAAGCGGCCACGGTCGCCGCGCTCGCGGGGCGCCTCGATCCGGGCGCGACCACGGTCGGCACGCATGTCGAGGTCGATCATGTCGCGGCGACGCCGATCGGGCGGCACGTCACGGTGCTCGCGATCCTGGCCAAAGTGGATGGCCGGCGCCTGCACTTCGATATCGTGGTGCGCGACGGTGCGGAACTGGTCGCGGAGGGTCGAGTGGAGCGGGTGGTCGTCGACCGGCAGCGGTTCCTCGCGAAGGCGATGCACGACTCGTGATCGATCTGCGCGCGGTCGCCGACGGCGTGCTCGTCGCGCGGACCGATCCGCTGGATGTCAACGTCACGCTCGTGCTGGGTGACGACACCGCTCTCGTGGTCGACACGCTGTCCACCGACCGGCAGGCGCATGAACTGCGCGACGCGGTGCGTGCGGTGACCGCGCTCCCGCTGACCGTGGCGGTCACGCACTTCCACTTCGACCACAGCTTCGGAGCGTCGGTGCTGGCCGATGGCGGGCGACCCGTCTGGGGTCACCCGCGATGCGCGGCCGAACTTGCCGACCGCGGCGGTCACTGGCGGGCACGGTGGCATCGCGAATGGGCGTCCGCGCAGCCCGACCTCGCCGCGGGCCTCGCGACCGCGACCATCCAGCCCCCGGATCGACTGGTACCCGACGCCGCGACGCTGGACCTGGGCGGCCGCACGGTCACGCTCAGCCATCTCGGACGCGCGCACACCGACGGCGACCTCGTGGTGTACGTGCCCGACGCGGACGTACTGATCGCGGGCGACCTCGTCGAGGAGGGCAACCCGCCGGACTTCTCGGACGCGTACCCACTCGAGTGGCCCGAAGCCCTGCAGCGGCTGCTCCGCATGGCATCGTCGAGCACCGTGGTGATTCCCGGCCACGGTGCGCAGGTCGGCACCGGCTTCGTCGCCAAACAGCATGAACAGCTCGCCGCGCTCGATTGGCTGATCCGGCACGGGCACCGCGACGGCGCGACCGTGGACAAGGTGGCGGCCCGCGGACCGTACCCGCTTGACGCCTGCCGGACCGCGGTGGTGCGCGGTTTCGACGCGCTCGACGGCGCGTAACGCGCGACGGACGGCGACCCGGAGCCGGTACGACGGCGGATTGCGCGGCGCGCGTCCGCCAGTACACTCACCGTCACACTCCGTCAAAAGCGGCGACCACATGCGACAACACACGTGTGCCATAGCTAAACGATCGGTTTGTACCAAGCACCGATCGACCCCTCGGCACTCCATCTTCCAGTGATTAGCCCACGTCAATTACTGGTGGAGACGAGTCGATTACTGGATGAGCTAAATGGTGACTTGTAGAACCATTGCTCCGGTGTGTGGAGGACGAGGTAGCACGATGAGGTGCGCCCGATGAGAGCCCTGGGCGCGGCCGACCCCACGTCCGTCGGCCCGTTCCAGTTGCTCGGCGTGCTGGGTTCGGGCGGCATGGGCCGCGTCTACCTCGGCACCTCACGCACCGGCCGCCGAGTCGCCATCAAGGTCATCCGGCCGGACCTTGCCGAGGATGCCGTCTTCCGCGACCGGTTCACCCGCGAGGTCGCGGCCGCGCGACGGGTCAGCCCGCTGTTCACCGCGGCGGTCGTGGACGCCGACACGATGGCCGAGGCGCCGTGGCTCGCGACGACGTACATCGACGGGGTCTCGCTCGACCGCCGCGTGCTCGACGACGGTCCGATGGACTCCGACGAGGTGCTGACGCTGGCCGCCGGCCTCGGCGAGGCGCTCACCTCGATCCACTCGGTCGGCCTCGTCCACCGGGACCTCAAGCCGAGCAACATCCTGCTCAACGAGAGCGGGCCGCACATCATCGACTTCGGCCTCGCGCTCGGCAGCGAGCAGACCCGCCTGACCACCAGCCTCGTCGTCGGCACACCGTCCTATATGGCGCCGGAGCGGCTACGTGGCGAGGAGGCCGGCCCGGCTAGCGACATCTTCTCGCTCGGCGCCACGCTGGTGTTCGCCGCGACCGGCCGTGATCTCGTCGACGACGCCAACGTCTACGAGCAGGTGCTGCAGATCGCTGAGGCACGCTTCGACCTGTCCGACGTACCGGCGCGGATGCGCGCGCTCGTGGTGCGCTGCGTGAGCTTCTCGCCGGACGACCGGCCAACCGCCGCCGAGCTGACCCGATTCGTTGTCGCGCTCGGCGCGGCCGCGCCCGGTGGCGGTGTCGACGATGTCACGGTAAAGATCGCCACGCAGCGACGTGCCAAGGCGCGGGCCGCTGGCGTACCGGTGCGCACTACGCCGCGTCGCCCTGGCGAGCAGGACACGCCCGAGGCGCAGACTCCCGTTTCCGTCGCAGCGGCGGAATCCGGCGATGGTGCCGCGGACGCCGACGGTACGACAGCCGCGGAGGCGACCGAGGTCATCGCGTCCGACGTGGTGGCCGCCGAGGTCGGCGCCGCGGCCGGCGAGGCCGGCGACTCCAGCGACTGGGAGTTGGACGGCGACGACCGCACGACGGACGGTTCCGACGAGTCCGCCGAACCGGTGGCCGCGTCCGCGTCTACCACGCCGGCGCGGTCCGCGTCGATCTCGGCACTCCACTCCGTCCGTACCACGCCACCGGGCGACCGGACCACACCGCAAGGGTCCGCGGTGCCGGCCGCGCCGCCGAGCGATCGCGTGATCCGGCTGCCCGCCAAGCGCTGGCCGGCCAACGGTGCGTCGCGCAACGGTGCGTCGCGCAACGGTACGAACGGCGCCGGGCCAAACGGTGCCGGACCGAACGGTTTGAAGTTCGACGCGTTCGACCGGTCGGACGGCGAATGGCTGCCGCCGCACCCCTCGGACCCGAACTTCGGCGGTCCGCCGGTCGACCTGATGCCGGCAAGGTCGCGGTTCTCCCGACGGCAGGCCGTCACCGCCGGCGGAGTCGTGCTCGCAGTCGCGGCCACCGGCGGTGTCCTCGCCGCGGTGAAGCTCGCCGCGAAGCAACGTCCCGGATCGATCGGCGATGGGTCGCCGACCGGCGCGGCGACACCCGGGGTCGGCGCGACAACGTCCACCCGTCCCACCGCGCCGGCCGCGATCACCGGCGGCAGCGTGCTGTGGACGGCGAACTCCGGCGGCGGCGCGGTGCCGGCGCCGAACTTGCCCGGCGGCCAAGCGGTGCTCGTCACGCCGTCCGGCGTGATCGTGAGCCTGCAGCGTCAGAAGCGACGTGTGGTCGCGCAGACCCGCAGCGGCAATGGGCTCAAAGAGCTGTGGCACAAGGACGTGGTGTCGTCGGATGCCGCGCTGTGGCTGTGGAGCGACGGCGTGCTCGTCGCCGACGGCCAGTGGCTCAAGTACTTTGCGCTGACCAACGGCGCGCAGCGGTTCCAACGCCGAGCGACCGACGTCGCCGGGACGGCTATCGGACCGAACCACGGCTTGATCCAGTTCCAGCGCGTGGTGCCAACGCCGAGCACCGTTTTCGTCGGTGCCGGATCGGCGTTCTTCGGCATGAACCGTTCCGGCCACCTCGCGCGCGCCGTCCAGGTCGGCGACCGGCTGTCCGCCACGCCCGAGACACCGACCGCGGCGAACGGACAGTGGCTCGTCACGCAGCAGGCATCCCAGCTCTTCTCGACCGTCAACATCTATCCGGTGGGCAGCAAGAACCCGGCCGGCACGGCCACCTACTCGCCGCTGGCGTACGGCGTCGATTCGTACGCGGGCAAGCCGGTGCCGGCGCCGCCCGGCGACGATCCGGAGATCCAGATGGTCGAAGCGTGCCTCGTCGGCAACGTCATCGTCGCCCGAGTCGGCCGGGACGTCCGAGCCTTCACCCGTGGCGGGCTGACCGGACTCGGTGAACGGTGGCACGAGCCGGAACCCGGGCCGGTGCACGCGATGAGTCCGATCGACGGTTCCGTCCTGGTCGCCTCGGACGTCGGGCTGAGCCGCTACGACGCGATGGCCGGCACGCAGCAGTGGCGCCAGTCCACCGTGCAGGCGATCCGGCTCGCCGTGTCGATCCAGCCGAAGATGATCGTCGCGGCCACTATGGGTGGCGTGCTCGGTCGAAACACACACGGTGATCCGCTGTGGTCCGCCGTGCTGCCGCAGGACTTCCTCGGCGCCGAGCCGACCGGTATCACGATCAACCCGGCTCAGCGGGTCGCGTACGTGACGTTCCGGACCGCGAACGCTAGCTCCGACGACGTCGTGGCGGTCGCTTTGGACGCGAAGGCTCATCGCTGAGCAACTCGGCACCGGCCGGTCCGGCGGCCCGCAGCGGCGGCGCGGAGTCCACCACCGGCTCACGACGTGGGATTGCCGGGTCGAGCGAGCGCTCTACGAACACCGCGTGCCACAGGCAGAACATCAGCACGGTCCACACCTTGCGGCTGTGGTCGCGCTCGCCGCGGTGGTGCTCGTCCAGCAGACCGACCGCGTACGTCAGATCGAGCAGCTCCGCAGCGCCCGAGCCGGAGATGACGTCGCGCGCCCACTCGTACATCTCGCCGGCCAGCCAGACCCGGGTCGGCGTCGGGAAGCCGAGCTTGGGTCGGTTGACGATCGACGCCGGTACGACGCCGTCCAGCGCGCGCCGCATCGCGACCTTCGTGGCGGCGGAGTGCGCCGGCACCTTCAACTCGACCGGGATCGTGGCCGCCACGTCGAACACCTCCGGATCGAGGTATGGCGACCGCAGTTCGAGTGAGTGCGCCAACGCGATCCGGTCGGTCTTGACCAGGATGTCGCCGCGCAACCACGTGCAGACGTCGACGTACTGCATCTTCGTCACGTCGTCGAGGTCGGCCGCCTCCGTGTAGAGCGGCGCCGTCACGTCGGTGTACCGCACGGCCGGGTCGTACCGGCGCATCAAGGTTTGTTTTTCTTCTTCGCTGAAGATCCGCGCGTTGCCGTAGTAGCGCTCCTCCAGCGGCGTGGTGCCGCGCTCTAGGAAGCTGCGGCCCTTCGTGCCGGGCGGCATCACCTGCGCGACGCGTCGCAGGCCGCGTTGCATCGAATCGGGCAGCCCGGCGACCGCGGCGAGCGACAACGGCTCGCGATAGAGCCGGTAACCGCCGAACAGCTCGTCCGCGCCCTCGCCGGAAAGCACCACCCGGACGTGCTCCGCCGCCGTACGCGCCAGGAAGTAGAGCGGGACCAGCGACGGATCGGCCACTGGGTCGTCGAGGTACCAGACGATGCGCGGCAGCTCCGCCATCACGTCCTGCGCCGTCACGCGGGTGGGCAGCAGCCGGACACCGAGGTGGTAGGCGGTGTCTTCGGCGATGCCGACCTCCGAGTAGCCGTCCACGTCAAAGCCGACCGTGAAGGTCGGGATCTCCGGGTTCACCTCGCGGGCGAACGCCACGATCGCGGTCGAGTCGATGCCGCTGGACAGGAACGCGCCAACCGGCACATCGGCGCGCAGGTGCGTGTGGACGCTGTCGCGCAACGTCTCGCGAATGCGGTCGTAGAGTTCCGCCGGGTCGTCGGCCGGCGTGGGCGTGAACCGCGGCTGGTAGTAACGACGGGTAGCGAACGTTCCACCGGGCAAGTAGGAGAAGCTCTCGCCGGCGCCCACCCGGGCGATCGCGGAATGCAGGGTGCCGGGCTCGGGCACGTACTGCAGCGTGAGGTAGTACGACAGGTTCGCGGCGTCGACCAGGTCCTGCCGGTCGGCGATCACGTCCGGCCGGTCGGTGATCACATCCTGCCGGTCGGCGATCACGTCCGGCCGGTCGGTGATATCGGCAACGAATGGCAGCAGCGCCTTCTTCTCGCTGGCGAGGTAGACCCCGTCGTCGGTACGCAGGTAGTGCAGCGGCTTCATGCCGAACCGGTCGCGCGCTCCCCACACCGTGCCGCGATGCGCGTCGAACAGTACGAACGCAAACGCGCCGCGCAGACGCGTGACCGCGTTGTCGCCCCACTGGTGGTACGCGGCCGCGATCACCTCGGTGTCGCCCTCGGTAATGAACGTCGCGCCGTGTTCAGTGGTCAACTCGTCGCGAAGCTCCCGATAGTTGTAGATCGTGCCGTCGAAAACGATCACGTACCGTCCGGCCTCGTCGCCGGTCGCCGGATACTCCAGCGGTTGCTGACTCGTCGCGCCGCCGATGACCGACAGGCGCGCGCAAGCGAGCACCACCGTCTCCGCGACGACCGCCACCGTGGTCGCGTCCGGCCCCCGATGCCACATCGTCGTCATCGCCGTGGCGACCGCGTCCCGCTGCTCGTGTGCGCCACCGCGCGCACTGATGAAGGCGAGCAGTCCGGACATGGCCGTCATCTTGTCACGGGGTACGGTCGACGTCGTGGCACCGCCGGAGTCCAGGGACCGGCATCACAGCACGAAACCTGAGCAGGGAGCGACCATGACGTCACAGCCGACCGATCCGGGCAGCCCGACGACTACCGGCGCACAGGCGCACGATCCCGACTACCCCGAGCGGCTGCTCGACTTCATGCGTACCGGCTGGACCGACGCGACGCTCGACGTGACCCCGTCACTGGCGGCACCGAACTACGCGGCGCGCCGGGCGGCGGTGTCCGCTGCGTTCGCCGGCCTCACGGTGGTAATTCCGTCGGGTCACGAGCGGGTACGGGCAAATGACACGTACTACCTATTCCGGCCGGGTAGCGACCTCTACTACCTCACCGGCGAGCATGATCCCGAGGCGGTGCTCGTCCTGCAGCCCACCGGTAGCTCGGGCCACGACGCCACGCTCTACGTACGGCCACGGTCGCCGCGTGATACCGACGAGTTCTTCCGCGACCGGGGCTACGGCGAACTCTGGATCGGGCGACGGCACACGCTCGGCGAGAAGTCCGCGGAGCTCGGTGTCGCGACCGCGCCACTGACGGCGCTTCCCGATGTGCTCGCCAACTGTGCGCCGGCACGGACCCGGACACTCCGTGGCGTCGATGCGACGGTGGACGCCGCGGTCGCGCCCTACGGTGACGGCGCCGGCGATCGCGAGCTGGCGAACACGCTCGCCGAGCTGCGATTGCCGAAGGACCCGTGGGAGATCGCACAGCTGCAGGACGCGATCGACGCAACGGTCCGCGGCTTCGAAGACGTCGCGCGCGTGCTGCCCTCCGACCGGCCGGTTGCGGAGCGTTTGCTGGACGGCGTGTTCGGGCTGCGCGCCCGGCATGACGGCAACACCGTCGGCTACTCCGCGATCGTCGGCGGCGGCGCGCACGCGACGATCCTGCACTGGACGCGCAATACCGGGCACACCCGCCCGGGCGACCTCCTGCTGATGGACATGGGCGTGGAGAACCGCGAGCTCTACACCGCCGACGTGACGCGGACGCTGCCGGTCAGCGGCGCGTTCAGCGCACTGCAGCGCGAGGTCTACGACATCGTGTACGCGTCGCAGCAGGCTGGCATCGATCTCATCAAGCCGGGTGTCGAATTCAAGGACATTCACGAAACGTGCATGCGAGTGCTCGCCGGCGGCCTGTCGGACCTCGGCCTGCTGCCGGTCGGCGTGGACGAGGCGATGGATCCAGAGTCACAGGTCTACCGTCGCTGGACGCTGCACGGCTTCGGCCACATGCTCGGCCTCGACGTGCACGACTGCGCCAACGCCCGCCACGAGACCTACCGCGGCGGCGCGATCGGCGAGAACTACGTGCTGACCGTCGAGCCCGGCCTCTACTTCCAGCCGGAGGACGACCTCGTGCCGGCGGAGCTTCGCGGCATCGGCATCCGCATCGAGGACGACGTGTTGGTCACATCGGCCGGCGCGCAGGTGATGTCCGACGGCCTGCCGCGCCATCCGGCCGACGTCGAGTCGTGGCTCGCCGCACAGCGCGCCGCCGGACCTCGACTGCCGGGCTGAGCCCGCGGCGCCGAACGCACTGTCCACTCTCGACACTGATTCCCCCGAGGGCCGCACCGGCACGGGTGCGGCCCTCGAACGCGTCACCGTTCGGGTAGTGACGTTGTCAGATCGGCGACACTGACCCGCAAACGCGACGGGTTGTCCCGCACGATCGGCGCGGGCGATTCACGCTCGTACGTCATCCGGCGCGATCCACGGCTCGGGCCAGTCGATGTCGTACCACTCGCGCGAAGGGTCTTGGTGTGGCATGACGGGACAGGTCATGACGGGACAGGTCATGACGGGACAGGGCACGGCGGCGGCCGCGCACGGCGGGTTCGCCGCACTCGGTCTCATCATCGGTGGACTGGCCTGTCTCTTTCTCGTGTTGCTCGGCCTCTGGGCGCTGATGACTTACAACCGGCTCGTCCGACAGCGCAACCAGGTGCAGGCATCGTGGGCGCAGATCGACGTGCAGCTCAAGCGCCGCTACGACCTGATTCCGAACCTGGTCGAGACGGTGCGCGGCTATGCCGACCACGAGCGGAGCACGCTCGACGCGGTGGTGCAAGCGCGCAACTCCGCGATCAGTGCCGCGAACGCCGCACCGGCCACCCGCGCCGAGGCGGAAAACGCGCTGACGCAAACGCTCGGTCGCCTCTTCGCGCTTGCCGAGGCATACCCGAACTTGAAGGCGAGCGAGAACTTCCTCGGCCTGCAGAGCGAACTTGCCGGCACCGAGGACAAGATCGCCTACGCGCGGCAGTTCTACAACAGCGCCGTGCAGACCTACAACACCTCGATCCAGTCCGTGCCGACGAACATCGTCGCCGGCATGGGCGGCTTCCGCCTGGAGATGTTGTTCGAGGCCGCCGGCGCCGAACGTGGCCCGGTGCAGGTGCACTTCTAGCCGTCGGTCGGTCGCCGATGCCCGCCTCCGACATCGCCGCGTACGCGTTGGTCGCGGCACCCGCCGCCGCCTGGTTCGGCGCGTACGGTCTCGCGCTGGCCGCCACGCGGCCGTACCTGCCCGAGGCGGCACCGGCCACCGAGGATCTCGGCAACGAGCCGCCGGCCGTAGTGAGCCTGCTGGTCAACCGATGGGAGATCACCGAGGACGCTGCCGAGTCGACGCTCCTCGACCTCGCGGCACGGCACATCCTCGAGTTCCGGCAGCCGGCGAACGATCCGATGCAGACCACGATCCACGTACGCGACGCGAATCCGAGTGGGCTGAACGCGTACGAGCAACGGGTGTTCGACCGCGTGAGTCTGTTGGCGAAGGGCGGCGTCGTGCCGCTCACCGCGTTGACATTCCGCGATGCCAAGCAAGCTGGCATGTGGGCGAGGCGCCTGACGGTCGAGGTGATCGCCGATGCACGATCGCACGGGCTGTCCCGCCGGCGTTTCGGGCCGCGTCTGGTGAGCCTGCTGACCGCCGCCGCCACGGTGGCCGCGATCGGCATCGCGCTTGCGGCGGCGTACGCGTTCGACCGCCGTACGGGCGGCACGTCGATGTCGGGCAGCACGGTGCTGTGGATTGGCGTGGTGTCGTTCAGCGTGCTGACAAGCATCGCCGGCCGGCCGCACGGCGAACGAGACACACCGGCCGGCCGCGACGTCGCGGCGCGCTGGCTCGGCGTGCGAGCCTGGCTGCGCGGCCACGAGGCGTTCGCCGATCTGCCGCCCGCCGCGGTGACCGTGTGGGACCGGTATCTGAGCTATGGCGCGGCGGTCGGTGCGACGCGCGTGTCGAGTGCCGTCATCGACCTCGGCATGGGCAACCGGCGCAGTGTGTGGTCGTCCTACACCGGACCGGGCGCAACGCCGTCGTGGCACCGGGTGCGGGTGCGCTACCCGCGATTCTGGCCCCGGTATGGCAAGACCGCGCCGCGTCTCGTGGCGCGTGCGCTGCTCGCCACGATTGCCGGCGTGCTGTTGATCCGTTACTGGTACCACGCCGTCGACTCGGTGTTCACGGACGTGGCGCCGAAGTCGGCCACGGCGTCGTACGCCACGCTCATCAAGTCCCTCGGGCTGCTGCTCGGGATCGTGCTGCTGGCGTACGGCGTCTATGCGTTCGTCCGTACCATCATCGACCTCGCGGCACCGCGAACCGTGACTGGCGAGGTGGTCTGGCAAGAGGGCTGGCGGCGCTCCGGCGCCGGCGACAGCACGACTCCGTCTCTCTACTACCTCGCGGTGGATGACGGCACCGGCGATGCGACGCGGGCCTGGGCATTGCCGATCACGATGTCGCGTCTGTGCAACAACACCGACGTCGTCACCATGACCGTACGGCCGTGGTCGCGCCGCGTCGTCCAGGCCAGCGTCGTCGCCCGCGGCGCTCCCGCTCAGCTTGTCGCGGCCGATCCGGTGGCTACGTCGGGAACTGTCGAGGACATGATCGCCACCGCGATGGGCATCCCGTCGGCGCGGTCGGCGCCCACCGGTGCCGGCAGGTTCGCGAGCCTGGTCGCCAGCATGGTGACGCCGAGCGGTCCGCTGCTGACGGTGGACGAGGTTGGCGCCGCGCTCGGCGTACCCGTGTCGTTGCGGGACCGCCCGCGCCACGACGGTCCGGCGCCGGTGGAAATCAACGAGTTCACCGGGCCGAACGGCGACGTCGTTCTGACGATCATGCACAGCGGCGGCATGATCGCGCGGATGGCGATGCGCCGCGACAGCCGGCACAGCGACGCGATCGGCGGGGTCGGCGACGAGGCGCGCGGCGGTCACGGCTGGATTGCCACGCGGCGCGGCGACGACGTC
>DATFRR010000091.1:0-4858 GCA_035263025.1 Micromonosporaceae bacterium
GCGACGCGATGTGCGCCGTCCTGCTGCCAGTGCACGATCATCTCCGGTGCGTCGCGGCAACCGGCGCCTGGCACATCTTCTCCGGCGCCGCCTTCGGGCGCGGCGTCGCCGGTCACGTGTACGCAACGGGCGAACCCGCGATCATCACAAACGTCGATCGAGTCGACGACTACATCCCCCTGGGTCCGCACTCGGCGGCCGAGGTCTGCGTGCCGCTCACCGACCCGAACGGCGCGGTGATCGGCTCGTTCAACTGCGAGTGGAAGCACGATGTCGATCTCGACGAGGCGTGGAAGATCGTCGAAGAGATCGCGCGACTGCTTGGCGAACGCATCAGCGAGCTTGGTGGTCCGCCGCCGGAGTCGCGCAGCGAGCGTCTGCTGCGCTTCGCGCTCGCATTGACCAGCGCGAGATCGGACGCGGACCTACTCGAACAGTCGCTGGATGCGGCTCGACAGGTGTCCGGCCTCGCCACCCAGGTGATCGTGTTGCGCAACGGCGATCACCTCGACATACACATTGACGGCGCCGATCCGACCCCGCTCGGGCTGCGCATCGGTGCACTCGACCCGGTCGAGTTCGAGGCGTTCATCATGCGTGCCGAGCGGTTCGGCGCGTCATACACGTACGGCGACCCGGCGACCGTGGACGCGTCCGGCTTCGAGGTGTTGACCGAGCTTGGTGTGCGTACGTTGATCGCGGTGCCGGTCGGCGTCAAGCGCAACCGTGCCCACATCGGCGGCGTACTGCTCTCCGCCGACGAGCGCGTCGAATATCCGGATGCCGAGATCAGCAACCTGTTGTCGCTGCTGGCCGCGCAGGCGTGGAGCAGCCTCGAGCGACTGCGGACGCTGTCGCACCTGCGTGAACTCGCCACCTCCGACCCGCTCACCGGTCTGCGGCACCAGGGTCCGTTCGGCGAGCGGCTGGCCAACTCCCGTCCGGGCCGCACCGCGATGCTCGCCATCGACATTGACGGGTTTAAGGCGATCAACGACACATACGGTCATCAGGCGGGCGACGCCGCGCTTGTCGACCTGGCGCAGGCACTGTCGTCCGCACTTCGTACCGGTGATGAGCTGTTCCGTGTCGGCGGCGACGAGTTCGCCGTCGTCGTCGACGTCCAGCGTGCCGAAGAGGCGATGGGCGTCGCAGAACGGCTCGTCTCGGCGGCGCGGCGGATCGGCCAGTCGATCAGCGTCGGTGTGGCGCTACAGGAGAGCACCGAGACACCGGGGCAGACGTTCCGGCGCGCCGACTCCGCGCTCTACGACGCGAAGCGGGGCGGTCGCGACGGCGTACGGATGGCCGCGTAAACACATCTCGGTTACGACGAGGCCGCCGCGGCGCAGATGCCGCGGCGGCCAAGTGTCGCCCGCACCGGCCGAAGCCGGTGTGCGAGGGACCTAGTGCTCGTTCGCGAGGAAACGGATGCCGATCGGCGTGCCGAGACCCGTCGTGTTGTCGAAGCCCTTGATCGCGACCAGGGACGAGTCCTGGCCGAGTACGGCGACGAAGCTGCCGGACTCACTGGCGAAGGCAATCGGCGTCGTCGGGTTGACGATGTCGGTGAACGTGCCAGCCGGCAGCGAGTAGAGAAGCGGGTTCGCGAACCCGATCTGGACGTGCCGGCCCTGGCTCGCTAGCGCCTGGAAGCCCGCGAACAGTGGAGTCGACAGGCTGGTGCCGCCGATCACGAACTCGGTGAACGTCGGAACGTTGTTGTTATTGGGGTCCGGCTCAGTGAGCGCGACTTCGTAGCCGGTCTCCGGATCCGCGTCGAGCGCGACGTCCGGCGTGACCCGCCAAAGCTTGCCGCCCTTCAGGGCGAACCGGCTGGGTACCTTGCCCTTCTGGTACGTCGGTTGCGACGTCGTGGAATTGACGAGCTTGAGCGTGCTGGTGCCCCCACCAGTGCCGAACACGAACTCGCCCGGAAGTGGCTCCGAGAGCGTCGCTGGCGTGGTGCTGAAGTCCACCGGGTCGACGGTGTCGCCCCACGACGTCTGGAACAGGGTCGCACCCGCCTGGGTTACCGCGAGGCTCGTGCCGCCCACCGCGGTGACCAGCGGGTCGCTCGACGGATAGTCCACCGCCGGGCTCGCCAGGCCGTCGACGGTGTCGTCGCCGTCATCGCCCGCCGAGAAGTAGAACCCGATCCCCTCGGCCTGTGCCTGCACGAAGAACGAGTGCTCGAGCAGCAGCTCGGGATCATTGGCCGACGGCTCGCCGAGGCTTCCCCACGAGTTGCTCACGATGTCCGCGGAGTGCGTCTGAACGATGAAGTTGACCGCGTTGTCCAGGCCGTCGGCGCAGTCGTTGCCGCCGACGTAGTGGATCGTCGCGCCGGGCGCCATGCCGTGCACCGCCTCGACGTCGAGCGCCTCCTCCTCGTTCCACCCGACCTCGCCGCCACACTCATCCTGCAGGTCGAACGTCGACGGGTCGGCGGTGCCGACCTCCGTGTACTGACCCGGCTTCATGGTCGGCACGCCGTGCTCGGTCGACCACTGGTTGACGTCGGAGAGCATGGTCGGCAGCGCGTACGCATCGGTGATCGCGACCGTGATGCCCCGACCGGTGTCACCGGCCGCGATGGCGCCGGAGATGCCGTACGCCTTGCGGATCGCCTGCGGGCCGTACCCGCACGGCGTGGTGGGCAGCGACGTCTTTCCGAACGTGCTCGGCACCTTTTGCGTGTGCTGGCCCCAGAACGTCGAGCAGGGCTGCGGTGGCGGCGGTGTCGCAGCCGGTTGGTGCGCGGGCGCTTTCGGCACACTCGCGACCGAGGACGGGGATGCCTTGACCGACTTCCGCTTATGAATCAGCGAGATCGTGTCGAGACCGGTGACGCCGGCGATCAATGGCGCGATCGACGCCGGTACGGTCATCGTCGACGACGGTGCGAGCGAGGTCTGTCCGCGGTACGAGTAGGACCCGACCGACGTGCCAAAGGCCTTACCGACCTGCGCGACCGTGCCGCTCGCCGTCACCCATCGGTTGCCGAGCGCCGTGCTCGTCACCGTCAGGCCCTGCCCAGCCAAATACCTCTTCACCATGCCGACCTGCGTGGACGTCGGCGCGAACTGCGCGTTGAACTGCGCGGGCGTGAGGTAGTGGCCGTACGACGGGTTGGTCGGGTCGGAGACCGCCGCTCCGACGCTCTGCGCCCTCGCGACGTCTCGAAGCGGCAGGATCACGTTGACCGAGACCCTCTTGCTAGCGGCCGGTTGACCGACATGCTTCGCGGACGTGACCCATGCCGGCTTTGTGCCGGCGATGGCGACGCGAGGTGTGGCGGCGAAGCTCAGGCTGCCGGTGACCGCGACCGCGACCACACCGACACCGAGCGCCGCGACCGTCTTGTAGCTGCGACGTGGCCGCATTGGACTCCTTGCCGTTCCGGGGAGAACTGCTGCATTCGGGAGAACCATGTTCCGGGTGACCGCAGTCGACCCTCCCGTGCGCGCACGGGGAAGCGCACGCGTCACGGGAAGGTCGAAGTGTTGCCGAGCCATCACATCCGTAATTGCGATGGCCTGTCAAGGCCGCTAGCCGTCGCAGCACGTCAGGCGGTCGCGTCGCGAACGGCGCGCGGCGACCTTCCTGTCGCGCTCAGCTCTTGACGAGCTCCATGGCGACTAATTCGGCGATTTGCGCGGTGTTCAACGCGGCACCCTTGCGAAGGTTGTCGCCGGTCACGAAGAGGTCCAGTGCACGCGGATCGTCGATCGAACGACGGATCCGGCCGACCCAACTCGGGTCGGTGCCAACCGCGTCGATCGGCATCGGGAACTCGCCGGCGGCCGGATCGTCGACGAGGATCACGCCGGGCGCGTGGCGCAGCGCCTCGCGGGCGCCCTCCGCGTCGACCTCCGAACCGAACACCGCGTGTACGGCAACCGAGTGCCCGGTCACGACGGGTACGCGTACGCAGGTCGCGGATACCTTCAGATCGGGCAGCCCGAGAATCTTGCGTGACTCGTTGCGCACCTTCATCTCCTCGGACGACCAGCCACCGTCCCGCAGCGATCCCGCCCACGGCACCACATTCAGCGCCAGCGGTGCCGGGAACGGCCCGAGGTCGTCGCCGATCGCCTGCCGTACGTTGCCGGACCGCGCGCCGAGGCTGTGATCGCCGGCCACCTTGTCGATCTGGTTCACCAACGTGTCGATGCCGATCTTCCCGGCGCCAGAGACGGCTTGGTAGGACGCCAGCACGAGTTCCCGCAGCCCGTACTCACGGTGCAACGGCGCGACCGCGACGATCATCGCGAGTGTGGTGCAGTTCGGATTGGCGATGATGCCCTTCGGCCGGTTGCGGAGCTGCTCCGGGTTGATCTCCGGCACCACGAGCGGAACGTCCGGGTCCATTCGAAACGCGCCGGAGTTGTCCACCGCCACGACGCCGCGCGACACCGCGATCGGCGCCCACTCGGCGGAGATCTCGTCGGGCACGTCGAACATCGCCACATCGACACCGTCGAACGCCTCGGGTGCGAGGGCTTGCACCGTCAGCTCTTCGCCGCGCACCACGATCGTCTTGCCGGCCGAACGCGGCGACGCAACGAGACGGATCTCGCCCCAGAGGTTCTTGCGCGAGCTCAGCAGCTCGCACATCACCGTGCCGACCGCACCGGTCGCGCCGACGACCGCCAGTGTTGGCAGTTCAGACATGCTCCGTACCTCCCCTTGCGCCGCATCCACGGCGTTCGGCGACCAGCGCGCGGCCGATGACCACCGCGGCGATGTCGCGTCAGCGACCGGTGCCGCCGTAGACGATGGCGTCTTCGTCAGCACCGAGCCCAAATGCAGCATGTACGGCGCGGACCGCGGCGTCCAGGTCACTGTCCCGGCA
>DATFRR010000092.1:0-2801 GCA_035263025.1 Micromonosporaceae bacterium
GTGGCTATGGTTTCCGGCTGTGAAATGGCGGGCACCGTCCGGACGGGCGCGGCGCACGATCATCACCGCGTTTGGCGAGATGCCTGGGCCTTATGGCACCCCGCTGAACTTCGTGTCGAGACACGCCGACGAGTCGGTCGACCGGTTGACGAACACGCTCAAGGTCGTCCGGCCGCCTGCGCCAAGGGGACGCCGTCGCCATCGGCGAGTAGATCAGCGCGATCGGTCGGCCAGGGCCTAACCGAGAGTGGCCAGCCAGAGCCAAGTCGCCGAGTGCCGCCCCGTTGGCCTGAGCCGGGTGCCGGCTACTGCTTCTTCTTCAGGCCGTTGCGGCGCTGCGCGTAGTCGGTCACGATGATCAAGACGATCGTCGCGGCGATGCCGATCAGCCAGATGTCCTCGACGTGGCCCTTGTGGTTGCCGATCAGCATCAACAGCATGATCGCGGCGACCACCAGGCCGGCCGCGTACGCCGCCTTGACCGGCGTGGGCTTGTGCTGATCCGGCGAGGTCACCGGCTCTTCGTCCGACACGTCGAGATCCCTTCCGACACCCTGCGTTCGTGCAACGCGGCGGCTTCGCGATCAGTGTGGCACGCCGCTTGCGGGAGGTCGGCACGGGCCCGCGGTGCGTACCCGAACCACGGCGTACGCCGAACCGACCGCCTTAGCATGGCGGCCGGCAGGCGCCGGGTAGATTCGTCCGGTACGTGTACGGCCAGGAGGGGGAAGCCACGTGCGGATCACGGGCACCGGACACGCGAGCATGCGCATCGACACGCCGGCGGGCGGCATCCTCTGCGACCCGTGGGTCAATCCTGCGTACTTCGCGTCGTGGTTCCCATTCCCGGACAACTCGCAGCTCGACTGGGAGGCGCTCGGCAACTGCGACTACCTCTACGTCTCGCACCTGCACCGCGACCACTTCGACGCGGCGCATCTCACGCGCTTCGTGAGCAAGGACGCCACCGTCCTGCTGCCCGAATACCCCACAAGCGAGCTGGAAGACCAGCTGCGCGAGATCGGCTTCCGGCGGTTCCTGGCCACCACGTCCGGCGAGGTTCACGAGCTGGACGGTGGCCTGAAGATCATGATTCAGGCGTTGACGTCACCCACCGACGGTCCGATCGGCGACTCTTCGCTGTGGGTCGAATACGACGGGGTACGCCTGCTGAACCAGAACGACGCCCGGCCCACCGATCTGATGGCGTTCGAGGCGCTCGGCCACGTACACGCCCACATGCTGCAGTTCTCCGGCGCCATCTGGTACCCGATGGTCTACGAACTGCCGCAAGCGGCGAAGACCGCGTTCGGCAAGCAGAAGCGCGACCGGCAGATGGACCGGACCATGCGCTACATCGACGATCTGCGCGCGAGTTGGGTCTTCCCGATCGCCGGCCCGCCGTGCTTCCTCGACGAGGAGCTGTGGCACCTCAACGACATCTTCGGCGACGACGGCAATATCTTTCCGGACCAGCAGGCATTCATCGACCACTACGAGAGCCTCGGCCGTACGAACGGCGTGATTCTGCTGCCCGGCTCGACCGCCACGATCACGGCCGACGACTGCGTCACCACTCATCCGGTGCCGAGTGTCGCGGACTTCTTCGCGAAGAAGGCTGACCACCTGCAGGCGTACGCGGAACGGCAGCGCCCGGTTATCGAGCTGGCGAAGCGCACCTGGCGGCATCCCGAGGTGGACGTGCTGCTCGGCATGAAGCAGCGCATCGAGCCGTTGCTCGCCGAGTCGATCTACCTCGCTACCGGCGTCGGCGGCCCGGTGCGCTTCGATCTCGTCCTCGACGGCGATGCGGTGGTCGACGGCGATTCGGTGGTCGACGGCGATGCGGTGGTCGACGGCGTTCGCGGAGTCGAGCCGCCTGACGGTGCGGTTGGTCAGGACGGTGCGGGCGGTGCGGAGGGCGTCGAGGAGGCCGTCGAGTCGATCGTCGTGGACTTTCCGGCGAAACAGGTCCGGCGCTACGCCGGCGAGAAGGTGCGCTACCGGTTCCGGACGCGACGGGCGTACATCGAGCATCTGCTCGCCATCGACGAGGTGGACTGGGTCAACTCGCTGTTCCTCAGCTGTCGCTTCAGCGCGGCCCGCATCGGTCAGTACAACGAGTTCGTTTACGCGTTCTTCAAGTGCCTGTCCGAGGAACGGCTGCAATACGCCGAAGGCTGGTACGCGGAGCAGAAGCCCGACGCGGAGGATGTCCGACTCGGCGACTGGATCGTGCAGCGGCGCTGCCCGCACCTGAAGGCGGATCTCACCCGCTTCGGCGTGATCGACGGCACGACGTTGACGTGCCAGCTGCACGGCTGGCAGTACGATCTCGCGTCCGGCCGCTGTCTCACGAGCGCCGGGCACGAGCTGCGGTCACGGCCGGCCGATCGCGACGGCGAGGGCGGCCCGACGTCCGACGATCGCGGCGTCAAGTCCGACGATCGCGGCGCCGCGACCGACGATCGGGGTCCGGAAGCGGGGTCGCCGGCCGTCGTGTCCCAGCCAATCGCCGCCTCAGCGGCCCCCGAGGCGACTGCCTGACCACATCGGTCCGGCCCGGTGTATCCAGGGATCCGCCGCGACTTGGTCACGACCGCCTCGCTCACCCGCCGCGCGGCGACGACGTACGGTCACGAGCGCATTCACAGCGCGCGGTCATCGTCTGTCCACAAACGTCCACTCGACAAACGAGCCAGTCCGACGCCGAGCTGATCGTGTCATGATGTGACGGCAGCCGGACCAGGGGAGTGGATGGTCGACATGCGCGACGACGACTTCATCGTGTTTGGTGGTTC
>DATFRR010000093.1:0-20345 GCA_035263025.1 Micromonosporaceae bacterium
CGCCCGTGACCGGATCGACGAGCGCGATCCGGTAGCCGGGCAGCGGCCGGCCCATCGAGCCGAGCTTGAGCGGCTGCCCGGGCGGGTTGCCGATCTGGGCCGACGTCTCGGTCTGTCCGTACCCGTCGCGAACGGTGATGCTCCAGGCCGCTCGTACCTGTTCGATGACCTCTGGATTCAGCGGCTCACCGGCGGCCACGCACTCGCGCATCGGCACCTGCCACGCGCCGAGGTCGACCTGGATCAGCATCCGCCAGACGGTTGGCGGCGCGCAGAACGTCGTCACGCCGCAGCGCACGATCACGTCGAGAAGCGGGCCGGCGGCGAAGCGGCTCTGGTTCACGATGAGGATCGTGGCGCCCGCGTTCCATGGCGCGAAGAGGTTGCTCCACGCGTGTTTCGCCCAGCCGGGCGACGAGATGTTCAGGTGTACGTCGCCGGGGCGCAGCCCGATCCAGTACATCGTCGACAGGTGTCCAACCGGGTAGGACACATGTGTGTGCTCGACGAGCTTCGGCTCCGCGGTGGTGCCGGACGTGAAGTAGAGCAGCAGCGGGTCGCTGCCCGCGGTCGGGCCGTCCGGGCTCGCATCGGCCAGTGACTCGTAGGAGTCGTCGTAGCGAAGCCAGCCCTCGACCGGCTCGCCGACGGCGATGCGCGTCCAGCCACCTGGTACGCCCTCGAAGCGAGGCGTGTCACCGCTTCTCGCTACCACGTGCGCGACCTGGCCGCGGTGCACACGGTCGACGAGGTCGCTCGTACCCAGCAATGTCGAAGCCGGAATGATGACGACGCCCAGCTTGATCGCGGCCAGAATCGTTTCCCACAGCTCGATCTGGTTGCCGAGCATGAGCAGCAGGTGGTCGTGGCGTTCCACACCGTGGGCGCGCAACCAGCCGGCGACCTGTTCGGACCGGCCGGACATCTCGGCGAACGTCGCCTTGGTCTCGGTCCCGTCCTCCTCGACGATCCACAGCGCCGTCTGGTCGGGCCGTTCGGTCGCGAGCACCGCGTCGAACCAGTCCCGCGCCCAGTTGAACTCAGTCACGTCCGGCCATCGGAATTCCCGATACGCGGTCGCGTAGTCGTCGCGATGGGCGAGCAGATAGTCGCGCGCCGCGCGGAACGCGGTGATGCCCGAGACGTCGTCGGCCATGCTCTTCAAGTCCCTTCGTGGTGAGGCTGTTGCCTCGATGGCGCCCGGCCGTCGCGTCGTCCGACCCGCCGTGATCGATCTTCTCGTACGCATCGTCCTATCGAACCGTCATATCACCGCATCACGGTCTCGAACAGCACTCTGCGCAGCACCGGATCGGCGACCGCCAGCCGGACCGGAATGCGCTTGCCCGGCACCAGGCCCGGACCCTCGCACCTGGCCCGCACCGCGGGCGCGTCGAGCGCCACGACGCCATGCGGCGGCCGCGGCTGTGGTGGCGCGGCGGGTGTCGCGCCGTCTGGGCGCTGGTGCTGGATGTCCGGTTCCGGGTTGGGGTGCTGCGGTTGATGGTTGTCATGGTGCGGCTTGTGGTGGTGCTCCGGCTCGTCCACGTCGAGAACGGCCGCCTCGAACACTTCGCCGACGCGGCCCTGCAGCAGCACGGCCTCGGCGAGGTCGACCGCGCCACGTTCCGCGGCGCTCGCAACGTGGTCGGTCGCCGCCATCACCCCAGGCAACTTCGGCAGAGCCACGCGTACCCAGTCCGGCACCGGCTCGCCGTTGAACAGCGCGAGGCACGCCTCCGTCGCGTAGCGGTCCGCCAGGCGCCGCAGCGGCGCGGTCACGTGGGCGTACGCCGCCGCCACACCACCGTGCTCGTGCAGCTCGGGGGTCGCTCCGTCCATCGCCGTATACGCCGCACCGCGCAGCAACTCGGCGGCATGACCCAGGAATGCGGCGCCACGGGGCGTACCGCCGTCGACCTGTGCGATCACCCGGCCGGCCGACGTGCCGCGAGGCCATCGAACGCCGAGCGAGTTCGCCGCCCGCCGTAGCCTCCGGATCGCCCAGAACGGCGGCGCCGGCATGGTACGCAACAGACCGATCCCGCCCTTGAGCATGATGTCTGCGGCGGCCATGCCGGTGAGCAGCGAAATCTGAGCGTTGTAGTCCTCGATCGGATCGGGCGCGTGCAGCACGAGCTCCCAGCCGCCGTCCACGCGCTCCACGTCCTGAGCCGGCATGGGGAGGTTGATTGCGCCGCGCGCGAGACCCCGTTCGATCAGCAGCTTGCCGATCTCGGGAAGCAGCGCAACGGGTTCGTCGAGCCGACCGGCGGCCACGGCCGCTTGGGTGTCCGGGTAGCCGAGCTTGGCCCGACTCCGTACCGTCGCACGCTCCACCCGTACGTCGACGGTGGCGCCATCTGCGTCCAGGTCGATCGTCCACACCACGGCAGGTCGTACCTGACCCGGCAGGAGGCTCGCAGCGCCCTCGGAAAGCACCGTCGGATGCAACGGCACGCGGCCGTCGGGCAGGTAGACGGTTTGTCCGCGAGCCCAGGTGTCCGTGATGAGCGCGCCATCCGGTGCCACGAAGGCGGAAACGTCGGCGATGGCGTACCAGACGCGGTAGCCGCTCCCCCGCCGCTGCAGGCACATCGCCTGGTCCAGGTCCATCGATGTGGGCGGGTCGAGCGTGGCGAACGCGATGTCGGTGCGGTCGACGGACGGAAGCCTCGGTCCACGCGCCGCCACGTCGTCCGCCTCACGCTGCGCCGCGAGCGAGAACTGCGTGGGCAGCCTCAACTCGCGGCGCAGCGCACTGAAATCAATGCTGGGTGCGACCAGGCGACGGATCACCATCGCTCAGTCATACCAGCCCCTGTCGGTCGCGTGCGACAGCCTCTCGGTCGTCTCACGCATCCCAGCCGGCGAAGAGTGCCACGACCGCGAGGCGCCATTGTCCAGCGGTCATCGCAACGGCATCTACCGCATGGCCGCCGTTCGCGACCGGATGCTCGTCCGGGTCCGGGACCGCGTGGCCGGCCGCCGCGCGGTGGTGCGAGCGGCCGTGGTCCGCTTGGCCGCGGTGGAACGCTTAGCAGGCGTGGTTCGCTTGGCCGCCGTCGTCCGCTTTGCCGTCGTCCGCTTGGCCGTCGTCCGCTTCGCAGCCGTGGTCCGGCGTGTCGACGTCGCGCGCCGACCCACCGGACGCCGAGCCGCAGTGGTCCGCTTGGTCGCCGTGGAACGCTTAGCAGCCGTTGTTCGCTTCGCCGCCGTCGTGCGCTTAGCAGCCGTGGTGCGTTTCGCTGCCGTCGCGCGCGTGGTCGACCGGCCGGTCGACATCCGCGTGGTGCCGGCGGTTGCCCCGCGTCTGACCGCCTTCCGACCGGCCCTGCGGGCCGTCGACGTACGAGCCGTTGCGGTGCGCCGCGTGCCGGTACGAGCCGCCGCGGTTGTCTTCCGTGCGGTCGCCTTGCGGGCCGTGGTCGCCTTGCGGGCTGTGGTCGCCTTACGTGCGGTGGTCGCCTTGCGGGCCGTGGTGGCCTTGCGGGCCGCTGTCTTGCGAGCGGTCGCGGGGCGGCCGGTGGTCGACCGACGGGCGGTGGTTGACGCGCGCGCCGATTTTCGCGCGGGCGCCTTCCGAGCGGTCGCCCGAGCGGACGTCCGCGTCGTTCCGGTGGACCGCGCGGCCGCTGTGGTCTTGCGCGCCGCGGTCTTGCGAGCGGTCGCCTTCCGAGCCGTGGTCGCCTTGCGGGCCGCCGTCTTACGCGCGGTCGCGGTGGTGCCCGCCGTCCGCGCGGTCGAACGCGCCGCAGTTGACTTGCGAGCCGGAGCCCGCTTCGCCGCGGTTGTCCGACCGGTGGTCGACGCGCGGCCCGGTGCACGCTTGGCGGTGGCCTTGCGGGCGGTCGTCGACTTGCGGGCGGTCGTCGACTTGCGCGGCGTGGTCTTGCGGGCCGCCGTGGTCCGCTTCGCGGTCACCGTACGCTTCGCCGGCGTACGCTTCGCCGCGCTCGTCCGCTTCGCCGTGGTCCGCTTCGCAGCCGTAGTCCGCTTCGCAGCCGTGGTCCGCTTTGCTGTGGTCCGCGTCGCGGGTGTGGACTTGCGCGCCGCCGTGGTCCGCTTCGCTGTCGTACGCTTCGCGGCCGTCGTCTTGCGCGCTGCCGTGGTCCGCTTCGCGGCCGTCGACTTACGCGCGGCGGTGGTCTTCTTGGCGGCCGTCGTCTTACGTGCGGCCGTGGTCTTCTTGGCGGCCGTCGTCTTGCGCGCGCCGGTGGTCTTCTTGGCGGCCGTGGTCTTCTTAGCGGCCGTCTTGCGCGCCGCCGTCGCCTTGGTCGCAGTCGTCCGCTTCGCGGGCGCCGTCTTGCGTGCGGCGGTCGCGCGCGTGGTCGTCTTCTTGGCGGCCGTCTTCCTGGCCGTCGTCTTCTTGGCAGCGGTCGCGCGCGCAGTCGTCGCCTTGGTTCCGGTCGTCTTGCGTGCGGTCGTTGCCTTCTTGGTCGCGGTCGCCTTCGCGGTGGCGGACTTGGCCGGACCGGCCTTCTTCGCAACCGCTGCGCGCACCGTCTTACGCATGGCGGTCGCCGCCCGGGCGCCCGTCCTCTTTGTGGCGCTCTTCGCGGCCCCGACCCTTCTGCCCGCCGTACTCGTGGCGGTCGGCATGGTCATGGCCTCGGAAGCTGCGGCCATCATGTCCCTCCCTTGGGAACCTCTCCGGTTGTCACCGTCACCGTCGCCGGTCGAGCGGGGTGCTCACCGGTCGACACGTCGCAAATGGCTGGGCGATCCGCGGCGACATCAGTCACCGCATCAGGAGCAGGATCCGCCCGTCCCACTGCTGCATGAGATCACTGTGCACCGCAAACCTCTCATGCGCTACCGATTCGGACTAAATGCCGTAGCCGCTCCACAGTAGATGTGATCCCGCCGAACCGGACGATTTGCCCGACGAGGAGCAGTGAATCGCCGTATGTTCCGGTTAATTCCGTTGCGGCACAACGGTTTTGGCCGCATGCAAGAGTTGCCGGCTGGCCAGTGGTGCCTACACACCGTCCTCGACCGCCCTCGCTCACGCCAGCGAAACTTTTTTCCAGCGACACGCCGAAAACGGCGCCGTACGCTTGTGCGTCGCATCCGGCAAGACCTCCACCGCGATCGGGAGTGGGCATGACCGACGACGCCGTTTCGACCCGTACGGTGGTCGCGCCGCCGCCCGGACAGCCCGTCGAGCTGCCGGTGCTGGCGCCCGGATCGAGCGATCGCAAGGTGCTTCTCGTCGGTGTCGACGGGCTGCGCTGGGATCGCATTGCAGCGGCCGACGCGCCGGTGCTGACCGCACTGATGGCCGACGGTCTCTACGCGACCGGCGCGCACGATCCGGCAAGCCCGGCACAGACTGTTTCCGGTCCGGGGTGGTCGACGTTAGCCACTGGTACGTCGCCGCGGCGGCATGGCGTCTGCGACAACTCGTTCGACGGCCGCCGCTACGACCAGTGCCCTGACTTCATGACGTTAGCGAAGCGCGCGATGCCGGATGTGCGGTCGTGCGCCGTCATCGACTGGGCGCCACTTGTCGACATGGGCACGTTCGGGCCCGAGATCGACGTACGGATCAGGTTCGACGGCGACCGGTACGGCTTCTTCGCGGAAGATCTGCGGACCATCGACGTGGCGACGCAACTGCTCGCGGAGACCGATCCCGACATCACGTTCGTGTACATCGGATGCGTCGACGAGGCCGGGCACCGCACCGGTCCGCTGTCGTCGGCTTACATGGCGGGCATCACGGCCGCCGACGAGATGATCGGTCGGTTGCTCGAAACGGTACGAGGCCGGCCGACGTACCGCGACGAGCAGTGGCTCGTGCTGGTCAGCACGGATCACGGTCACCTCGACGAAGGCGGTCATGGCGGGACGACCGAGGCCGAGCGCGCCATCTTCGTCATCGCGAGCGGATCCGGCATTCCTGCCGGTACGCGTACGACCGGTGTCCGTACCGTCGACGTGGCGCCGACAGTGCTCGACCATCTCGGCGTCGTACCGGATCCGTCGTGGCATCTCGAGGGGCGTTCGCTGCTGCGCGGCTCGCCGTCGGTGGCTAGTCCGCAGCGTTGAACGCGGCATCCACCACGGCGAGCGCTTCCTTGCGATCCAAGCCGAGTCGCTGCGCCCGCGCGACGAATTCCGCGGCGGCCGCGAATGCGGCTCGCGCCGCCGGGTCGCCACCGGCCGAGACGAACGTGCCGTGCCGGCCGCGTGTCTCGATGACACCGTCCTCCTCGAGCGTGCGGTAGGCGCGCGCCACGGTGCCCGGCGCGACCCGAAGGTCACCGGCGAGTCTGCGTACTGTCGGCAAGCGCACGCCGGACGGCAGGCGGCCATCGCGGGCCTGATCCGCGATCTGCGCGCGGATCTGTTCGTACGGCGGGACCGCCATTCCACCGTCGACCACGATGCGCATGTGGTCGTCCATCTACGCCTCCCCGGACCTGACGGCACGGTTGACCGACGCCGCCACTGCCGTTCCTACCCAGCGCGCTCGCTGGTCAACCGTGGTCCGGCCGGCACGCTTCGCCCGATGGGTGGACACCATCTTCCCGTTCCGTCGCCGTCACGGCTGCCCAAACCGACGGCACACCCACCGGATCCGCCGCGACCGAATCGCAGCCCGACAACGGCTCGCGGCGTGCACCGTGGGCGAAAGTCGGATGGCCGCGCCAAACCGCGCCAGGCACGCCCATGCGGCGCACGCGCACACGGATTGACGCGGATCATGTCGGTTGCCGCTCGGACACGCGCCGGTGTCGTGTCAGCGGTCGCGGTAGGCGTTCGGATAGACGCGCGTTCGGCGCTGATGCGGCACCACCGCTCCGGCGCCAGCACGGTGCGGGCAGTGGTCGCCACACGCGCTCGGCAACGCCGGGGCGGCCGACCGCGCCGAGGCACCGGATACCGCGTACGCGGCCGAGCGCGGCGAGACGCCCGCCACCGCGTACTCCCCCCGTGCCGTGGTCACCGCGCGGACGCGGCCGCTGCCGTCCGTCGTACCGGTGCGCCACACGACCTCGATCTGGGCCGCGGGATCGGCGGCGAACCGGCCGCCGGCCTCCGGCTGATAGTCGCCGGGCCGCACTGCGTCGGGACCGATGCCCGGCCGGAATGCGTGCAGCCGAACCGGCGCCGCGCCGACGCGGCGGCCGACCGCGGTCGGGCCACGACGCGCCACCTCTTGTCCGGAGACCGCCCCCGGAAGGCTCCAGCGCTCGCGCAGCCACGCACCGACGCGCCGCCGCCTGCTCGCGCGTGTCGAGATTTGATATAGCGACACCGAACCCCCTCTGCCGCCCGCCCGCTGCCGTGCTGACCCGCCCCCAGGTCGTGCCCGGCAGCCGCCGCTGCCCCTCGTCACCACCTCGACGGACGCCTCGATCCATCGACGGTGACCAACGGCTTGCCTGCCGCGAGCGATCCTATCGACGTCGACGGCCCGGTCAGGCCGGACGGCGAGCGCAACTGACATCATCTGCTACTTCGACATGCATCGATGTTGCTGCGTTCGCCAATCGCACCGTCCGTACGCTGCGGTTCTCTTTCGGACGACGTGCCGCGGCCGGTCGCCGATGTGGTCACGCGCCCCGGTCTCGGCCAAACGTTCGTTTGACATCAGCGGCGCATCCGCGTACGGGGACCCGACCAAGGTCGCCCACCACTTCGGATGGTTCGGGCAAATCAGACAACCGTCGCTGTCACGGAACCGCCGCGAACCTGACCGAACGGATGACAAAGGTTAGCCCGTACGACGCCGCGAAATTAGCCGTCCTCCGCTCGTTTGTTACAGGGCCGCTCCGCTGGCATAACAAGCCCGTCACGAAATCGTATGAACGCGGGGCACTCCCCTAGACGCGACGTTTCCTAGAAGCCACTACGCGCAGCCCGTACCCGTCCGCTCGAGCGGTCGGTGTCCCGTTGGCGGCTGCGGTAGACGTCTGGAGGAAGCATGCACATAGGGAGGAAGAGGCTCGGGGGCCTCGTCGCTCTCACCGTCGTAGGAGTGCTAGGTGTCGCGGCGTGCGGTACCAGTGGCAGCAACAGCGGCGCCCCCCAAACGTCCTCACTTGGCTATTCCGGTTGCGCCAAGAACCCGGACACCTGCAATAGCGGCACGCGCAAGGATGGTGGCGACATCGTCGTCGCGCTCGGCAAATACCCGTCGACCTGGAACACCAACAGTTCGGTCGGCAACGTGCTGGAGACGGCATATCAGGAGGCTCTGATCCTGCCGAGCACGTTCATTTTCCAGCCGAGCGGCAAGGTCCAATACAACACGGATCTGTTGACGTCGGAGCCGCAGCTGACCGGCACCGGTACGGCCCAGGACCCGCAGACGATCACGTATCACCTGAACCCGAACGCGAAGTGGAACAACGGCACGCCGGTCAGCGCGGATGACTTCATCTACGCATGGCAGACGTTCAACGGCCACGACAAGAAGATCCCGGTCGTACAGACGACCGGATTCGACCAGATCAAGAGCGTGACGCCGTCGGACAACGGCGAAACCGTGACCGTGGTGTTCTCCAAGCCGTATCCGGACTGGCGTGGCCTGTTCTCCGGCCTGCTCCCGGCGTGGTACGCGAAGCAGAAGGTCGGCGGTCTGACCACCGACGCTCAGCTCGAGGCCGCGTTCAAGGTTTGGGACGCGCCGCCGACCGATTACACCGCCGGCCCGTACAAGCTGTCGAACTACCAGGCGCAGCAGTCCGCGACGTTCGTGCCGAACCCGGCGTGGTACGGCAAGGACAAGGTGACACTGAAGACGATCACGTTCAAGTACATCACCGACCAGACCCAGGACCTCCCGGCTCTGCAGAACCAGGAGATCCAGGCGCTGAACATCCAGCCGGACCAGGACACCGTGCAGCAGCTCAGCCAGATGCCGGGCGTCAACTACGAGGTCTCGGCCGGATACTCCTGGGAGTTGTTCGAGGTCAACACGAAGAGCAAGTTCCTGAAGGACCCGGCTCTGCGTGAAGCGATCTTCGACGCGACGAACGTGCAGGACATGATCGACAAGACGATCAAGCCGTTCTTCCCGTCGGCGAAGCGCGACTACAACGACAACATCTTCCCGGGCACCCTCGGATACCAGGACGTCATCAACAAGGTGACGCCGGACGTCGGCACCGGCAACGTGGCCAAGGCCAAGCAGGTGCTGCAGGCCGCCGGATACACGTTCGACAGTGCCGGCAACCTGATCGCTCCGAACGGTGGCGGCAAGGTCTCGATCAACTTCGTGCACACCGACACCCAGGTCCGCGACCAGTCGTCGCAGTTGGTCCAGCAGTACCTCAAGCAGATCGGCATCACGGTCAACGACAAGGTGACCGCCGACCTCGGTGGCACGCTGGGCAACTTCGACTTCGACATCATCCAGTTCGGTTTCTCGGGTTCACCGCTGCTGACGCAGGACGTTGCGCTGTGGCACAGCAACTCGGGCAACAACTTCACGAACTGGAGCAGCCCGGAGTCGGACGCGCTGCTTGACCAGGTCGCCACTGAGCTGGACCCGAAGAAGCAGGCGGATCTGCTCAACCAGCAGGACGCACTCATGGCGAAGCAGTTCGTCACGCTTGCGCTCTACCAGAAGCCGAACCTGCAGGTCACGACGAACACGTTCGTCAACGTCCGCGACAACAACGCTGGTTCGTTCTTCACGTACAACACGCAGCAGTGGGGCCTCGGCGCCACCGCTCAGTAGGAACCCAGTAAGAACTAGGCACTAATCCGCCAAGGGAGCCGGGAGATCCGGGCGCGCAGCGTCCGGGTCTCCCGGCTCTATTACTAGCCAAAAGCGCCTGGACCGTTGGTCGGCGCACCGGCCCTGCACGTGATACGAAATGCTGGTCGAAGCGCTCCTAGCTGGTCGAAGCGCTCCTAGCTGGTCGAAGCGCCTGGACCGTTGGTCGGCGCACCGGCCCTGCACGTGATACGAAGCAGCGCCTCGAGCGGCAATAGACAATGAGCTGTAGGGAACACCGAGATCGCCGGACGAGATCGGAGGTGTGGCATGGCCCGCATGCCGGACGCGCCGCACGATTCGGAGCCGGACCTCGCGGCGCTCGACGAGGCCGCCGCGGATCTTTACGCGTTGCCCGCTGATCAGTTCACCGCGGCCCGAAACGAACGCGCGAAGTCGGCGCGTGACGCGGGCGATCGATCACTCGCGGCCGCGATCGGCAAGCTGGCCAAGCCGACCGCCGATGCCTGGCTGGCAAACCAACTGGTTCGCGACACACCGGATCGGATCGAGTCGTTGGTACGGATCGGCCAGTCGATGCGCCAGGCCACCACGGCGCTCGATCGCGACGAACTGCGGCGGCTGTCCGGCGAGCAACGCGATGCAACGGCGGCACTCGTAGCGCGGGCGCGCGAGCTCGCGGCGGACGCGGGTCAACGCGCCACCGAGCAGACCATCCGAGCGCTGGAGGCGACGCTGCACGCGGCTCTCGCGGACCCAGACGCAGCGCGGGAACTCGCCGCCGGTCGGGTCGCCACGACGTTGCGCACGAGCGGTTTCCCGCTCGGTGCCGCTGACGCCATGATGCCCGCCGAACCCGTCAGGTCGGCCGCCGCGCCGCGTGTCGGGCGTCCTCCCACCAAGGCAGCGCCCGCCAAGTCGGCGGCCACCGCAAAGTCCACCGCGAAGGCGGCCGAGAAAGCCGCGGACAAGGCCGCTGGTCATGAATTGGCCGCGGCGCGCAAGGCAGTCGACGACGCCCGGGCGGTGGTCACCAAGGCACAAACGGGGGTACGCGACACCACCGCGCAAGTAGAACGGCTGCGCATCGAGCTCGAGAACGCGCTGGCGGCCCGACGGGACGCGGATCGCGAACTGCGCGCGGCACGCACCGCCGTGGACCGGGCAGAGCAGGCGGCGCAGCGCGTCGCACGGCGGCTCGGCCGGGCGAACTGAACCGTACGACCGACTGTCTCGACATCGTGTCGACGGCGCGCGCCGACATCAGGACACTCGCACGCAAGCGTTCTGCCGACCGGAAAACACCTGGTGACGGATGGGTTGGGCGAGCGTGCCCCCGTACAGTGGCCGCCATGGCTCCCCTCGACGACGGCTTTCGCGCGCGGCGACGGGACCGAACCGTTTGGGGGATGTGCTTGCGCGTTCCGTGGATCCGGCGTCGGATCACCGGACGACGCCTGCGCCGCTTGCGCTGCGGGGTACGCCTCGGTTATGTCACCCGGCTGGTACGGGACAACGCTCCGCTGGTACGCCGGCACCCGCGGTCCCGCCTCGTGGAGTACGTGTACGTGTTGCCCGACGCGTACGTCCAGGTGGTGGTCGACGACGACCGTACCGTTGTGTGGTTCGCCGTCTCGACACGGTCGCCGCGATTCCATCCACGGCTGAACTACTGCCCGACCGAGTTGCCGGACGTGGAACTCGCCCGCACCACGTTCGGCGACCTCGACGTGCCCCGCAAGAGTGTGGTCGCGTCGCTCGGGCCGCCGCGCGCCGGATACGCCGAATCCGTCTACCTTGGCGACGCTGGCAGCTTCCAGACGTACGTGTTCGGCACTCACGACATCTCGAGCGAGCCGCCGGACTTTCCCGCGTACTTCGGCGGCGCAGGGCAACCCGCGCTGGGCTGGTTCGGCGCCGGCGCCCTGCAGAGCGACGACGTTCACCCGCACGCCGGTAGGACGGTCACCACGTACGCGGTGTTCGGCGCGTACCGGCCGGATCAGTCGATCGACGGCTACTGGTGGCGGGTGCCGTTCGATGTGGCCGCCGACCGCGAGGGCGCCGGCAGCCTCCGCCCTTAGGGCGTACGGCGGCCGGGCCACGCCGCGGCTACCACAACAGTGTGGCGGTCGGTTCGGAGGTGGCGATGCTGGCGTCGTGGGACTCACGGGACCCGTGGTGATGTCGGGCCTATCGCGCCGCGGCGCAGGGTCTCCGATGCCGCACGGATCGAATTCCAGCCGCACGGTTGACAGATCCGCGTCGCTCCAACGCCATCTCGCTTGTTGTTCGCCTGACCAGCGCAGATACTGAGGCGATGTACCGCGGTTCGGAGGAGCGCGGTGGCCAGGGGTCAGCATTGACCGCTGGCAACGTCCGCGCCGATCTAGAGGCCCGACGCATCAGCGCGGAGCACTGGGTGCGGCAGGCCAAGGAGGCCACGAACGTTGCCCGGCAGATGAGGGACGACCTGCTCAAACGCCGGGCGGAAGCGGAGCAGCGTTCGGCGTCCCTGCTGTCCGAGAGCGTACGCAGCGCGCAGAACGCTGCCCGCGTACGGCGGCTCGCATTCTTCGACGCTGACTTTTGCGTGGTCAGTGGCCGCACGGCAATGCTGACCGCCTTGATCGATGCCGCACTGGCCATGACGCGAGCCGATTATGGCAATGTGCAGCTGCTCCACGGACCGTCGGCGGAGCTGCGCATCGCGGCGCACCGTGGATTCGAAGCGGAGTTCCTCGACTTCTTCGCCGTTGTCCACGACGAGGGCTCGGCGTGCGGAACGGCGGCGGCCCGAGGACAAAAAGTCACCGTCCCGGACGTCGCGAATAGTTCGATCTTCGATGGTGGCCCGTCCGGCGCGGTTGTGCTCGGCGCGGGTGTGAGCGCGGTGCATTCCATCCCGCTGATCGGCGCCGGCGGCCGACTTTCCGGCGTCTTCTCGGTGCACTACACCCGCCCGCACCGTCCGGACGACAACGAAGAGCGAGTGCTCGACCTGCTCGCGGCGGCCGCCGTCCGCCGGCTTGACAGGAGCGTCGACCAACACCAGCTAGCCCTCGTCGACGCGGCGCTACCAAACTGGTCGTTGGCGCCCGCCACCAGTCTTTGAATGGGTTCTTGTTTCCCGACGACGTGAATGGGTAATGGCCGACGTGTCGAACATCCGCCGCACGCCGATCGCAATGTGGGCGCTAGTCCTGGGCAAGCAGCGCGCGCCGGAGCTTGCGGACAGTCGACGCGAGGCTGCGCGACACACTCATTTGCGAGGTGCCGAGCCGCGCAGCGATCTCGGACTGGGTGAGTTCATCACCGAACCGCATTTTGAGCAGTTCGCGCTCGCCAGCCGGCAGGGCGGCAATCGCATCGGTCAGCACCCAACGGCTCTCTGCGATATCCATGGCCGGATCGTCGTCGCCGACGATCTCATGCATCGTCCAGGAGTCACCGATGGTCATCGGCGCATCGAGCGACGCGGGGCACAGCCCGTCGGCCGCCCCGGCGGCGCGCTCGACATCACCAGGGTCGACGCCGAGTCGCGCGGCGAGCTCCGCACATGTGGGGTCGTGACCCAACTCCTGCGCCAGCCGCGGTCGGATCGACGCGGTCATGATGTGCAACTCCTGGAGACGCCGTGGCGGCCGCACGACCCAGGCGTGGTCTCGGAAGTAGCGCTTCAGCTCGCCAAGAATCGTCGGCACCGCGTAAGCGCGGAAGCCGCTTCCATGGTCGGGGTCGTAGCCCTGTACCGCCCGTACCACGCCGAGCGATGCCACCTGGACGAGGTCGTCCATGGACTCCCCGCGCTGGGTGTATCGGTGTGCCAACGTACGAGCCAGCGGGAGAGCCGCCTCGATCGCCTCGTTCTCCAACGTGGCGCGCCGAGGATCACTCGGCGCAAGCGAGCCGGCCGTGGCGAGCAGGCCGTGGACGAGCATCTCAATCGACGCGCGCGGGTCGTCCGTCTCGGTCCTGGCCTCCTCGATCGCCTCAGCCAGATCGCGATATGCGCCGACCTCCTTGGCGATGCCGAGGACCTCGAGCACCTCGAGCGGCTGGCCATGGGCGCCGGCAACCCCGACCCGGTTGCCGCGCTGCACCTGGCGCGCGATGGACGTACGAAGCGTGCGAGCGATGGCTGCATCGATCAACAGGACCGCGGAAAGATCAACTACGACCGCCGTCGCGTCTCGTGCCACCGCCTTGATCGAGTCATCGACGGCGGGCGCGTGCGCGGCGCTGAGTCGTCCGCGCAGCCGGATGACCTGAACCGAGCCGACGACCGTCACCGCCGCCACGGGATCTTGACCCGTGTGCGCCTGATCATCCACCCAGCCGGCATACCCCAAAGTGGTCCGCTCATACCTCGCCGCGATATAAATCCTCTACTCGAAGGGTAGATGACGTCCATGCCATCCGCAGGCCGCGCCGGCCGGTTCACGGGCGGCGTAGTCGGAGATCCCGCCAGTCCGGTTGTCTGGCTGGCGGGCGGCTTGGACGTGGTCGCAGCTGGCGAACTTATCGCGATCATGTCGAAGGTACTTCACGATCAACCGGCCTCCGTGGTGATCGATATGACCGGCGTAAACGTGGTGGATCGTCTTGCGGTGACCTCATTGATCTCCGTGCACCACCATGCGTCGGCGTGGCCTGGGTGTCAGTTGGCCATCGCCGGGGCAGATTCGTCCACTCGACGCGCCTTACGGCTCGTGGGAATCAACAATTACATACCGTTGTGTCGCGACGTGTCCGAAGCACGGCGCCGTCTCCGTGATGTCGCACCGGCGCCACGGCTTCATGATCGCTTGTTCCCGACGAGTGGCGCGATCGAGGTCGCTCGTGCGCGAGCCCGCGCCGTGTGCGCTCGGTGGCGCATCGCCGCGGTCGAGGACGCCGCACAATCGGTCGTGACTGAGCTCGTCACCAACGCCATCCTGCATGCCGGCACGTCGTTCGACGTTGCCTTCACACGGTCCCGAACCCATTTGCACATCGCCGTCCACGATCGTTCGCGCGAGCTGCCGCGACGCGTCACCGGCGAAGAAGACGCCGGGTACGGATTGCTGCTGCTCGACGCATTCGCAGCGACGTGGGGCCACGGCACGACACCAGACGGCAAGGTCGTCTGGGCCGCGATCCGCCTGCCCCGCGACTCGGACGCGCGTGTCGGACGTTCAGGTTGATCGAACCGATCCACCCCAGCAGTGTTGGCCCTACGTCGTGGATTCGTCGGCGCCTTCGATCTCAGGTCGGTGCGGCGACTCGGTGATCTGGCCGGCAGCGCCGTCCGGGCTGGCATGGCCGGCAGCGCCGTCCGGGCTGGCGTAACCGGCAGCATCTCCGGCCGTCGACGACTCTATGGCGTGCGCCGAGTCGGCGTGGAAGTCTTCCGGCTCCATCACGAGGATCGCGCCGGACGGCACCGCTGATCCGTTGGGATTCAAGGCGGTGCAGGTCACCCGCACGACCACGTTTCGGCCGCGACGATTGACCGCGGGCACTCGCATTTCGTGGATGCCGCCACCATCGACGAAGACCTCGCGCAGCACCGGGCGCAGGCGGTCCACCGGCAGGCCGATGTCGAGGTTGAGGAAGTGTTGTCCGATCGCCTCGTCCCGGCGCAGTCCCCACAGATTTTCCGCCGGTCCGGTCCACACGAGCACCTGAAGCTCGCGATTGACCACCGCGACACCGGCCCGCAGGCTCGTCAGGACGGTTTGCAGGAACGCGTTGGAGTCGTCCAGTTGAGTTGTGCTTTCCCGCAACTGATCATTGATGCTCTGCAACTCGTCGTTTGTCGACTGCAGTTCCTCGTTCATGGTTTCGAGTTCTTCGTTCGTCGACTGCAGCTCCTCGTTGGTCGTCTCGAGCTCCTCGACGGTCGACTGCAGCTCCTCGTTGGTCGTCTCAAGTTCCTCGTTAGTCGACTGCAGTTCTTCGTACGCGGACTCCAGCTCGCGGTTGGTCATCTCAAGCTCTTGTTGGAGACGTCGGCTCGTCGTGACGTCGTGGAAGATCAGTGACACGCCGAGCAGGCTACCGTCGGTGTGAACGAGTGGACTCACCTGAACGTTGAGGAACATCGGCTCACTGCCGTGTAGGAATTCGACGTCTGACACTACGACGGTGCGCCGGTCGAGCTGTGCCTGCTCGATGTGCCGCCGCAGTTCCACCGGACGGTACGAGACGTCCAGATCCCGGAATGGACGCCCGACATCGCGCGACGACACCCCGAACAGTGACTCGGCCTGGCGGTTGGCGAGCGCGACCAGCCCGTCGGACGTCACCACGATCGTGGCGACTGGACTTGCCACGAAGGCCTCACTGCGGAGGTTGTCGAGCGCCCGCGGTTCGCTCCGCACCGGCACGGCCGGGATCTCGGCGGCCGACACGCCGTTGGACGATGCCTGTCGCGGTACGCAGCGGAACACGCGCCGCTTGAGATCGACCGGTACAAACATGCCGGTGTGACTGAGCAGCATCTCGGCACGGCCGAGGAACAGAACCCCGCTCGGCGATAGGGCGAAGTGGAATCGTGACAGGATGCGCTGCTGGGTCTCGGCGTTGAAGTACATCAACGTATTGCGACAGAGCAGCAGGTCGATCCGCGAGATCGGTGCATCTTGCACTAAGTCGTTGCGGCCGAAGATGACCGAGCGCCGCAGATCTTTGCGGAAGACGTACCCGGCGCCAGTGGACTCGAAATATCGCTCGACCAGATCGGCCGGAATGACTCGCGTGGCCCGCTCGGCGTATGTCGCGTGCCGTGCATGGGTAAGCGCATCCTCGTCCACGTCCGTGGCGTAGATCTTGACGCGCTGACGGAACTCGTCGATGCCCAGCATCTCGGCGAGCATGATGGCGAGGGAGTAGGCCTCCTCGCCCGAGGCGCAGCCGGCGCTCCATACCCGGATCGGCCAGTCCGGCGGCTTCACGCCGATCATTGGGCCCATGACTTCGTCCCGCAGGTAGGACCACGCCTCGGCGTCGCGGAAGAAACCGGTCACGTTGATCAGAATCGTGTTGAACAGCCCAGTGAACTCGTCCGGATGGACCTGCAGGTAGTCCAGGTAGTCCTGGTACGTGCCCACGCCCACCATCGACATTCGCCGGCCCACCCGACGCATCAGGCTGGAGCGCTTGTAACCGGTGAAGTCGAATCCGCGCGCTTCCTTGAGATATTGAAGCAGTGCCTCGAATTGTTGATCTGTCGCGTTCATGACGCGCCTCCGGCGCAGTACTCACGTATTCGACGTACGTTACCGCGACGAGTGTCCGGCCGTGCCGACCGTGCCGGCAGTGGGGCGCGTGGCGCATCCCGCGTCCCAATGCGCCTACCTAGACCGCTGGCGCGCGGTCGGCGCGATCGAGCGCCCGTCCACCGCCACTCCGATGCTCTCGATCAGCGCACGGATCGTTGATGCCGTCTGGAGGGCGTCGTCGGCGGCCTTCCGATACCGCGTTTCATGTGCGCCGCCGCCGGCGGCAGAGCCAATCACGAGTCGCTCGGCGAGCGCCGCACGCTCCTCGAGCACGCGCAGTGCCGTCCAGAGCGCGCCCTCGAGTCCGGCCGCCTGCTCTTCGAGAAGGCTCTCCGGCGCCCACGCGTGACCCACCCGGCAGCGATACCGCGGGATCTTGGCGGACGGCAGTTCGTAGAGTGCACCGCCACACGCCGGACAACCGAAGCCAGCTGGTTCGTTGAAGAACTCGTCCGTGGTCAGCGGCGCCATGTCCGACATCGCCACCTCGGCCGCGAGTGTCGGGTCATCGTCGGCCGGGCCCTCGGGCACCTCGCTTCGAGCAAGCTCGGACAGCAACGGACCGATCTTCGCCGCCGGCAATACGTGCTCGGTGCGAACGAGATCCAGTGCCGAGCGAGGCATCGACGGGTGCAGCGCATCATCCGGATCTTGGACGATCGCTACGCCGCCGCGTTGGGCGATAGCGAGAAGCCCGCCCGCGCCATCATCGCGCGTTCCGGACAACACGACGCCGACCGTGCGGGGGCCGAACGTATAAGCGGCCGACCTGAACAACGGGTCGATCGCGGGGCGGTGGCCGTTTTCGCTGGCGCCACGAGACAGCCGTACCCGATGATCAATGATGAGCAAGTGGCGATCGGCCGGCGCGACATAGATGCGGCCCTGGCGCAAGGGCTCGCCGTCGACGGCGGCGCGAACCGGCACCGGCGCAGCCCGGGCAAGGATTGCCGGTAAGGCACTCGGCGAACCCGGCGGCACGTGCAACACGACGCACAGTGCCGCAGGGATGCTCGGACTGAGACCGCTCACCACGGCACGCAGCGCCTCGACACCACCTGCCGAGGCGCCGATGACGATGATGTCGCGATGCGCCACTATGCCGACCCCCCGACTTTCGTCTCGGAGAGGTTCCCTACTGACGTTACCCGCGAGACGTGCGCTCAATCAGCGCACCTCCCGCCGGCTGTGTGTCAACCTTTGGGGCCCCCCGATTCGTGCCGGTATGTTTGCGCCGCTCACCTGGCGTACATTTTGCCGTGCGACCAATTGGTAACCCTCCGTACGGAGGCCGCATGGAGTTCCGCGTCTATCCGGATGGCCCCGGTGCGCTTCGCGTGACCCTCGAGGGTGAGTTGGATCTCGCGACCGTCGATGTGTGCCGGGCGGGTCTGGTCGCGCTGCTATCTACCGCAGGCACCCGTTACGTGGTGATTGACCTCGCCGACTTGACGTTCGTCGACTGCGCCGGGCTTAGTGCCTTGATCGTCGCAAGATCACGAGGTCGGGATGTCGGCGTCCAAGTCAGGGTGCGGCGGCCGCAACCCATCGTCGCCACCGTGCTGCGAGCGACCGGCACCTGGGAGTTGCTGATGGGCCCGGACTCCGAGCCGGCCGCCGCCCACTGGCCCGGCGGGAAACCGGAGCAACGGACATGAACGCGAACGGCGCTGCGATCGCGCTGCACAGCACGGTGGAACACGACTTCGAGACCGGTCTGGCATATGTCCGGCTGCGCGGCATTCTCGACCTCGCATCCGCGCCACGTGCCCGAACCGCCGTTCTCAAGTGCGCCGCCGAGCATCCGCAGGCGGTAATTGTCGACCTCGACCGAGTGATCGTCGCGAGCCAGACGCCGCTACTCGTGTTCGCGACCGTGTCCCGACTCCTCATTGACCACGGCGTCGCAATGCTGATCGTGGCGAATCCCCATACGCCGATCGGTAAGTCGGTTAGGCGGGCGTTGTCCGGCAGGGTCGCGGTGCATTCGACGCGGCGGGACGCGGTCGAGGCTACCGCCAAGGGGCCGGCGCCACCCCATCGCGTGCACGTGCACCTGCCCATGTCTCCGACGTCGCCCGCGGTCGCCCGCGCGTTGGCCAAATATGCGTGCGAGTCCTGGGACGTCCGCGACATCGCGGACAGCGCGCAGATTGTCGCCTCGGAGCTCGTCAGCAACGCAGTCGTGCACGCGCGAACGGACCTCGACGTCACCTTCATTCTTCGAGCCAACTACCTCGTGATTCAGGTGCGCGACCGCGGCAAGCAAAGCCTGCCGCGACCAACACATGGCCAGTACACACCGGGTGCCGACCACGGACGCGGACTGGCGCTTGTCGCGCGTCTCACGTCGTCGTGGGGCCATAGCGTCGGGCCGCACGGAAAAACCGTATGGGCGACCATCCGGGCGCGGCCGCTAGCGTAGGTCGGCCCGAGCTGTCGCCAGAGCCCGCGCATTTGAGCCATGACACGATGGCCGCGTGACGACTTCGCGCATCGCCCTCGTACGCCAACCCAGCACACGCCTCGCCGACGGCATCGTCACGCACATCGAGCGGATCCCAGTCGACGTCGACCTCGCCCGGCGGCAACACGACGCGTACGTTGGCGCGCTCGCCGGCGCCGGATGGGACGTACGGCAGGTCACGCCGGCCGACGACTGTCCGGACTCGGTCTTCATCGAGGACACCGTGGTGGTGCTCGGTTCGCTCGCGATCGTCACCCGGCCCGGCGCGCCCGAGCGGCGAGCCGAGGTGGCCGGGACCGAGGCCACGCTCACTCAGCTCGGCCTGACGATCGAGCGCATCGTGTCGCCGGGCACGCTCGACGGCGGCGACGTGATTGTGTCCAATTCCACCGTGTACGTCGGGCGCAGCGGGCGCACCAACGCCGACGGCGTACGGCAACTTCGCGATATCGCTGGACGCTATGGGTACCGCGTGGTCGCCGTACCCGTGGATCGTGTTCTGCACTTGAAGTCGGCGATCACGGCACTGCCCGACGGCACGTTCGTCACGTGGTCGGATCTCGTCGACACGAGGCTGTTCCCGCACGTCCGCACGGTGCCCGAGGAGTCCGGCGCGCACGTGGTCGCGCTCGGCGACGCGGACGTGTTGATCGCCGCGTCCGCGCCACGAAGCGCTGCCATGATCGCAGATCTCGGGTTCGGCACGATCGTGGTCGACATCGGTGAGTACGAGAAACTCGAAGGCTGTGTCACGTGCCTGAACGTGCTGATTTCTCAGTAGCCCTTGGTTGCGTGGCCGCCACCGAACCAACTGCTCCCGTCAACCGAGAATCGCGTACACCGTCGTGGCCCGCGCGGCGAACCCACCGTCACTCGCACCCACGAGGTCGACGTCGGCGAACGCCAGCGTCCGGCC
>DATFRR010000094.1:0-17331 GCA_035263025.1 Micromonosporaceae bacterium
TCATGGCTGCCGCCGTCAAGGCCACCCCGACGCGCCCGGCGCCGTCGCGCCGTCACTACCGCAGTGCTTTCGAGATGATCGCCGACAGCGCCGACTGGATGCTCGGCGACGTCACGACCTTGAGCAGCACGCCGGCAAACGCCACGGCCGCTAGCGTGCCGACCGCATATTCGGCTGTCGTCATCCCAGCGTCACGTGCCTGTGTCATCTCACGCCAGCGACGTCGCCACCACCCGAGCCGTCCGCCGTCTCGACCCGTCGCCGTCGAAGCACGCATCCGGACTCCTTTCACCGCAGTACGCCGCCGAGCACGGCGACGATCACCGGCACGATGCCGGCGAGCACGAAGGCGGGCAGAAAGCACACGCCGAGCGGCAAGACGATGAGTACGCCGATCCGTTGCGCGGCCGCGTCTACGCGCAGAGTGCGCGCGCTTCGCAGATCCTCCGCAAGACGTTCCAGAGCGCGAGCCACCGCGGCGCCGCTGTCGGCACTGCGTACGGCAACGTCCGCTACCCCGTCACCACCCGGAATGGCGCGTAGCGAGCGCCACGCGTCGCCCGGCTCGAGCCCGAGTCGTAGCCCGTCCGCGACTCGAAGGAGTTCCCGGCCGGCGATGCCACCGCAGGCCACCGCCGTCGTACGCACCGCCATCTCGACCGGCACACCGGCGCGCAACGCGGCGGCAAGCAGATCCACCGCGTACGGCAACTCGGCGCCGGCGGCTCGACGCTGACGGCGTACCGAAGCCGGCTCGACGCGCCGCAGCAATCGTGCGGCCACCGGCGCCGCAATGAGCGCAGCGATGATGCCCGGCACGCCGCCGATCGCGAGCCACGTCACGACGCCGGCCGCGAGCCCGCCGAACGTCCGAAGGCGACCACCGGAACCCACCTCGGCGTTTCGCGTCATACCGGCGTTCCGCGTCAGCCGGCCGCGGGCAGTCGACGTCACGCCGACTCCACGATCGACCTCGCCAATCGGCGTACCCACGCGAGCCCACCGACCTGACACACGATTGCACCGCACGCACATGTGGCGCCGATCGGGGTATGCAGCAGGACGTGCACTGGGTCGGCACCGACGCCTTGACCGAGTGCGATGCCGGCGACCGGCAACACGGCCAGCAGCCACGCTGTCGCCTCCGCCCCAGCGGCCTGCGTGACCGCGGATGCGCGTGCTTGCGCCAACGCGCGTCCGTCGCGCTCCAATCGCTCGAGAAGGTCCGCGAGCGGCGCTCCGGTCTCCTCGGCGACGTGCACCGCCGCCGACACCCGGCCGTGCAGCACGTGCCCGTCTCGATGCGGGGACCGCGCGCTCGGGCCTCGCCAGCCGGAGTCGCCAAGCGCCGTGATCGGATCCGCGCCGGCGCGCAGATCCGCGGCGGCTGCCGCGACGTCCGCCAGTGCTGCGCGGAACGCGACAGCGTCCGCCGCGTCCCGACGGCGTGACGCGAACACGACCGCACCGGTCAGCGCGTACGCCGCCGCGACCACCGCCGCGACCGGACCGGCGACGAGTCCCGCGAAGCTAGCCGAGACGGTTGCCAGGATCAGGGCGGCGACTCGCGGCCGTCGGATCGCGGCATCCCGGAGCGCCGTGACCGCACGATTGCCGGTGGGCGTCGACGGTTGACCCGCGGCGCCGCTGTGTGGCCGCTCCATGGCCCGAAGCCGTCGGCGCCGAACGCGGCGCGAGCGAAAGACAAACATCAGCGACCTGCCAACAAACCCGTCGGTGGGCGTACGCCCCGCCGACTCAACAGGTCGGCGAGCGCCACCGCACCGGGTCGTACGCCGCCGAGCCGATGCCACGCGGACACCGCCTCGATCGCGCGATCCACCGGACTCAGTCGGAGCACGACGATTTCGTCCAGCACTCGACCGGTGGGCACGCGTCTCACGTGTACGGCGACGTGCAACCCGGCCGCGATCTGTGCTCGTACGGCGGCTGGCGGCACTCGCCCGAGCAAGCCGAGCGCTTCGAGTCGAGCCGGCACGTCGGCCGCGCTGTTTGCATGCAGCGTGCCCGCCCCGCCTTCGTGGCCGGTGTTCAGCGCGCCCAACAAGTCCAGCACCTCGGCGCCACGACACTCGCCGATGACGAGGCGATCCGGTCGCATGCGCAGCGCGTTGCGCAGCAGTTCCCGAAGCCCGACCGAACCGACGCCCTCCACATTCGCGGTGCGCGCCTGGAGTGCGACCACGTGAGGGTGGCGTGGCCGCAGTTCGGCGGCCTCTTCCACGATGACGATGCGCTCGTGCCGCGGCACCTCGCTCAACATGCTCGCGAGCACCGTCGTCTTGCCCGTGCCGGTGCCGCCCGAGACGAGATATGACAACCGGGCGGCGACGATGCCGGCGAGCAGTTCCGCGCCCACATCGGACACCGAGCCGAGCCTTTGGAGGTCGTCGAGTGAGAATGCCTGCCGCCGGAACGTGCGCAGCGACAAGTACGGCCCGTCGGTCGCGATCGGTGGCAATACGGCGTGCAATCGGGTGCCGTCCGGAAGGCAGGCATCTACGCAGGGATTGCCCTCGTCGAGTCGCCGGCCGCAACCCGCGACGAGCCGCTGAGCCAGACGCCGCACTTGTTGCGGCGAGCTGAACGTCACGTCGGCTCGGGCGAGCCCGTCGCCTCGGTCGGTCCACACCTCGACCCCGTTGACGAGGACATCTGTCACTGCAGGATCGACCAGCAGCGGGGTCAGCGGCCCGGCGCCCGGCAACTCGTCGACCGGCCTCGCGGCAAGGCGTGTGGCGACCGCTGATGGATTCGTTGCGGCCGTCGCGGCGTCCGGACGCACCGGCACACCGTTGCCGACCATCCGGTAAGCGTTCGTCGCCGACGCTAACGCTCCGGTGTGCACGAGACCGTTGTGGGCGTGCGCGTCGCCGATCGGCGTCGGTCCGCTGCCGCTAGTGATCGCGCGTCGGCCCGGTTGCGGGGCGACCGGCGGGCGCGGTGCGAGCTCGTTGACGGGTGCCGTGCGACTCACACGGGCGGGTGCCGTGCGACTCGCACGGCCGCGATCTGGCGGGACTGCCATGGATGCGGTCACGATTGGCTCCGATCCGTCCATCTCGAGATCTTCAGGAGGCCACATCAAGCCGCTCCTTCGATCGGCAGAACAACGTCGAGGAGCCGCTCGCACAGCGCCGCAAGGGGACCGTGTCCGGCCGCGGCCGGCGGCTCGCCCCGCTCCAGGGCGCTTCGCAACCGCGGGTCGCTGCGAATGGTTCCCGCGTAGGGCAGCCCGAGTGCCGCAACCACGTCCTTTACGGCGAGCCCGCCGGCGCCGGGCGCACGCACCACCACGGACAACGCGGCGCAATGTGGCCCGACCGTCGCCGCGACTCGACCTGCCGCGGCGCACGCGCGCAACTCCGCTGGTACGACGAGGTAGACCTGGTCGGCGCCGCGTAAGGCGAGAGCGGACGAGTCGTCGACACGACGCGGGAGGTCCACCACGGTCAGGTCACGTCCGCGTCGTCCGGCGTCGAGTGCAGCGAGCATCGCCTCTGGTGGCACGGTGGTCGGCTCGCCGCGGTCCCAAGACAACACGACCAGTTCGGATCGACCGGGTAGCGCGTCGACCAGAGCCGGCGCAGGCACCCGTCCGCTTGCCTGCGACAGCGCCGGCCAGCGGAGGCCGTCCAGAGACTCCCAGCCGAGGACGAGATCCACGCCGCCGCCCAACGGATCGCCGTCGACGAGCATGGCCCGCAACCCACGGCGAGCGGCGGTGACGGCGAGTGCACCGGCAAGCACCGAGGCGCCCGCGCCGCCGCGACCGCCGACGACCGCCACCACTCGACCGGGCGCCACGCCAGATGTCATCGCGGCGATCTGATCGCTAAGCCATGCTTCAGCCGCGGGTAGCACGGCGACGTGATCCGCACCCAGCCAGTGCGCGATGCGCCACGCGTCGGCATCCGCGCCGGTTTCGGGACGCCGACCGGACGTCCGCAGGCTTGGGTGCGATCCGACCACCGACTCCCAACCGGGCGGCGCGATATCCGACAGCGGCTGTTGGGGCGACGCCATCCACGCCGGCGCCGGTTCGCCGCACGATGAGTCGGGCTCGCCCCACGGCACATCACCCACGCCGTCCGACGCTGCGTCCGAGCCGGCGCGCATCACGAGAACGACGCCCGACCGTCGGGGCAGCCCGGCGCGCGCGCAGGGCTCCGCCATGTCCGCGCCGATGAACACGCGAGCCGCCTGCGCATACCACGGACGGGCGCCGGCCGGGTCCGGCGCCACGTCCGGGGTCACGCCCGCCTGGGCAGCGAGGCGCAGCAGGTCATCTAGCAGCTCAGCGTCGGCTGTGACGAATAGCGGATGCGGCCGCGGCCGCCCCGACGGGGTCAACGGAGCCGCCGGATGGCCGAGCGTGTCCGGCGGCTCCCCGTCACCGGCGAGGCGCGCGGCCGCACCGGTGACCGGCCGTCGTGTGCGGGCCATCGGGCGCTCCCTTCGCTCGGGTGACCGGACCACGGTGGCGCAAACGATTCGCTCTCGGCGCTAGCGATCATGGGATCCGTGGACGGCGAGGGTGCATGTGCACATTGCTCGCCGGATCCGGCCAGCTCGGTCGCCCGACGGCGTACCCACAAAATCCGCGCGTATCGTGACGGCCGTGTCGCCCCTGACCACGACGGAGGTCTTCACGGCGTGGTCACTCGACCTGCCGGTCGCGATCGCGGTCACCGTCCTTGGCGTCGGCTACGCAGTGGGCGTGCGGTGCGTGACACGTCGCGGCCTTCGATGGCCCGCCGCTCGCACCGTGTTCTTCCTGGTGGCCGGGCTGGGCTCGTGGGTCGCGTGCACGATGTCGTTCCTCGGCACCTACGACACCGTCCTCTTCTGGCCGCGCGCCATGCAGACCGTGCTGCTGCTGATGGTGACGCCGCTGTTTCTGGCCCTCGGCATGCCAATCACGCTGCTCATGCGTGCGCTTCCCCAGCGCGCGAGCAAGCGCGTCACGCGGATCGGGCGCAGCAGGTTCGCCAAGCTCGTCACGTTCCCCGCGGTCGTGTCCGCGCTCTTGTTGGGCACACCGTTCGTGCTGTTCTTCACGCCGCTGTTCAACGCCGTCTTGCGCGGCGGAGCGGTGGACACGCTCGTCACGTTCTGGCTCGTCGGAGTCGGCTGGGCCTACTACTGGACGCGCCTGCAGGTCGACCCGGTGCCGCACCGCTATCCGGTGCTGGTGTCGATGTGGATCACGTTCGCCGAAGTGATCTTCGATGGTGGGCTCGGCCTACTCCTGATGCTCGGCCACACCATCGTGGGCCTCGACCACTACCAGGTGGTTCGGGATTGGGGACCGAGCCCGTCGGCCGATCAGCAGATCGGCGGCGCAGCGTTCTGGATCCTCGGCGACCTGTCCGGCCTGCCGTTCCTCGCCGCGCTGTTCCGCAAATGGATCCGCGACGACGAGGCGCAGACCGCCGAGGTCGACCGCGCGCTCGACGAGCAGGAGGCCGCGGCGCGCGTCGCGGTCACCTCGGCAGACGCCGCGGGTACGGCCACGGTCGAGCCGGATGACGGCATGCAGCGGCCGTGGTGGGAGACCGATCCGTCGCGTCTGGGCCGCTGATATCGGTCAGCGAATATGCGGGCGAGGCTTCCAATAGGTACGCGGTTCTCATCGGATCTCGGTTGGCACCTTGCTATGCGTCACGGGGCCGTGCGGTACAGCCACTTGTGCCAGGGATCGATGTTGGGGTCCGCGCCAGAACGGTGCATTGCCGCCATCATCGGGTGGTTGTTCACATCTACAAGGGACAGCACCGCGACAAACCCACGTGCCCGGGCGGCTCGGTAGGCGGCGAGGAGGAGCTCGTCCACGTAGCGGTGACCACGCTGCTCCGGCAGGACACCGATGAGGACGACCGTGCCGACGCCCGGATCACCGAGCCGTTCGCCCAGCCCCACGAACCCGACCGGGACGCCGCTCGTCGTCTCGGCGTAGAACCACGACTCGGTGTCCGCCGCACGAGCATGGTGGTCCAGGAACTCGGTGACCCACTGCTCGGGCGAGTGCCTGCCGAACACCAAGGCGTCGGTCCGGTCCAGTGTCTGGCCGAGACACCGCCCGATCACGGGCACAAAAGCGTCTCGCCCGATCTGCGACATCGGCTCCAGCCGCAGACCGGCGGGCTCGGACAGCGCTTGCCCGCTGTCCGCCCACCGGAATCCCTCTTTCTCCTGGAACAACCGGAGGCCGCTCGCCTCGGCAATGCCGCGAACATCGGCGTGGTCCGGACTAACCGCCGCGTTGACTGGCAGGTAGACCGCTGCGCCCAGCGGAGCCGACTTCACGGCGGCCGTTACTACCTGTCGAGCGGCGTCCAGACCGCCTGCTGCCCAGTTCAGGCGCGCCACCGCGTACTCGGCGGGCTCACGCTCGAAGATCTCCGCGCGACCCAACACCACCGACGCTTGTGCCACGCCATCGTGCTCAACCACAAACCGGGCGATCGGCCGCAAGGTCGAACCCGGCCTGACCTGCGACGGATCGAGCGCGACCCGACGAACCTCACTCACTTAACGACCACTCGTCCCCTCGTGCGCCGGCGAGGATCATGCCACGCCTGCCGCGGTGCAAGCGGCTGCCCCGCCCAAACCCAGGACTCCGTCATCGGCATGACAACGCGTTCCGCTGCGGCTGGTCGGCGCCTACGGGGCATGATGCGAGACACGATGTAGACCGGCAGTAGTCCGGCGGATCTGAGCTTCGCCCCTGGTTACGAACCGGGCGCCGGAGATGGGACGACCCCCGCCGGGGGGGTGGCGGGGGTCGTCGGGGCTCGGCTCCGGGGGGGTGAGCCGAACCGCCCAGCGGCCATGCGGGGGGCGCAACAACCGCCGAGAGTCCATGCACTCGCATCGTTCAGACGTAATTGAACCGTCTGGGATGTGACGGACGGCACCCTGTGTCGTCATCGTTAGCATGCACGATTTCTCCCTACACGTCGAGGCCCGAACGCGTTCAACACACCGATTTGGCGTCCATCTGCGTCAATATTTTCGCTGGCTCCGGCACCGGAGCAACACAGCGCGATCAGCGCTGACACCCAGCGCGACGGTCAACGCGGCGGTCGCCCGATTAGACTTTCCGGCCGTGACACCCGCTGCGGCGTTCTTCGACCTTGACAAGACCGTCATCGCGAAATCGAGCGCGCTCGCGTTCGGCCGGCCGTTCTACCGCGAGCACCTGATCAACCGCCGCGACGTGATCAAGTCCGGGTACGCCCAGCTGATGTTCAAGCTCGGCGGTGCGGACGACGCGCAGATCGCGAGGATCCGCGACCACCTCGCGACGTTGTGCAAGGGCTGGTCCGTCGAGCAGGTGCAGCAAATCGTCAACGAGACGCTGTCCGAGCTGATCACGCCGTACGTCTACGCCGAGGCAGCCGCGCTGATCGACGAACACATCCGGGCCGGGCGCGACGTCGTGCTCGTCTCGGCGTCCGGCGAGGAGATGGTCCGCCCGATCGGCGAGCAGCTCGGCGTCCACGACATTCTCGCAACGCGGATGGTCGTCAAGGACGGCCGCTACTCGGGCGAGGTGGAGTTCTACAACGCCGGCCCGAACAAGGTGGCCGCGGTGCGCGAGCTCGCCGCCAAGCGCGGCTGGGATCTCGCGGAGTGCTACGCCTACTCCGATTCGATGTCGGATCTGCCGCTGCTCGAGGCCGTCGGCCGACCGACCGCGGTGAACGCGGGTCGCAGCCTTCGCAAGATCGCGGTGGAGCGAGGCTGGCCGTTGCTTGAGTTCCGCCATCCGATCCCGCTGAGCCGGCGGCTCCGTGATCGCCCCGCGGTTCCGGTTGCTGCCGCTGCCCTCGGCGTCGGCCTTGGCGTGGCCATCTGCGTCATCCTCTACGGCCGGCATCGACGGCGCCTCGCGGCCGACCTCGCCGTGCGCACGTCCGAGCTCCTCGCCGTGTGACCAAGGTGCGCGACATCATCGAACACATTCGTGATCGGCTGTCACACAATCGACGAGGACCCTGGCGACCTTGGGCGAAGCGGCGTAAAACGAAAAGTGCGGAGCAAACGCGAGACACGAGAACATCACGGAACCAACACGCTGCTGCGAGCGGCGACATGCGGAAGCTCCGTGGCACGGCAACCTGGCACCCACGCGCGACCAGCCGCGGGAGGCATGTTGCGGCGGCACCTCAGCGGACCGCCGGCAACGATTGTGAGGCACGCCTGGTAACCAGGTTTGACGTGTGATGTTGACGGCGCCTCGGCAGTGAGGCGCCGTCCGTCTGCCCGCAAGGGGTCCCGTCGAGCCAGCGGATCCCCTGCCGCTCGGGTCAACGCTTCCCGGCGACAACGCCTCCCGCGATGGACCTGAGTTCGTCAGCGGCCGTCGCAACGGCCGTCGCATAGTGCCTCAGCCAGGCGCGCAGTCCGTCGCGGGTACCGGTGGCGAACGCGCCTGCGGCGCCGCGATACTCGGGCTCTCGCGCGAGGTGACCGACATCGACCGCGAGCAGCCCGCGCGGGTCAAGCCCACCGCCGATCAACACGAGCCGCGCCGCACCGCGGGCCACCACGCCGTACGGTCCCGCGAACGCACGCAACGCCAGCAGCTCACCATGGACGACGGCGGCCACCACCATCGCCGGGGCTGCCGTGCCGGTCACGATGTTCGCGAGCGTGTCGAGTCGCGCCGACACCGCCGGGTCGGTCCGCGGCCGGCCGAGGTCATCCGTGGGTACGGCATCCCGAGCGGCCAACGTGTGCAGCCGCGCCAGCGCCTGACGTGGCGCCACGGCCCACGTACTCGTCAGTCCATCGAGCGCTCCGGCGACCCGCAGTGCACCTTGCACGACGGCGTCGGTGACGGTTCCGTCGCGTACCGCATCGACGTCGTACCCGTGATCGTCAAGCACCGCGCTGGCGACGGCCGAGCGAAGCGCGACCTCGGCGGCGATCGCGCCCGCGGTACCGCGACCGCGCAATGCGGGATGCCGAAATGCGGAGTCCACCGCGCTTCGAGCGGCGTCGAATGCCTCGCGGCAATCGGGCAAGTCGATGAGTCCGGCGAGCGGATCCGTCACACGGTCACGGTAGTCCGCGCCTTTGCAGTGTTCGCTTGCTGCCTTGGGCCGCGATTGCTGAGATGCCGGTAAGACGTCCGCGCACCGGATGGGGTCGCCGTCCGCATCGTGGTCGCGGCGGTGTGTGCATCGAATGCGCGTCGCGTGCGCGGCCTTGATCGATACTGCCCACCGGCGGCAAGATATGCGCAGCACTGGCAGGCGTCTCGCGCGGAACTTCGTATCGCCACGCGACCAATATCGGGACTAGCCTGCTTCTGTGGGAGCCCACACAACGCATCGATCTGGAGCGCGCTGATGAGCGAAACGCTGGAAAACCTGCTACGCGAGGAGCGCAGATTCGACCCGCCGGCGGATCTCGCCGCTCACGCGAACGTCACCGCGGCGGCATACGACGAGGCGAAGGCCGACCGCCTCGGGTTCTGGGAGACGCAAGCAAGGCGCCTGAGTTGGGCCAAACCGTGGGACACGGTGCTCGACTGGTCGAAGCCGCCGTTCGCCAAGTGGTTCGTGGGCGGTCAGTTGAACATGGCCTACAACTGTCTCGACCGACACGTCGAGGCCGGCCGCGGCAACAAGGTCGCGCTCCACTGGGAAGGCGAGCCCGGCGACAGTCGGACGATCACCTACGCCGATCTGCACCGTTCGGTGTGCCAGGCAGCCAACGCACTCACGTCACTCGGCATCACCGCGGGTGATCGTGTTGCCATTTACATGCCGATGATTCCCGAGGCCGCCATCGCGATGCTCGCGTGCGCCCGCATCGGCGCTCCGCACAGCGTCGTGTTCGGCGGATTCTCGGTGGAATCACTTTCCGGCCGCATCCAGGACGCGGACGCAAAGCTCGTCATCACGGCCGACGGCGGCTTCCGCCGCGGCAACCCAGCGGCATTGAAGCCCATCGTGGACGATTCCGTGGCGCGGTGCCCGAGCATCGAGCACGTGCTGGTCGTACGCCGGACCGGGCAGGACGTCGGCTGGACCGAGGGCCGTGACGTGTGGTGGCACGACGCGGTGGACACCGCGTCCACGGAGCACGAAGCGCAGCCGTTCGACTCCGAGCACCCACTTTTCATCCTCTACACGAGTGGCACGACCGCGAAGCCGAAGGGCATCCTGCACACCACGGGCGGATACCTGACGCACGTCAACTACACGTTCAACGCGGTCTTCGACCACAAGCCGGAGACCGACATCTTCTGGTGTACGGCCGACATCGGCTGGGTCACCGGCCACTCGTACATCGTGTACGGCCCGATGTCCAACGGTGCCACGCAGGTCATGTACGAGGGCACCCCGGACACCCCGCACAAGGGACGGTTCTGGGAGCTGGTGCAGAAATACGGCGTGACCGTTATCTACACCGCGCCGACCCTGATCCGCACGATGATGAAGTGGGGCGACGAGTTCCCGAAGGGCTTCGACCTGTCGTCGCTGCGCATCATCGGTACGGTCGGCGAGCCGATCAACCCGGAGGCGTGGATCTGGTACCGCGAGACCATCGGTCGCGGGCAGTGCCCAGTGGTCGACACGTGGTGGCAGACCGAGACCGGTGGGCAGATGATCAGCCCGCTGCCGGGCGTCACGTCCACGAAGCCCGGCTCCGCGACCCGTCCGCTGCCTGGCATCGAGGCCGACGTCGTGGACGACACCGCGAAGTCGGTGCCGAACGGCGGCGGCGGATATCTCGTGCTGCGAGAGCCATGGCCGGGGATGCTTCGCACCATCTGGGGCGACGATCAGCGGTTCCTCGACACCTACTGGTCGCGGTTCGGCGCCGGCGCCGGCAAGGGCGACGACTGGATCTACTTCGCTGGTGACGGCGCGAAGCGCGACGAGGACGGCGACCTCTGGCTACTCGGCCGAGTCGACGACGTAATGCTGATCTCCGGTCACAACATCTCCACGACCGAGGTCGAGTCCGCGTTGGTCAGCCACCCGAAGGTGGCCGAGTCGGCCGTCGTCGGAGCAACCGACCCGACGACCGGGCAGGCGATCGTGGCGTTCGTCATGCTGCGGGGCACCACCGAGGTGACCGACACGCTCCCCGACGAATTGCGTGACCACGTCGCAAAGACGATCGGCCCGATCGCGAAGCCGCGGCAGATCATGCTCGTACCCGAGCTGCCCAAGACCCGGTCCGGCAAAATCATGCGGCGACTGCTGCGCGATGTGGCCGAGAACCGTGCGCTCGGCGACGTGACGACGCTGCAGGATTCGTCGGTCATGGAGCTGATCTCGCAGGGACTCAAGTCCGGCAAGTCGGAGGAGGAGTAGCCGCCACGTCCCGGTCGGGGCGTCCGGGTTCGCCCGGGCGCCCCGACTGGCGTTCGAGGCCCGGCACCCCGGTCACCGAAGATCACCCTGGCGCTTCGACCCGTCGCCCGAGCCGGGCACCTCGGTCTCAGATGGTCGCACCCCGGGGCCTCCACTGGCGTTCGAAACCGGCGCGATGGTCGGAGATCTTGGTCGTCCGCGAACGCCGAGCCACCTCGTTCGGGCGACCTCGCCACCGGCGGCCGCAGATCGGCCCAGGTCAAATGCGCGGATCTTGGCTCACGAGACGGCACTCACAGCGCCGGACAGGTCCGCTCCCCCTACGCTAGGGCCATGAGCGCACCCGCGGTGATCGACGACTCTGTTGTCCTGATCGACGGGCCGTGGGCGCACCGGTTCGTCAGCGCCAACGGCAACCGATTCCACGTCGTGGAGGCCGGCACCGGACCACTCGTCCTGTTGCTGCACGGCTTTCCCGAGTTCTGGTGGGCGTGGCACTACCAGCTTCGCGCGCTGTCCGAGGCCGGCTTCCGCGCGGTGGCGATCGACATGCGTGGCTACGGCGCGACCGACAAGCCGCCCCGCGGCTACGACGGCTACACCATGGCCGCCGACGTGGCCGGCCTGATCCGTGCGCTTGGCGAGCGCGACGCGACGCTGGTCGGAGCCGGGTACGGCGGCATGATGGCGTGGACCACCGCGGCGTTCCACCCGAAGTTGGTGCGCCATCTCGTCGTGTCGGGCGCGGCGCATCCGCTCCGATTGCGGGCCGCGATCATGACCGATCCGCGCGGCCAGTCGGCGTCCGCGGCACCGGTCCTCAAATTCCAGGTGCCGCGCTACGAACACGTCGTCACGCGCAACGACGCGGCACTCGTCGGCACCTATCTGCGACGGTGGGGCGGACCGAACTGGGTGGCGAGCCCCGGATTCACCGACTACGAACGCAAGTGCCGCACCGCGATGCAGATCCCGCAGGCCGCGTTTTGTGCGCTCGAGGCATATCGATGGGGCTTCCGCTCCGTACTCCGGCTGCACGGGTACCGCTTCGTCAAGCTTCTGCAGAAGCCGATCACCGTACCCACGCTGCAACTGCACGGCGCGCTGGATCCGGCGATCCTGGCTCGGACCGCGCAGGGGTCGAGCCGATACGTGGCGGCGCGCTACGAATGGCGGATCATCGACGACGTCGGCCACTTCCCGCACGTCGAGGCGCCGGACCTGGTGACCGGCGCGATCCTGGAGTGGATGAAGGTCTAGCCCGGCGGATCAAACGCGATATTCGCGCACCTCGGTGACTTCGGTCGCGGGTGCCCAGCCCTGGTAGACACCGAAGTCGAACTCCTCGAGGCCGAGGCCCAACGCAACCGGCGCCTTGCCGCCGGTGTATTCCACGCGCAGCCAGCCGTCATGTTCGCCAAGCACGATGAACGGCGCATCGCGCCACCGGCACGTCGTGCGTACGTAACACAGGTCTTGGACATGCTCGACGCGCACCACACATCGGAAGCGGTTCTCGGCAACCGGGGCGAAGCCATTCGCCGGCACCGGGGAGTAGAGGCGCACCAGGTCGCCATCCGGGCTCGCTTCGTACGCCACGCCCCGGTACGTCGCCTCATAACCGTCGCGCATCAGCGTTCCCTCGCCCGAGCGCGCGCGTCGACGCCGTTGGGAGCGACGCCGTTGGGGGAACGCGGTCCGCGACGGCCGGAGCCTCGCCAGCGCGGGTCGAGCGGGTCGTCGAGCGGATCACTGATCGACGCTCGGCCGGACGCGGTCCGCTTCGGACCCTCGACGGACGGCGTCGGCGGCACGATCGGCACGGACGGATCCCACACAGCCTCGCTGTCGATGCCGTGCACCGGTCGCCAAAGGCCCTCGTCCGCGTCGAGCAGCGCGATCAGCGTCTTGCGGCCGTCGCTCGTGACGCGCCACATTTGGGCGCCGTGCGGCAGGCGGATGCTGTCCACCTTGAACTCCGCGATGACCTCGCCGTTCTCGGCCGGTGCGAATCCGTTGCCGCGGAACGGCGCACGTTCGATCATCCATCCCTGCATGGCGCGCATCGCCGCTTCGTGCTGCCCGCCGTAGGGGATCCGGTAGAGGTCGGGCCGGTACGCCGCCCACCGCAGCAGGTAGATCTCGCTGGCGTCGCGCCGGAACGGCGACCCGCTATACGTCAGGCCGAGGGTGCCGACCAGTTGCGCCGGCGTCTGCAGGTGCATGACCTCGGTGGCCCGATGTACGAATCCGGACGCCCGGTCGTAGCCGCGTTCCAGGTAGTAGTCGACCTGCGAGGCGGCGATCGGTTTCTGCATGACCACCGGCATGTTCGACGCGGGCGCCGCGGCTGCCGCGTCGTCGTACTCGCCCAGGCCCTCGTCGTCGGTCAACCCAGCGTCGTCGGCCCACGCGGCGAGTGCCTTGATCTGGATGCCGGGCAGCGTGGCACCGACCGGCGAGCCCGGGTTGATGGCGAACGCCCACTTCACGTCCGGCCACACGTGGATCAGCTGGATGAACTTCGCGTTGATGGACACCACGCCGTCGCCCAGGAACTCCGTCATTCGCTCCGACGACGTGAAAACGACGAGATAGGGCTGGCCGTCGACCTCGTCGCGGCGCCACGGGAACAGATCGTCGTCAAGCTGCACATCCGACGGCACACCGTCGGGCAGCGGCACGAGCACGCGCGCGAGCAGCAGTGTGGAGAGGAACTGTTCGGTCTTGCCACCACTGGCCGCCTCGAGCAGATCGCGCTCGGTGTCGTTCGCCGGGATGAAGACCGGCCCGTCGGGCTCCTGCTGCGCGGGACCGTGCGGCTGCTGGGCGTTGACGTCCTGCTCGCCGGTATCCCCAATGAACGCGGCAGTGGTCGCGGCGTCGGCGGCGAAAGCGTCGACCGCGTCGTCGTACGCCCGGCCCCGGTTCCCGCGCACCGTCGTTGCCGCCGACCACCCGCCGGGCGGCGGCGGACCGACCGTGTCGGCTTCCCCGTTGCCGAACAAACCGATGCGGCGCGTCATCGAGTCGTCAGCGCCCAGAGCGTCCGCATCGCGCCCGAGCGTCGTCGCGCCGTCGGGTGGCGCTGCGTGGTCGGCCGCACGGTGCAGGTTGATGCGGCGGGTCCGTTCCGCGTCCGTGGCGTCGGCCGGCACGTCGATCCGGCGCGTCGCGGACTCGTCGTAGCGGCCCGGCGAGCGATCGATCCGCCGCGTCGCCGACTCGTCGCCCTCGCCGGCCTGGTGCCGAGGTCGACCGCGCGTCGCGCCGTTGTCCTCGTTGCCGAACAGGTCGACGTGCCGCGTCGGACCGGCGATCCGGGCGGCGTCGCGCGGATCGATCCGTTGTGTCATCGACTCGTCGGCCATCGCGGCCGTGTTGATCACGCGCGTCGGCGATGTATCCACATCCTCGGTCGCGTCAGCGCGGCGCGGCCTCGACGGCTCGGCGACGCCGACGTGGGGGCGATCGCCGTTGGCGTGCTCCGCGCGCACCCGTCGCGTACCGGTCTCGTGCACCGACACGAGTGTCGCCTCGATCACCTCGGAGTCGATCTTCGAGGCGTCGATGACGGTGGCGTTGACGACCATCGCCTCGAGCGCGGCCGCACCCATCACCGTGGACGAGATGATTTCGGCGTCGATGATGGTCGCGTCGTGTCGCTTCGGACGCCGACCATCGGGCCGGTTCGCGGACGTGACCGTCTTGTGGGCACTGTGCGCACCGGTCGCCCGCGCGTAGGGCGGCTCGGTGTCCACCATTTCGGCCTCGAGCGGCTCCTCCGGCGTGGGCGGCGGCGTGGGAGTAAACGCTGACCGTGGGGCCGTCGCGGTGGCGCGCGCGGCCTCGCGACGGGCACCGGTTGCCGCGGCAGCGGTCGTGCCGCGAGTGAAGGATGCCGCTCGTGCGCGCCCACCGTGGTGCGCGTTCGCCGGCTCGTCAGCCGCATGACCGATTGGCTCCACGATCGAGTCCGGCGTGGGATCCGCCCGGGATGTCCGGCTTAGCGGCGAACCGGGCCGGTCCGGCATGCGTACGTCGCCGCGGGCGAGTTGTGTCACGAACCACGGCGGCAGGTAGCCCTCGATCGGCAGCCCCGGATTGACCGCCAGCCACCAGTCTTCGTTGGGCCAGGCGCCGGCCAGCTCGTGGTATGCGATCTTGCGTGCCGACCCGGAATGCTCGGCCAGGCACACCCGCATCGCTTCGGCCGAGGTGAAGGCCAACACGTGGGTGCGTCCGCCCGAGTTCCAAGTGCCCCACCCGAACGGCGCGCGGCCTGCGAGAGCATCCGGTGACACGGGCAGCAGGAGTTCGGTGCGAGCCAAGATGCGGAAGTAGAGCTCCTGGTCGGTGACGCGGAGGGCGTCGCGCATGGCGGCCTCGGCCTCGGTGGCCGGTTCCCATTCAGTCACGGCCACCTCCTCCGTCACCTGCCGACCCGGGCCGCACGAACTGCGGCAAGACGTGTCGTCCAGTCACCGCCCGATGACACGGTGTCATCTGGCCGTACCAGGCCGCGACGGCCAAGCTACGAGATGGGCGTACATTACCCTTCCGGTGACCATGATCTCCCCACCGCCAACTACACGGCCGATACGATGCGAGCCGACCGGCCATGCGGCTGACATGGAGGGGACTCGATGCACCGGGCTTTTCCACGTGCCGCCTGCGTCCTTGCTGGTCTCGCGGTCTGCACGACGATTGTCACCGGGCCCCTCGCTGCCGTACCAGGGTATGCGGCCACGACCACGGCACCAACATTTGCAGTCGCCGGTTGTGCGACAAGTGCGACACAGCCGCCCGCCGCGCCCGACCCATCGGCCGTACCCTGGGCCATCGCAGCGAGCGGCGTAGCCGGCCTGAGGGGTGTCGCCAACGGCGCCGGCGAGGTGGTCGCCGTCATCGACTCCGGGGTAACCCCGCTGGCCTCGTTCGGGCATCGCGTCCTCGCCGGACATGACCTGCTCGGCAGCACCGACGGTCGGGTCGACTGCGTCGGGCATGGCACGGCGGTGGCCAGCATCATCGCCGCCGGCTCGACGCCCGGTGCGGCATTCCACGGCCTCGCGCCGGCTGCCAAGATCCTGCCGGTACGGGTCAGTGAGGCCGAACTCGTCGACGGTGCGGTGTCGGGTGATGCGACGACGCCGGCCGGACTGGGCGCGGCGATCACCTGGGCGGTCGACCATGGCGCAGACGTCCTCAACATCTCCGTGGTTGTCGGCACCGACGATCGCACGCTGCGGTCCGCCGTCGCGCGGGCGGTTGCCGACGGTGTGGTCGTCGTCGCCTCGGTGGGCAATAACCACAACGATTCCGGACCCGATCCGACGCCCTACCCGGCGGCATATCCGGGCGTGATCGGCGTGGGCTCGATCGACGAGGGCGGCGCGCGATCCGCCACGTCCGAGGTCGGGTCGTTCCTCGACGTCGTCGCGCCGGGCGGCGGCGTGACCGCCGATCGGCTGCCCAGCGGCCTGGGTACGTTCGACGGGGCAAGCTTCGCCGTCCCCTACGTCGCCGCCACCGCTGCACTCGTCCGCCAGGAGTTTCCGCAGCTCACCAACGCACAGATCGCGCAACGAATCTTCGACACGACCGACCCGCCGCCGGTCGGTGCAAGTCCGGCCGACTACGGCCACGGCATTGTCGACCCCTACCGTGCCGTCGCCAGTGCGGTAACGACGGTGGGAACCGGTGGCGGCCAGGTCACGTCGGCCTCGCCCAGGCTTGGAGCGGACGCCGGCACCGGTGCGCCGGCCGCCGCGGCCATCACACCCGGCCGACAGCGCTGGGTCGTCGGCGCCGCTGCCGCCGTCGCCCTGATCCTGTTGGGTTTCGCGTGGACGCTGGCCGGCGCCTATCGTCGGCGACTCGATCGCAACGCTTGATCGCCAACGTCGTCGGACGTTCTCGTGACGGCGAGACGGCCGCCTCGCATGACGGCTGACGCGACCCGCAC
>DATFRR010000095.1:0-7353 GCA_035263025.1 Micromonosporaceae bacterium
CTGCGCCGCCGCGGCCAACGCGACCTGTGCGTCGGCCTCAGTCGTACGCCCGACCGAGCGCAACAGCTCGGCGTACTCCAGGAAGTACGTGGGTGACGGGTACACCTGGGTCAGCTCGGCGTACCCGCGAAGTGCCGCATCTGTCTGTCCTTGCGCGGCGGCGACCTTCGCCTGTCCCTCACGCAACGGCAGGTACGCCGGATCCGCGGCCACCCCGGCGGCGTATTCGCGATCGGCATCCGCGATCCGCCCGTCCTGCCAGGCCAACTCGCCCAACTGATAGCGGCAGAACGCAATGTCGGCCGGATCGACTGAGTCCTGCAAGGCTTGCGCCATCAAGGTTTCCGCGTCGGCGATCCGACCGTGCAACTCGAGGTCGTAGGACGCACGGGTGTACGCGGACAGTCCCGGCCGCAGGTCCAGCATGTGCTGTACGGCCTCGGTCGCACCGGCCGCGTCACCGAGCTGGGTCAGCGCGTCGGTGAGCACGCCGTACGCCTCGGCGTCGTACGGATCGACGGCCAGCGCCTGGCGAGCCCGCTTCGCGCCGTCGGAGAAGTCATGTCGCGCGTTGGACAGCGCGCCCAATCCGGTCAGCGCGTCCGCGTTGTCGCGACTGCGCAATGACATCGACTTGTCCAACGCGCCCTCGGCTTTCGGGTAGTACGTCGGATCGGCGGTGACCCTGGCTCGCTCGAGGTATGCCGAGCCGAGTGCCGCCCAGGTGACCCAGTCACCGGGCACCTGGCGCAGCCGTTGTTGAGCCCGCGCGATCGCGGTGTCCGATGCCACCGTGACGGACTGCGCGCGGCCCGCTGCCGCGGCGTTCCCACCCGCCGCTGTGGCGGTCCGGTTGGCGTCGTCGCCTGACGACGGATGGCTTGTCGCACGCAGGCCGACGATCCCGCCGCCCACCAGGAGCATGAGTGCCGCGACGCCGACGAAGACGACGCGACGAACGATCGACGAGTGACGCGACGCGGATGTTTCGGTGCTGCGCATGGCGGTCCTCCGGGGTGTGGCCGGGGGTGCGTGCACCCACCTGGCGGGAAGCCCGCTGGCGGGACCAACCCACCCCCGGCCGTCGAGACGGTCAGAGCGGAAGTGTCGGATCCGAGTCAGGCCCGTGTGGGTGCCCGTGATCCCCGTTGCCGTGTGGGTCATTCGACGCACCCGCGGCGATGAGCGCGTGCTCACCGATCCGCGAACGACGCCGCCACCACCACACGCCGCCGACCAACAGCGCGGCCGCACCGGCCGTGCCGGAGGCGGTCAGCGCCATCCCGGTGACAGAGCCGAGGCCCTGGTCCTTCAGCGCGCCAGGCTCGGTGCTCGGCGGAGCGGACTCGCCCGGGTGACCGTCCGACGAACCCTGTGCCGACGCACCGGCACCGGTCCCGCCGCCACCGTTCACGGCACCGGTGTTCGGCAATGCCACATACGGGAACGAGTCGCTGAACGGGTTGTCGTTCGCGTCCACCTGGTCGCCGGCCGCGAGAGCGTCGACGAGCTTGCCGGTCTGCGCGGCGCCCTCGAGCGCCTGCAGCTCGATGTCGACAACGTCGTCGGTGAGCCGGCGTCCGTTCGGGAAGCCCTGCAGGTCGCCGCCGAGCACGCCGAGCCGGTTCGGCTCCGCGGTGATCGGCGTCGACAGGTTGAGCCGCAACATCTCCGACGGACGGAACTTGCCCGCCGATACGTCCTTGTTGTTCAGCTGCGAGTTGAGATCCGCCTTGATCGGGCCGTTCGCCTTGGTGGTGATGCCGGTCAGGAAGATCTCGACGAGGTCGTTGCGCGGTGTCGCCGGCGCCGGGATGCCGTAGATCGACTCGATCAGATGTGGCACCTCGGGATCGGTGACGCGCGCGACCACCTGCGGGATCGACGCATCCTTGTCGGGTGACAAGGAGTTGAACGCGTCCTTCAGCCCGGCCGGCACGACGACCTCGTTGACCAGCGGGTTGCCCAAACGCGAGACCTGCACACGGTCCTGTCCGTCGGTCAGCGGCACGGTCTTGCCGGTCACCCGCACCTTGGCGCGATCGGTCGTGGTCCACACGCCGATCACGGGGTTGCGCTTGGCGTCGCCGCCCAGCGCCACGTCGTGGAACGGCACCTGCAGCGCGATGGTGTTCACGTTGTAGCCGGCCAAGGTGTCCTGGCCGACCTCGCTGAGGTCACCACCGTAGAGCAGGTCGAAGACGCGCAGGTCGAGGAAGAACGGGTCGTCGGCCTGGCCGGCGAACGTCTTCCAACCGCCGGGCAACGTGACCGAAGCCTGGTCACGCAGCTTCTGGTAGTCCGGCATCGACGCCGGGCCGACGCGCGACGGCGCGACCGGAGCGTTGGCGATGCGCGTCTTGAAGGGCGCACCGTTGAACGACGACTGGAGCGTGTACGTCTGCCGGAACAGCAGGTTCTCGTCGTCGATCGAGGTGACCGGACCGTTGTTGTAGAGGAACGTGTTGTTGCCGCGCTTGTCGATGTTGTGGAACGTGAAGCGGAACGTCGCGTTCGGCTTCGCATCGCCGTCGCTGTCGACGTAGATGTTGTACGCGGCATCGGTGGCGAACGGGTAGAAGTTCGGTCCGCCATTGGGCTCCTCGAACGGAATCCAGTTGGCGATGAACGTGACGTAGCCCGGACGGTCCGGGCTGGCAAACGCGTAGAGGTCGGTGTTGTCGATGGCCGGGTCGGCCGCGGTGAGCGGCGCTTCCCGGTGGCTCGACGCCACCGCGGAGCTCGGCCCCAGGCCCGTTAGGCCGGCAGCGAGCACCACCCCGGCCGCGGCACAAAGGGCGGCCACGGCCCGTCGTCTCGTAGTCATGTCGATCCTCTCCGATCTCTGACATGTGCGCGGCATCGGGTCGGTCCGCCGTCTCCGCGCCGCGGGCGAGGTCGGCGGGCAGTGCTCGGTCGAGCGCCTGGAGGACGCGCAACGGCCGGTTCAGCCTGCGGAGGTGATTCGGCGGCCGAGTGCCCGCTGTTTGGTGACTGTGAATTTCTTGTCACGGAGCAATCCATTCAGCGCCGGATGCCGAATACTTCTTGTGATGACCGCATCCGATTCGCGCGTGCAGTCCGACGGCATGGACCCACCCGGCCTCGACGAGCTGCTGCGCCGTGTCGCCCGCGGCGACGAATCCGCGTTCGCGGACGTATATGACCAGCTCGCGCCGCGGGTCTATGGGCTGATCCAGCGGATCGTGCGGGATCCGGCACAGGCCGAGGAGGTCGCCCAAGAGGCGTTGGTCGACGTGTGGCGGACCGCCGCGCGCTACGACCCCGACCGAGGCTCGGTGATCAGCTGGGTGTTGACGATCGCGCACCGTCGCGCCGTCGATCGGGTGCGTGCCGAGCAGGCCACCGCCGACCGGGCACGCCGCGCAGCGGTCTCCGATGTCGCGTTCGACGAGGTCGTCGAGGCGGCCACCGCACGTTTCGAGCAACAGCAGGTGCGGCGCTGTCTGAAGAGCCTGACCGACTTGCAGCGCGAAGCGGTCGACCTCGCCTACTACCGCGGGTACACCTATCGAGAGGTCGCCGATCTGCTCGACACCGCGCTGCCCACGGTCAAGACGCGCATGCGGGATGCGCTCATCCGGCTGCGCGACTGCTTGGGGGTGAGCATCGGATGACCGACATCCACACCCTGTCCGGGGCGTACGCCCTCGACGCCGTCACCGACATCGAACGCGCCGCGTTCACCCGGCATCTCCGGGAGTGCCCGGCGTGCGCGCAGGAAGTCGCCGAGCTTGCCGAGACGGCGGGGCGGTTGGCGAGCGATGCCGTCACTGCGCCGCCGGCCCGGCTACGCAGTCAGGTGCTGGACGAGATCAGTCGCACCCGGCAGGTCGGGCCGCAGCATGTCGGACCGTCCGGCGTGCCTGGTCGCTGGCGCCGGTGGACGGCCGCGTCGGTGGCCGCGGCCGCGGTCATCGGCGCGGTTGCGGCCGGCGGGATCGTTCAGGAGCAACGGGTACGCGATGCCGAACGTCACTCCACCCAGGCGGCTCGTGTCGAAGCAGTGCTCGCCGCGCCGGATGCCGTGGTGCATACCGCGGCCGGCCCGGACGGCGCCGGTCGGGTGACGTTGGTCGTTTCGGAGTCACGGAACGAAGCCGTCGCGGTGATCGGTGGGCTGCCGTCGCCGGGTGTCGACCGGACGTACCAGCTATGGATGGTCGACGCTGGGCAGGCCACCGCTGCCGGGACGCTGGGCACGGACGTCGCTGGTGGCACGGTGCTCGTCGAAGGGGTACGCGACAAGCAGGCGTTCGCCATCACCAACGAGCCGGCCGGCGGCTCGCCCGCGCCGACCCCGCCGCAGCTCGTCACGATCGGACTCAGCTAGTGCCGTCGGTGCTTTCGTTCCGGCACCGTGCGACGAGGAAGACCGGGAAGCCGGCCGCCGCGCGTCTCTCGTCGGCGGCCCATTCGGCCGGCGGGGCGGGTTCACGTATCGCAGTGATGCCGAGTCCGTGGCGCCCCAACGTGTTGACGTACGTCGACAAGGTGCGGTGGTTGGCGCCGACGCGACGGCGCAGCAGTGACGCGGCGCCGTCTGCGACCCAGTAGCCCTCGTCGCGGTAGCTGCCGTCCGTCGGCCATGCGCCGGATACGGTCGCTCCGCCCGCGAAACACGGGTGCAGGATCGCGAATCCGAAGCCGCCGTCGCGCCGCAGCACGCGGTGCACCGTACCGAGCGCTCCGTCCAGGTCATCGATGTCGGACAGCCCGAAGTTGCACACCACCGCGTCGAACGACTGGTCGGGCAACTCGACGTTGGCACTCGCGTCGCCGTGCACGTACGTAATGCCGAGCGGATGCGCGCGGTCCATCGCGATCGCCTTGTCTAGCAACGCCTCCGACAGATCGAGGCCGGTGACCGTCGCGCCGCGCCGAGCCAACTCGCGCGCCACGCGGCCGTGCCCGCACGCCAGATCCAGGACACGTTGTCCGTGAACCGGTTCCACCAGATCGAGGAGTTCGAGCATCACACGGTCAACGTCGGCGGATCCCGCCGCGTAGTCGTCCGCGACCGCGTCGTATCGAGCCACAGCCATGCAACGAACCTATCCGGCACGACAACGGATGCGGCAGTCGCGTCAGCGGATGCGAAGAAACAACCAGCGAAGTGCCACCTCGCCCTGAATGCGCTGGAACTCGCGAATCGTCGGCAGAAACGGCGGCACCGGCTGCAGCGAACGGCCGAGCGCCATGCCGGCGAATCCGGCGAGCACCGTGTTCACCGCGTCCGCATCGGTGGTCCGCGCAAACGGGTGCCGGGCCCACACCTCGCCTGGTTCGCCGCCACCGTGCATCGCGACGCTCGGCAGCGCGCACAACAGATCGAGCCAGGACGGTCCGGTCATCACCGACGGCCAGTCCACGACGACGAACCCACCGTCGGGCGTGAGCACGACGTTGTCCGCACGGAAGTCGCCGTGCATCAACGAATCCCCAAGTGTCGCGGTCGGCCAGTGCGCATCCAACGCCGCCAGCGTTGGCATCCGCGCACGAATCCACGGTGCCAGGCGCGCCGACTCGGGATCAGAGGCGAGGCGTGACCAGCTCGAGAACTCGGCATCCGCCCAGATGCCGGGCGCGTTGATCGGCGCCGGCGTCAGCGATTCGGCGAGCGTTGTGGCGGCCGACAGGAACCGGTCCAGATCCTCCGCTGTCCAGGGTTGGCCCGGGTTGTGCCCGTCGACCGCGTCGGTGGCCAGCGCGACCCATTCACCGTCGTCGTACGTCCACCGCAAGCGCGGTGCTGGTACGTGTGCCGGCAGGCAGGCGAGCACGCGCGACTCGGCTCGAATCATGTCGACCGAGAACGTGTTCCGCGATGCGTTGACCGCCTTGACGAAGGTCCGCCGACCGTCATCGAATGTCAGCACCGAGGCCAGACCCGGCGAGAACCCGCCCGACCGGCCATCCGTGGCGACGACGCGGCCACCGAACTCGCCTTCTAGCGCGCCGCGCAGGTCCTCGGATATCTCGCGCCAACCGAGCCGGCTGCCGCCGGATGCCGCCACCGCCGAAGTCATCGTCGAAGCATGCCGATCGCTGCCGTCCTACGCATCCGGTTATCGGTTCGGCAGTGGCCGACATCGCGCGTAACGGCTGCGTACCGCGTAGTTTGGAGTGAGACCACCACCGCCAAGAGACCCGCCACCGTCAACGAGAAGGGCGCCATCCGATGAGTACCACGCCCGGCGCGGACCCCGGCAACACCCCGCAGTCGTCACTGTCTGGTGGCTTCGGCCCGGCCGGCGGCCCACCCGGAGGCCAGGCGATCCCGCCCGGACCGGCCGGTCCGGTGACGACACCCGCCGCGGCCGGCGGGGCGGTGCCACCGGGCATCGGTCCGGCCGCGGTCACCGTCGGCAGCTACCAGAACTACGCCGATGCGCAGCGCGCCGTCGACTACCTCAGCGACAATGGCTTCCCCGTCCAGCACTCCGCCATCATCGGCACTGATCTGCGGCTGGTCGAAACGGTCACCGGGCGGCTCACGATCTGGCGCGCTGCGCTCGCCGGCGTGGCCAGCGGTGCGTGGTTCGGACTGTTCTTCGGACTGATCCTGGGGATCTTCACCAACGTCAACTGGTTCGGCGTCATCATCGCGACGGTGCTCATCGGCGCGGCGTGGGGCGCGATCTTCGGCGCCATCGCGCACGCCGCCACCGGTGGCCGGCGTGACTTCAGCTCCCGCAGCAGCCTGCAGGCCAGCCGCTACGACGTCACCGTCCAGGCCGACACCGCCGACCAGGCACGCCACATGCTCGTCCAGATGAACTGGCGGGCCAGCGGCGCCTCGTGACCGACCGGCCGCGTTCGGCCGGTTCGGCCAGGCCGCGGCCGCTCAACCCGCGTCGACGGACCCGAGAGTTGTCGGACGTGGCATTTGCGGTGGCGCGTCGTAAGGCGTGATCGGCGGCGGATGCTCGCTCGCCGCGGCGCGGTGCAGCAGGTCACCGAGGCCACCGCGGTTCGTGACGACCAACAACGTATCGTTGCGCGTCAATCGGCGCCCGACCGGCGGCGCCCACAACACCTGCGCACCCCGGCCGGTCCGGATCGCGATGACGCGCGTCGCGCCGGGTCGTTGGAGATCGCCGACCACGCAACCCTCGAGAAGCGACCGTGGCTCGATGGGAATCTCGGCCACGAGCAGCACCCGACGTCGCACCGGAATCGTCGCCACCACCGCGTGATCGAGCATCGCCGCGGCGAATGACGGTGCCGCCAGGGCGGAGACACTGCGCGAGGTGAACCCGAAGGTGCGCTGCACCCGACCGGCGAACTCGGTGTCGAAAACGCGCAGCACCGACCGTACCCCCGGATTTG
>DATFRR010000096.1:0-38514 GCA_035263025.1 Micromonosporaceae bacterium
TTCATGAGGGTGTACCGGCCGCGCGCGCTGCGGGCCTTACTTGGCCGTTTTCGAGCAGCGGCGCCTTTTGCCGATCACGTCGAGCGGCGCAGGTGCGGTCCACGTACACAAAAACTCAGCAAAGGATACACGTAGACCCCCGCTGTGGGGGAACCCATCGTAACGGGGAAAGATTCACGTTCAGCGGGACGTGATGCGCAACGCCTGGGTTGGTGCGTCGGCCATCACTGAATCTGGTGTTGCCGCAGGTGAACGTGATGGTAGCCGGTCTGCACGGGCGATCTCGACGCCCTCGTACAGGACGATAATGTCCCATTCGCCCAGTTGCTCGCGCTGCCCGTTCGCGAGCTTCTCGGTGGCCGGCTGATCCGCCGGACCGGTACGTCTGACCAGCGTCGTCCCATTCGTACTCGTGTCGGCGATATGCAGTGCGCCGTCCCGTAGCTCCAAGCGTGCGTGGCTGCGGCTGACCCAACGTACGCCCGCTTCGTCCAGGTATGACCCGATCGCCACGACAGCCGCGCCCTCTGGGGCGCGACCGACCGTGACCGGTCCACCGGACGTGACCGAGAACCGTTGCCGGACAAGGCCGTCCACGCGCACGGCCATCGGCCAAGCGGGCGGCCGCGCGCCGATGTCCTTCAGGCGCGTGCCGTGCCGGGGGCAAATGGGTACGCCATCGCGGATGGCCGGTGGCGGCTGACCTAACGCACGCTCCTCGCCGAAGCTCGAACACTCGAACTCAAAGCATCGCCACTGTCGCGAGAGCACCGGGTTTGGCCGAGCGTTGGCCACCGGCGGCTGGCCGGCGTGTGCGACGAGCGAGACCCCGCCGGGGGCCGGAACCGGTGCGTACGCCGGCGAGGCGCCGCCGACTCGCGTGATCATCGCCAGGCCGGTCAGCGCGCTGACTTCCCGTACCCGTGGCACGACCGGCGCTCTTGCCGGCAGCACCTCGATGAGGCCGTCGTCCGACCAGCGGCGGATGACCATGCGTTCGTTCGACGTCAGCTCGGTATCGGACATCACGCCGCGTTCGGCGACCACGTAGATCGCCGCGCCGCTATCGCCCATGCGCTGGCCGAGAGCGTCCACCACGAGCCCGAGGCGCAGCAGATTCGCCGACCGACCGCCGTCGAGATCGTCAAGGTGCATCACCTCGGCGAGGTCGACCACGCCAGCGGCGACCGCCGGGTCGATGGACAGCCGGCGCTCGATCGCATCCAGGACCTTGGAGACCTCGAAACGCACCCGCCCATTGTGCCGTGTTCGGCGGCAAACCTGTGAGCCCACACGGCGCTCGTTTCTGGCGTCGCGGGAGGTCGGCCGGCCGCATTGGCGGTGGTTGACCGATTCCGCCAGCGGCGCGCAAGGCGCCGCCAGGTGTTCGGCACCGCCTGCGCGGGTAGGTCCGACCAGGTACGGGCGAAATCTCCGACGGCCATCACATTCGGATCGCTTCGGCGCGGCCGGCCGGAGTGGGACTCTTTACTGGGGGGCGGTGGTGCATGTGGCGGGACGGGAGCCGACCAAAGAGACGCGGGAGTCGACAAGAGCGACGACGGCTGCGAGGCCGGTGCCGCGGTGGGTCGCGCCGGGATTCGCGCTTGCCGCGGCCTGCACGATTCCCTGGGTCGTTTTTCTTGCCTCGACACTGCCTCGCAGCGTCCGAGTGAACGACCGGCTCGCCTGGGTCGGTTTCGATGTCGGGCTCGTTCTGATGCTCGCGTTGACCGCTTATCTTGCGTGGCGCGGTCGGCCGAAGGTCGCGCTGGCGTCCATGACGCTTGCCACGATGCTCGTCGTGGACGCTTGGTTCGACGTGAACACGAGTGCCGCCGGCACGCCACGCGAGATCGCGCTCGGCATGGCGGTGGTCGAGGTCGGGCTCGCCGGCGTATGTCTGTGGATCGCACTGCACGCGGCAACAGTGGTTCGCCGGCGGCTTGACTACCTCGCCCGGCGAGAGGTCGAACGAGAGCTGCGTCGACAGCAGCGCTATCGGGACCATGCCGTGTCGCGCGCCGACGACGGCTCGTCCGCCGGCCCGCCGTCGGACGACCCCACCGGTGCGCCGTCGCGGTCACGGCCACATATGCACCTCAGCTCGTACGTCCGGCTGGAGCGCCGTACGACGGCGAGCGAGTCGGTCGACTGATCCATCCGATCGCTCCCGCGGCGAGCATGTCGACATGTCGGCGGCGGTTGGTAGAACAGTGTTGTGACTGAGGACGCGGACTCGACCGCACCGGCGTCGCGCGCGCACCTCGACCGCGACGATGCACCGGCGTCGCGCGCGCAGCTCGACCGCGACGATGCGCCGGCGTCGCGCGAACAAGCCGAGCGCGTGCTCCGTCTCCTTGCCGGCCCAGACGCGAGCTTGCGCGCGGATCAATGGCGCGCGATCGAGGCGTTGGCCGTGGACCGGCGCCGCGTGCTGTGTGTGCAGCGCACCGGGTGGGGCAAGTCCGCCGTCTACTTCATCGCCACGGCACTGTTGCGGGTTGCCGGGGCCGGTCCCACCGTGATCGTTTCGCCGCTGCTCGCGCTGATGCGCAACCAGATCGACGCGGCCGCCGCGGCGGGCGTACGAGCCCGCACCATCAACTCGGCGAACCTCGACGAGTGGGACGCGATCGTGAGCGAGGTGCACGCCGGTGACGTCGACGTGCTACTCATCAGTCCCGAGCGACTCAACAACCCGGACTTCCGCGACAACGTCCTGCCGAAGCTCGCCGCGACCACCGGGTTGCTGGTGGTCGACGAAGCGCATTGCATCTCCGACTGGGGTCACGACTTCCGCCCGGACTATCGGCGGCTGCGGACATTGCTCGGTGAGCTGCCTCGTGGCACGCCGGTGCTCGCCACCACCGCAACGGCCAACGCGCGCGTGACAGCGGACATCGCCGAACAACTCGACACGACGGTCGCGCAGAGCCTCGAAAACGCCGAGACGCTCGTACTGCGCGGTCCACTCGATCGCGAAACGCTGCACCTCGGCGTCGTTGGCCTGCCGTCGGCCGCGCATCGCTTGGGGTGGCTCGCCGACCGTCTCGACGGGCTGGACGGCTCCGGCATCGTCTACACATTGACCGTCGCCGCCGCGCACGACACCGCGGCCTTCCTTCGCGGCCGCGGCCTCGCGGTGGCGAGCTACACCGGGCAGACCGACGACGCGGAGCGTCAGGCCGCCGAATCCGACCTGCTCGCGAACCGGGTGAAGGCGCTCGTTGCGACGTCCGCGCTCGGCATGGGTTTCGACAAGCCGGACCTCGGCTTCGTCATCCACCTCGGCGCGCCGCCGTCGCCGATCGCCTATTACCAACAGGTCGGTCGCGCCGGCCGGGCGGTCGATCGCGCCGACGTAGTGCTGCTGCCCGGCGACGAGGATCGCGCGATCTGGCGATACTTTGCGTCGCTCGGATACCCGGCCGAGGACCGTGTGCGCGCGGTGCTCGCGACGCTGGACGATGCGGCCCGGCCGTTGTCCGTACCAGCCATCGAGGCGGCCGTGGAGATCCGACGGTCACGACTCGAGCTCATGTTGAAGGTGCTCGACGTCGACGGCGCGGTGAAACGAGTCCGCGGCGGCTGGGAGTCGACCGGCCGAGCGTGGCATTACGACCGCGATCGGCTGGAACGGGTTGCCGCGGCGCGCGAAGCCGAGGCCGCCATGATGGTGGCGTACGAGTCGCTCACGTCGTGTCGCATGGAGTTTCTGCGTCGCGCCCTCGATGACCCCGAAGCGACACCGTGCGGGCGATGTGACGTCTGCACTCGTCGGCCGTGGCCGACCGAGGTCTCCGAGGCATCGCTCGCGGCCGCGCGCACCCATCTCGGCCGTCCCGGCGTGGAGATCGCGCCGCGTCGACAGTGGCCGTCCGGCGTTTCCGGGCTGTCCGGTCGCATTCCGCCGGCCGAGCAAGCCGACAGCGGTCGAGCGCTCGGGCGCATCTCCGATCTGGGTTGGGGCGACCGGCTGCGTCGGGTAGTCGGCGATGACGCGCCCGACGCAGCGCTGTCGCCCGAGCTGGCCGATGCCGTCGTACGGATGCTCGCGGAGTGGGCGAAGGGTGCCGATCGCTGGGCGCAGCGCCCGGTCGCGGTTGTCGCCGTGACGTCATCCCGTCACGGCGCGCTCGTTACGAGCCTCGCGTCTCGCATCGCCGAGGTTGGCCGGCTGCCGTTGCTGGGCGCGGTGACGACGCCGGCTCGGCCAGTCGGTGGGCGCGCTAACAGCGCACACCGGGTACGGGCACTGGAAAGCGAGATCGTCGTCCCGCCGCAGCTGTCCGAAGCCGTCGGCAGTCTGGACGGCCCGGTGCTGCTCGTCGACGACTACGTGGACTCGGGCTGGACGATGACGCTTGCCGCGCGTGCGCTGCGCGTGGCCGGCGCGCCGGCGGTGCTACCGCTCGCGCTCGCCATCACCATGTAGGCCGTCCTCAAGGTAGACGATGCGCCCGGTGTTGCGCGCTCGCACCGCGGCGGCCGTCCATCGGGCGTGCAGTGGGTCCATCCGCTCGATAGCGTCATCGACATAGAGAAAGGTGTAGTTCTCGATTTCCTCGGTGTCGAGCTTGATCGCGGCGATGTCAACCGGCGTCAGCACGCCGCCGTCGAAGATGAGCTGCACGCCGTCTGGCAGACGCTCGGCCCATCCCTCCGCACGCTGTCTCGCGGTGAGTACGCGGCGGCGAGCGGGCTGCCACGCGACCACTAGGAGCGCGCCGGGTTCTTTGACGAGGCCGATCTCCTCCTCGACCTCGCGTCGGACCGTGGCTCGCGGCGACTCATCGACCTCCGCGACACCACCCGGTATGCCCCACGCATTCGTCCCGTAGCTCGTTTTCACGACTAGCAACCGGTTCTCAGCATCGAAGAACACCGCGCCGTGCGCTTCCAGCTTTGGTGGCAACGGCCCGTGCGGGGGCGGCTTCGGTTCCGCTGTCTGGCTCACCGTCGCGAGGGTAGTCGCGCAACGCGTTGTAGATAATGGTCGGCGTGACGGTCCGATACGACGACGTGCTGGGCCCACTACGGGCGGCGTACGACGCGCGGGCGGCGTGGCGTGATGGGCTCACCAAGGAGCCGTGGAAGCTGGCGGAGCGCAGCACGTTTCGTGAGCGACTCGCGCCGGGCGCACGTCTGCTGGAGATAGGCGCCGGCACCGGTCACGACAGCGCCTACTTTCAGGCGGCGGGCCTCACGGTCGTCGCAGTCGATCTCTCGGCCGTGATGGTGGAGCTCTGCCGGTCCAAGGGCGTCGAGGCGCACGTCATGGACTTCCTGCACTTGAACTTCGCGCCGGGTTCCTTCGACGCGGTGTACGCGCTGAACTGTCTGCTGCACGTACCCAACCGCGACCTGCCCGCCGTCCTGGCTGCGGTTCGGGCAATCCTGCGCCCCGGCGGATTGTTCTTCGTCGGCGTGTACGGCGGCGACCAGAGCGCGGAAGGCCCGCTGCGCGACGACGAGCACGTGCCTCCGAGATTCTTCTCGTGGCGCACCGACGATCAGTGGCTCGAGTTTGCCACCCGTGCGAGCTTCGACGTCGTGGACTTCCATCCCGTTGATGCCGGCGACGGCAGCCGGTTCCAATCGCTGACACTTCGCCGGCCGGCCGTCGATTAACGGACCGCGTCCGGCGCACCCGACGCTGGCTAGGCCGGTCGGCCGTACCCGTGGATCGGTCCGAGATCGACCGATGCGATCTTCACGTCCTCGCCGACTTGCGGCGCCTCGATGACGTACCCGCCGCCGATGTAGATCGCCACGTGGTGGATCGGCGTGTAGTAGAAGACGAGATCGCCAGGTCGCAGCTGGGAGCGCGGGATATGGGCGACGGCGGAATACTGCTCGGCAGAGTTGTGCGGAAGTGTCACGCCGCCCTGCTTCCATGCCGCCATCGTGAGACCCGAGCAGTCGTAGCTGTCCGGACCGGCCGCGGCCCACTTGTACGGCTTACCGATCTGGTCATGCGCGAACTTCACGGCACGGCCCGCGGCATCCGCCGAGTATGCCGGCACATAGTTGATGACGTGCGCCGAATTGTCCACACCGGACGGTCCGAACGCCGCGACCCGCATGGTCTCGAGCTTCTTGATCTGCGACTGGATCGCCGTCTTCTGCGTGGCCAACGTTGCCACCAGGCTCGTCTGTTGCTCGTCGAGCGTACGCAGTGTCTGTTGCTGCAACCGGTACGCGGTTGTCGCGTCGACGAGCGTGTCGAGGGTTGACCGGCGGCCGATGGCCAGTCCGTTGAGCAGCATCAGCCGGTCCACCACCTGTTGCGTCGACTGTGCGTCGACGAGCAGCGCGAATCCGGACAGCGGCGTCGCCTCGTAAGTCTGGGCGGCGATCTGAGCGACCTTGTCCTGTGCGGCGGCGGCGGCCGCCTGCATCGGTGCGAGACGTGCGACTACCGCGGTTTCGCGTGCCCGCGTCGCGGCCAGCGTGTCCTGCATTGCGTCGTAGCGCTCGATGACGACTTCTAGTTGGTTCGACGCCGTGGAGATCTGCTTGTCGAGTTGCGCCTTTGTCGGCTTCGGATCGTCGCCGGCCGCGGCGGCGGGGGTGGCGACGCACAGCGTCAGCAATGCCGCGGCGACCGCGGATCGAGCCAGCAAGGCGGTGATCGAACGTGTTGGGGTCAGCGCGGATCGTGTCGCACCCGATGCTCCGGACACGGCGCCGTGCCAACCCAAAGGTAACGGCATATCGGTATTAACGCCTTAGACGTCACAAAGGTGACGCTTCTTACCGACTCGAGGCAGCTGAAATACTCTACGGGGGTATCCTATTCGCGTGGAAACTCCGCAGATTGACGGCGCACAAGCACTGCCTGGCTACAGCGGCGACAAGGCTGCTCTGCTGGCCCGACTACGCCGGGTCGAGGGCCAGGTGCGAGGCGTTCAGCGCATGGTCGACGAGGACACCTACTGCATCGATGTGCTGACCCAGATATCGGCAGCGACGCACGCTCTGCAAGCGGTCGCCATGGGCCTTTTGGAGGATCACCTCGCGCACTGCGTGGTCGATGCGGCACGCAACGGCGACCCAACCTCGAAGGTCAAGGAGGCGGCGGACGCGATCGCGCGGCTCGTGCGGGCGTAGCGCATCAGCGCCATTGTCGGGATGGCAATCCGTCAGGCCAGCGCGCCACGCAAGGCGGCAGCGGTGTCTGCGATCAGCGTCGTTGGCCGGATCGGTGTGCCCGCGACCGCGCCGAAGAGACTCGGCATGCCGGGCAATGGAAAGCCGTCGGCGGTGAGCACGGCGGGTTCTCGTGCGCCGAGCGTCCGTCGAGTGTGGTCCCACGCGCCGGTCACCTCGCTCGGTGACGGTACGCCGAACGCGTGGCCGACCGGCGAGCTGTGCCTCAGCCGTACGATCGCGGAACCAGCGAAGCCTTCCGCGATCCGGCTTGCCGCGGCGACGCGTTCCCGCTCGGCGTCGGTGTGTCGCGTGACGACCGAGCACGGGGACCCGCATTCCGCGCAACTGATCAGCGCCTCGGCCACCACGCTGTGCTGCCGGTCGAGGTACGCCCGCCATCCGGCGTCCGGCTCACCGGCCACGCGCAGGCACCGCTTCGCCGCGGACTTTTGCGGCTTGGTCTGCGGACAGATCGAGTCGCCCCAATGTCCCCAGCGACTCCCGTCACCGGCAACAGATGCGGTCATCGCCGCGGGGTCGGCCGCGTGACCGAGCACCGGCTCCCAGGCGAGGATCGGCAGGTATTCGCTCGCGGTGTGTACGGCGGCGATCAGCGCGGATGTCTCACACCGCAACCAGCGCACCGCGATCGCCTCGAGCATCAGGCCGAACGCCGGGCGCAGTGAGCCGAGCGCGCCACGGTCCGGCTCGCCGGGCGACTGTGGTACGCGCGCCGCCAGGCTGCGTACCACCAGCTTGTCGGGTACGCCGTCGCCGGTGACCAGGTCGGCGACATGGTGTTCGGTGTTCGCGTCCCGGGCGGCATCCGACTCGCCGAAGTCCTCCGCGTCCAGGTCGAGCAGCCGCTGGCCGAAGGCGCACAGTTGCTGCGCGTTGGCGATATGAAGAACGTCGCCGTGGCCGATCAGACCGGCCTCGAGCAGTGCGGCGATCTCGGCGAATGCGTACCGCCTGATCAATACGTCGACGAGTTCGCGACGGTCCTCCACGACTTCAGACTGCCACGTGCCGGTGCCGGCGGAGCTTGGATGGCGGCCGTCAGCCCTCCGCCGACTCGCCGGCCGGTCGGCCGTGTCCACGGCGCCGCCGGCGCGGGCGCCGGGCGCCGATCGGATCCGAGCCGTCCGCCACACCGCGGGCTGCCGGGTCGCCGGACGCTTCGCCTATCGGCGACTCGACTGCCGTCGAGGCATCCTCGACTCGCCTGGTCCGGCGTCGCTGCCGGAGCGCTTGGGCCGGTGCCGACTCCGTACCCACGGTGTCCTGTCGGCCGTGACCAGCGTCGTCGCGGCGGCGTCCGCGGGCCGCGCCTCCGTCGGCCCGGCCGCCTCGGCCGCGACCACGCGTCGGTCCAGCCGCGCGCTCACGTCGGCGGCCACCCAGGTCCTCTTCCTTTTCGGCGGCCAGCCCGGCGCGGGTTCGCTCGGCGGCCGGCAACGTGCTCGTCACGTCGGTCGGGATGTCAAGGTCGCTGTAGAGCCACGGCGAGGTGTGGTAGGTCTCCGGCGGCTCCGGGAGATCGAGGCCGAGCGACTTGTCGATCAGGCGCCAGCGCGGCATGTCCTCCCAGTCGACGAACGTGACGGCGACACCGGTCGCGCCGGCCCGTCCGGTGCGGCCGATCCGGTGCGTGTAGGTGTCCGGGTCTTCGGGGCAGTCGTAGTTGATGACGTGGGTCACGCCGGTCACGTCCAGGCCGCGAGCCGCGACGTCGGTGGCCACCAGTACGTCGACCTTGCCGGACCGGAACGCGCGGAGTGCTCGCTCGCGGGCGCCCTGGCCGAGGTCGCCGTGCACCGCGCCGACGGCAAACCCGCGAAAGTCCAGGTCGGCTGCGACGCGGTCGGCGTTCCGTTTGGTACGCGTGAAGATCATCGTGAGTCCGCGCCCGTTCGCCTGCAGGATCCGTGCGACCACCTCGAGCTTGTTCAGCGAGTGCGTGCGGTAGATGACCTGCTTGGTCTGCGGTGACGGACCGGTGGCGTCGGTGTGGCCGGCGTGAATCGTGATCGGGCCGCGCATGAACCGCCGCGCGAGCGCCACGATCGGCTCGGGCATGGTCGCCGAGAACAGCATCGTCTGTCGATCGGTTGGCGTCATCGCGATCAGCTTCTCGACGTCCTCGAGGAAGCCGAGGTCGAGCATGCGGTCCGCCTCATCGAGCACGAGGCCGCGAACGCCGGCGAGCGTGAGCTGCTTGCCCTTCGCGAGGTCGAGCAGGCGGCCGGGGGTACCGACGACGATCTCCACACCGCGCCGCAGCGCCTCGGTCTGTGGCTCGTAGGCCACGCCGCCGTAGATCGCGAGCACCCGTACGCCGCGCGTACTGCCGGCCAGCTTGAGGTCGCGGGCCACCTGAAGGCACAGCTCCCGGGTCGGTACGACGACCAGCGCCTGCGGCCGACCGTCGGCGCCCTCCGCGACGGTGGACAGCCGCTCCAGCAGCGGTACGCCGAAGCCGAGCGTCTTGCCGGTGCCGGTGGGCGCCTGACCGATGAGGTCCGCACCGCGGATGGCGATCGGGAGCGCATACTCCTGGATCGCGAACGCGCGTGTGATGCCGGCGCCGGCGAGCGCGTCAACGGTCTCCGCGCGCGCGCCCAACTCGGCAAACGTCGGGCTGTCCGAGCGGACCGGAGCAAGGCCCGCCGGCTTGGCCATTTCGTCGGTGATTTCGGTGATTGGTGCAGCGTCTTGCGTTGCCAGCTCGTGGCTGGCGTTGGTGTCAGTCATGAAATATGGGGTGTCCCTCATCTGGGGCGCCCCCGCTTGGTACGTGGAATCGAGGCGCCGAGTTGTCATGGCGTGGCCCGCGCGACGGGAACGTCGGGGCGGCACGCGTGCGGCCGGCTAGCAGTTCTCGCAAAACGCCGTCGCCATCGGGACGGCGAACAGGCGCGAACCGCGTTAGAGCCGGCTGCAATGCACCAAGCTTACGCGAATTGCCCGGATCATCGAACGCATGGCACCGGAGTGTGGGCTAGCCGACGTTGCGGTGGATATGGGAATCGGCGGATAACGCCGTCCGCATCCTTTTCCGGACGCGGCGGCAGCGTCGTCGAGCCTGGAAATCGGTATCGATCGGAAGTCCCGCGCGGATGCTGAATTCGGCACGCGGCGCAGAACTCAGCATCCGGAGCTGGAACTCAATGCCCGGCGGTGAAGCCGACTGCCCGCGGTGCGCTCTCGGAGATCTCCACAAAGGCGATCTTGTCGACCGGTACCAGCACCCGCCGACCCTTCTCGTCCTCCAAGGCGAGTGTGCCGCCGGTAGCCATCGCTTCGGCGACGGTCTTTTCGATCTCGGTCGCGGTCTGGTTGCTTTCCAGCACCAACTCGCGATGTGAATGTTGCACGCCGATCTTGACCTCCACGAGGTCCTCCTTGCGATATGTCCAGTCCCGGCCGCGCGATGGTCAGCCGCGGCGCGTAGCACGTCTGCGTGTGGCAAGGCTAGCCGACCAACCCACCGCGACGGATCGGCTCGCCGCGACGCGCGCGGGTTGCGTCAGGCCCGGCCGTTCGGCTCGCCGTGGCCGGCGGCCGCGTGGACCTCCGCGCCCTGTAGCGGGAAGCTCGCGATGCCGCGCCACGACAGGGTCGCCATCAACGCCTCAGCCGCTTCCTTCGGTACCTGCCGGCCGCCGGACAACCAGAACTGTGCGGACGTGACGGCCGCTCCCACCAGTCCGGCCGCGAGCAATTCGGCAGGTGCACGCTCGACGCCGGTATCGGCCATGATCGTTGCGGTGATGGCGTCGATGCATGACCGCTCGGCGGCGTCGACGCGCTCGCGGACCGCCGGCTCGTTGCGGAGGTCGGACTCGAATACCAGCCGGAACGCTTCGCTTTCGTGGTCGACGAATTCGAAGTAGGCACGGATCGCGCCGCTTACCCGGTCCTTGTTGTCAGTTGTCGCGGCCATCGCGTCGCGGACCTGCGCCACGAGGGCGTCGCAATGCGTGTCGAGGAGCGCCAGATAGAGCTCGAGCTTGCCGGGGAAGTGTTGGTAGAGCACCGGCTTGGATACGCCGGCCCGTTCCGCGATGTCGTCCATGGCCGCGGCGTGGTAGCCATTGGCCACGAATACGTCCTGCGCCGCGGCGAGCAGCTGCCGGCGGCGCGCCGAACGCGGCATGCGCACCGGCCGTCCGCCAGCGCCCGGCCCGCTTGACGCCGCGACCATCGCCACCTCCACGTCGGTCTCGGTCCCGTGCTCCTCGCCGCGAGGACTCCGCGAGGATTCATCACGTTTAGATGTTCATCGTCTATCGGAGGAGTGGACGTGATCCATCGACCAGTTAACGGGCGTATCTGAACACGGTAGCCTCACCGTGGGCAACCGAGGAGCGCGCGGTGGACGAAGTGGGACAACCCGGCGTCGGACATCCGGGCACGAACGATGCGTCGTACCACGCCGGCCGCCGCTCGGCCGATGCGGACGGCGCGCCCGACGACGTACCCCCCGGAAATTGGTACGGCCAAGCCATGTCGCGCGCCGAGACCGCCCACCCGCGAACCGTCGCGCCGGATCGGAGCGAGTGGGACGACACCACGCGTTCCTGGCCACCGGGCTGGCGCCATCCGTCTGACCCGCACGGCTTCCCGCCGGTGCCCGCCTACGAGGACGAGGCCGCCGGACCGCAGCCGGGTGACGAGTACGGCTTCGATCCGTTCGCCGACGACGAGCGGCTGCCGATGTCGGATGCGCACCCGTCGCTCGGGAGCGACCCGATGGCGTGGCGGCCACCCGAGGCCGGCCACCCACACAGCGCGCTGGCGGCGGTACGCGCTCGTGGCTCCGTACCGCTGACCGACGCGCTGACCGCCGAGACGATCGAGGCGCCGTTGTTCGCGGCGGCGGCCGCGCGACCGTACGGCGAACCGGTCGCCGGAGCAGTACGGCTGCCTCAGGTCTTCGTTCCGCGGCCGCGAACCGGTGGTGTGTCGGTGTCCGATCCATTGCATCCGGACTGGCGCGGCGACGACCGTGACGCCGGGGCTCCGCTCGCCGAGCAGCAGCGCGATGCTTTCCTTGCGCGACCGGAGTTCCCGCGATCTGTGCCGCGAGAGTCTGACCGCGCTCCGTCCGACGACACCGCCGCATCGCCGGCTGATCTCGCCGGTTCGGTTGAGGTACCACCCGGTTCGATCGATGTGCGCGGCGATGGCGCTGCCCGGCGGGCGGTGCCCTCGCCGGACCCGGATGGGACCGACTCGGGCGAGCTACGGCTGCCGACCACGCAGGAGTCGGCGCCGGACGAGGGGTCGAGCTGGCCGACGTCACGCGGCGAGCACCGACGTCGCGTTTCCTGGCTCCGGGGCGGCGGGGCGCTCCGGTCCGGCCGGCTCGGCAGCCGGCCGATGTCGATGTTCACGCCGGCCCAACCGCCGCCCGATGTCGAACCAGAGATGCTCGCTTCGGATCCGCCCGACGTCGGCGACGACACACGCCCAACCGTCGCGATCCGGCCCGTCTGGTCGCCGGACACCGACTTGGATTCCGCTCGCGGTGTGGACGCACCCGATGTCGACACTCATCGCGAGGTTGGTGCGCGGCCTTACGTGAAGGCGTTGGCCAAGGAGCCGGTCGAACCAGCGTGGTGGCCTTCGTCGGCGACCGAAGCCGAATCGGACTCCTCGTTCGACGAGCCTACCGAAGGGCCCCTCGCGACCGAGCCATCCTGGTTGGAACGCGGCGATTTCGCGGCCACGCGGGCCACGCCGGACGCGTCGGATGCGGTGGACGAAGCGGAGCGGACGCCGGACCCGCGGGCACCCGGCGACGCGAGCGGCGAAGTCAGCGACGACATGATCGGCGACGTGCACCAGGTCACGCTGCCGGACCAGCCGACGTTGCCGCATCGCGTACCGGCCGAGCCGGACGTGCCGTTCGATCCGGCCGAACTCGACGAGGATCTCGACGAGATTGCCGATCAGCCGTCTGGCGATGTGGGCCGATCCGAGCTGAGTCGCATCGCGAGCGGGCTCCGCGAGGAGCCGCACGGCACGCCGGAACTACCCGAGGAACTGGACGTCGCGGCGGTGCTCGCCGCGGTCCGCCAAGTGCCGGGGGTACGCCAGGCGCAGCTGCGACCGAACCCGGGCGGCGTGCACATCCTGCGGCTGGACCTCGCCGACGATGCCGATGCGGGCCTCGTCAGCCGTCTGGTTGCCCGGTTGCTCAAGGAACGCATGGGGCTCGCCGCCGAGCCGCGCCGATCGCGTACGCAAGCGAAGCCGAGCGACTCATCCGGCGCACGGGTGCGACCGGTGTCCAGCGGGTCGACCGCTACGGCGGGCGGCGCACGCATCGGCGGCGGTGCCTCGGGATCCGGTCGCTCGGGCATGGTCAGCGCCACCGGACCTTTCCCGCCGTCCGGCGTCGAGTCCCTATCGGCAACCGGATACGCGATGTCCGACCCAGCTTTGTTGCCCGGCTTCCGATCGGCCGTCGCTGGCCGGTCCGGCGGTGGTCCGGTCGAGTCCGGCGGCTACCTGCCCGGTGCCGCTTCGCTCGGCGACCCCGTGCCGCTGGACCCGGTGCCCGGTCAGCCACCGCGCATCGTCATCGATCAGGTGCACGTCTCGACACTCGGCACGGAGGCGACCATCGAGGTGCGCCTGCAATGCGACGGCGAGACGACGGTGGGTCGTGCGACCGGTCCCGCCGTGGACGCGTACCTGCTGCGACTTGCCGCCCAGGCGGCCGCCAGTGCGATCGACTCGCTGTTGGTCTCCACCTGCCTCAATGCGGACCAACCGGCGGACAGCGCACCGATGCGGTGTTTCATCGAACATGCCGGCGTCGTGCCCTTCGGGACGTGCATCGTCGCCGTGGTCGTCGTGCTCGTCAGCGGCGACGGCCGCATCGAACAGCTCGTCGGATCTGCGCTGGTGTCGGGGGATCCGCGGCAGTCGATCGTACGAGCCACGCTGGCCGCGGTGAACCGTCGGCTGGAAGGCTTGCTCGCGTGAGTGTCGGCTGGACCGAGCGCCGGACGCGCCGGACACGTGGATCGGACGCGCCGAACTGGGTAGCGCTGTGGATCCGGCGGCGCGCGGAGACCGGATTGGCCGCGGAATGGGCGCGCGGTCGAGCCGGGCTCGGCGTGGCGACGGCATGGGCGCGTCGGCGTGCCGCGGCGGGATTGCCCGGCGGACGGCAGCATACTGTCGACGTGAAGCGGGCCGTCGTGGCCACCGTGGAATCACTGCATGTCCGCGCGGACCTGGTGTCTCCGTGGCCGGGACGACCGGTGCTCATCGACGGGTCGTATACGCACGTGCGCGAGACGCCGGCCAGCGCCGTCGACGCGGAGCCTGCGCTCTACGTCCACGGTCTGGGCGGTTCGGCACAGAACTGGACCGACGTCGCGGGCATGCTCGACCACCGGCTCGCCGGCCAGGCCATCGACCTGCCCGGCTTCGGTCGCAGCGATCCCGCGGAGCGCTACACCGTCGACGCCTTCGCACATCGCGTCGTGCGGTGCATCGAGGCCGCCGATCGAGGTCCGGTGCATCTGATCGGCAACTCGCTCGGTGGTGCCATCGCGGTGAAGGTCGCCGCTGTCCGCCCGGATCTCGTGCGTACGCTCACGCTCATCTCGCCCGCCCTCCCGTTCCTCGACCCGAGGCGCTCCGCGCAGGGTCGGATGCTGCCACTGCTCGCGGTGCCGCGTGCCGAGCGCCTTGCCCAGCGCCGGCTCTCCCAGATCCGCCCCGAAGTGCTTGCGCAACAGGTGCTCGAGGCGTGCTGGGGCAACCCGGCCGGCATTCACCCGCGACGGGTGGCAGAGGCGATCAAGGAGATTGAGCTGCGCTACGACGTCCCGTGGTACGCCGACGCATACGTACGCACGCTGCGGGGACTGGTCGGCAGCTTCCTTCGGGCGTACCTGCCGGGCAGCAGCTCGTTGTGGCGCACCGCGGCGCGTGTGAACAAGCCGACGCTCGTCATCGGCGGTCAACTCGACCGGCTGGTCGACGTACGCGTCGCGCCACACACCGCCCGCGTCATCCGCGACGCGCGCCTGCTCATGCTGCCCGGTGTCGGGCACGTCGCGCAGATGGAGGCGCCGGAACTGGTGGCCGGCGCGATCGTTGGCATGCTTGATGAGGTCCGCACACCACCCCTCGCCGGACGCGCCGCCTAGACCGCGTCATGAGATGCTAGGCGGGATGTCCTCCCGGCACCGCGCTCGCCACCGCCGCTCGCGTAACGGGCGCAATCACGCACTTCTCGCAGCGCTCGCGGCCGTGATCGCGGTCGGTGGTGGTGTGTTCCTCTTCGATCGATACGGGCCGGCCATCGCCGCCGCGACCGATGGCGCGACGTTCTCGCAGGCGCCCATCGCACCGAGCGCATCAGGGAGCGAGACGGCAGCGCCGTCGGCCGAGCCGAGCTCGCCGGCACCGAGTCCGTCGGTGGATCCGGCGACCGAGCTCGTGTCGCTGAACGTCCCGTTCCCGCATAGCGGACCGCAGAAGTATCAGTACGCCTCGACCACCGGCCCGGTACTCGGAACGAGCGGTCCGATTCGGACATTCCGCATCGCGATCGAGTCGAACATCTCGGTCGTATCGATGGCGGACTTCACCGCGAAGGTAGACGCGACGCTCGGCGACGCGCGCAGCTGGATCGCCGGCGGTGCGTACCGCCTGCAGCAGGTCCCGCAGTCCAGCAAGGCGAACTTCACGATCTACCTCGTCACGGCGTCTACCACGAACAAGCTCTGCGCTCCGCTGCCGACCAACAGCTTCACGTCGTGCCGCAACGGCGCACACGTGGTGTTGAACCTCGACCGATACATGACATCGGTGTCCGCCTACCGCAGCGCGAAGATCTCGTTGGACATCTACCGGACGTACATGATCAACCACGAGGTTGGGCATGCACTCGGTCACGGCCACCAGCTGTGCCCGGCCAAGGGCGCGCCAGCGCCGGTCATGGAGCAGCAGACGCTCGGGTTACACGGCTGCACCGCGAACCCGTGGCCGTACGTCGACGGCAAGCTCTACAGCGGCCCGTCAGGCTCGTACTGATGTGATGTTCGGCACATCGAGTCGGAGGAGAACCCGCTCCGACAACCGGACAAAGTACGCCGGTTGGCGGTCGGCCCTCTGCCGACGTCCCGATGGCATGGCACCCTAGACCGCAATGTCTTCCGACGACCCCCGCGACGATATGCCGGAATCGCAGCCGGACGCCCGCAGCGCGCGCGCCCGGGGGCTCGGACGGCTGCGCCGTGATCGCGGCGGCCCGGTCGAAACGCCGACCGACGACGAAACCGATCTGTGGGTACGGATGCTGTCGCCGACCGGCCAGGACGACTGGACGTCGTCGCGGCCGAGGTCGCGTCGCGGCGCCGACGCCCCAGCGGCGGGTGATCCGACGGAGACGAGCAGCGCAGACACCGGCAGGCGTAACAGGCGGGCAGAAGCCGGCACTGCGGACACGGTCGGCAGACCGACCGCCCGCACAGAGCCAGACAACGCAGAAACCGTCGGCAGACGGACTGGCCGCACGGAGGCGGGCAGCGCAGAGACCGGCAGACGCACGAGGCGCACGGAAGCGAGGCCCCCAGACAACGCTGAGCCCAACCCGTCGCCACCTAGGCGCCGACGCGGCTCGCCGGCCGAAACCGACCTGCCACCGGCGCGCGAACCGGCTCGCGAACCGGCTCGCCAACCGGCTCGCGAACCGGCTCGCGAACCGGCGAAGAGCGCCGCCGATCCGTGGGCTCCCCCGGTCAAACCACGCGCGTCCCGCAGTCGCCGAGACGCGACGGGTACGCCGTCGTCCGGCCGCCACCGCGACGAAGTTCCGGAGGTGCCCGACGTGCCGGTCGGGCCCCGCGGTGGTTCGACTTCGCGGGGCCGGCCGCCAGCGAGCACCGGCCCGCCCGTCGCCACGGCGGATTGGCCGCCGCGTCGCGAGCGCGCGCGCTACGACGCCACCGAGCCGTACCGACCGCCTAACCCGCCGCTAGCGCAGCGCCCCGATCTGTCCGACGCCGACATCCGCCGCAGCGACGCCCGGCCGGACCTGGCGGCGCGCACCGCGTCGGATCGTGACACTGGGTCGCGCCGTCCGGATGGCCGGTCACGCCGCGACCGATCGCGTGACATGCCCGATCCGCGTTCCCGATGGAGTGGCGACAGCGGACGCCATCACACCGTGGACGGCGCGCCGTCCTACCAGGCCGCGCCGCCCTACCTCCCCGGTCGCGAGCGCCATCGGGCGCCGGACGAGCCGGAGCCGACCCCCGGCTGGCAGCCGACATCCTCGGCGGTCCGCCCGCCGCCGTTGCCTCCGGCGGCACGGCCTCGGTCGTCGACGCCACCGCCCCGGTCGTCCCTAGCACCGCCGCCGATCGCACCGCCGCCGCCCCGGATGCCGCCCCGGATGCCGTCGTACCGCCCGCTCGCCTCGCCCGCCCCGCCTCCCCGCGGCGGCGACCCCGGCCTGGACCTCGACGTTTCGTCGCGTGCCAACGGCGGCCGGCGCCCGACGGGCCCGGCCGGAACCGACGTCGGTGCCGCGGCCACCACCACGATCACCGCCGTACCGGACGCCGACCGAACCAGGCGTCGTCAGCGCTTGATGGTCGGTGTGCTCGCCCTCGTCGCGGTGGTCATCCTCGGCGGACTGGCGGTCACGCGGGTGCTCGGGTGGCCGCACCATGGCAAGCAGCGAGCCGCCTCGGGGACCAGCACGGCGACACCGGGTGTGCTGCCCTCCGGGGTGCCGACCACCGGCACCGGGAAGTTCACGCTCGCCACGACGACGTCTGCGGTGCTTGGTACGGCCGGCACGCTGGAGACCTTCCACGTCGGCACCGAGAAGGGCGCGGAGACGGCCAAGGGCGGCGAGGACGCGAACGCGTTCGCCGCCGACGTCGTAGCGATCCTCGGTGATCAGCAGAGCTGGATCGCCGGTGGCAAGTTTCGGTTCCAGCAGGTCCCCACGGCGACGAAGGCGACGTTCACCGTCTACCTCGCGACCGAGACAACCGCGGAGAAGATGTGCGGGGCCGGCGGCTTCCACACCGATGACCTGACCTCCTGTCACCTGCCGAACCAGGTGGTCATCAACCTGAGTCGGTGGAAGTCATCGGTCGCCGGATATGGCGCGTCGCTGGCCACGTACCGCGCGTACGACATCAACCACGAGGTCGGGCGTCAGATCGGATATCTGAACCAGGCGTGCCCCGGTCCCGGCAAGCTGGCGCCCGTGATGATGGCACAGGCGCTCGGGCTGCAGGGTTGCGTGGCCAACCCGTACCCCTACCCGAACGGCACGTATTACAGCGGCCCGCAGATCCCGGCCTGACGCAGCGCCAAATTCCCGCGTACCCGCAAATCGTGGCGTGTCGATGATCACGGATAGCGCCGCGCCAACCGAGCGACAATAGTGGTCTAGTTGTTTTAAGGACTCCCGAAAGGTCACGACCGTGTCGCTACCGCCCCTGGTCGAGCCCGCCGCCGAGCTGAGCGTCGACGAGATCCGCCGGTACTCACGCCATCTGATCATCCCGGATGTCGGCGTGGCCGGGCAGAAACGGCTCAAGAACGCCAAGGTGCTGGTGGTCGGCGCCGGTGGCCTCGGGTCGCCCGCGCTCATGTATCTCGCCGCGGCCGGCGTCGGCACGCTCGGCATCGTCGAATTCGACACGGTCGACGAGTCGAATCTGCAGCGGCAGATCATCCACGGTCAGTCGGACATCGGCCGGCCGAAGGCGGAGTCGGCGCGCGACTCGATTCACGAGATCAACCCGTACGTGACGGTGAACATCCACGGTGAGCCGCTGACGCGCGACAACGCGATGCAGATCTTCGCCGACTACGACCTGATCGTCGACGGCACCGACAACTTCGCGACGCGCTACCTCGTCAACGACGCGGCCGTACTGCTCGGCAAGCCGTACGTGTGGGGGTCGATCTACCGGTTCGACGGGCAGGCGAGTGTGTTCTGGTCGGAGCATGGCCCGTGCTATCGGTGCCTCTACCCGGAGCCGCCGCCGCCGGGCATGGTCCCGTCGTGCGCCGAGGGCGGCGTGCTCGGTGTGTTGTGCGCGAGCATCGGGTCGATCCAGGTCACCGAGGCCATCAAGCTGCTGACCGGCATCGGGGAACCACTCGTCGGACGCCTCATGGTCTACGACGCGCTCGAGATGAACTACCGCACGGTGAAGGTACGCAAGGACCCCAACTGCGTTCTGTGCGGCGAGCACCCGACGGTCACCGAGCTGATCGACTACGACGACTTCTGCGGCACGGTCTCGGCGGAGGCGGCCGAGGCGACGTTCGGCTCCACGATCACCGTGCAGGAGCTGCGTGACTGGCAACTCGCGGACAAGCCAATCGATCTGATCGACGTCCGCGAGCCGGCCGAGTGGGAGATCGTGCGCATCCCCGGTGCGCGGCTGTTGCCGAAGGGCGAGATCCTGTCCGGCGCCGCGCTTGCCGACCTGCCACAGGATCGGCAGATCGTGCTGTACTGCAAGACCGGCGTACGGTCGGCCGAAGCGCTTGCCGCGCTGAAGGCGGCCGGGTTCCGGGATGCCGTACACGTCCAGGGCGGTGTGACGTCCTGGGTTAAGCAGATCGATCCCGCGCTGCCGAGCTACTGAGACCGCGATTGGCCCGCGAGAGACCGTCATCTCCGGGCGGTAGTGTCTGGGTCCATGGTCGACATTGACGCCGCGATCGGTTTTGTTGTTGCTCGAGGCGATCAGGTGGACCGTGCGCGGCTGTCCTGGCTTCGATCCGAGGTGCCGGCACCCCCAGAGATGATCGCGAAGGTCGAGTCGGGTCAGACGGCATCCGGTGGCTGGCCCGCGACCTGGGGCGACGATTTGCCGTCGGTCGCCGCGACGTGCTTTCGGCTGACCGAGCTCGACGACCTCGGCGCGCTCGAGCGGCCCGCCGCGCGCGACGCATTGCGCTGGCTCGCGAGCCGGCAGCGTCCGGACGGCACGTGGGAAGAAGACGCCGCGCTCGCCGATGTCGCACCGCCGTGGGCGCAGCCCGGCGACGCTGAGGCGACCCTCTACCTCACCGCGGACGCCGGCTTCTGGATGGCGGTGGCCGGTCCGCCCACGCCGCCGCCGTCCCCGGAGGCCACGACGCACGACGAGGTTGTCGCGCGCGCGAGTCAGGCGTTCCGCGCCGCATTGCGACCGGACGGGACATGGCCGTCGTATCTGGTGGCGGGCTGGCTCGGCGGCGCGCTGCTCTACCACACCGGCTGGTTCTACGAGTCCGCACAGATCCAACTCGTGCTGACCGACCGGATCCCCGGCATGAGCGCCGCCGACGTTGCGTGGCTGTCGGCCGCCTTCCGGCGCGTCGGTCTGACCCCGCTCGACGGCATCATCGACGCCGCACGCCGGCGACTCTCGGAGACGCAGCGCACCGACGGCGGGTGGGCGTCCGACGACGGCGACGCGTTCGACGTACACACGACGTTGGCGGCGATTCGCGGGTTGCGGTAGTCGCCGACCTTGCGACACACAGACGTGACTTGCGGTAGGTGGGCGCGCGCTTTCGAGGTTCCGTGGTACGGGAAGTCGACGTGACGTTTCGGGCGGGCGGCGGGTGAGAGCGCGCGAGGCGGACGTGGTTAGCGGGTTTGGCCGGTGCCGGTGACTACGTACTTCGTGGCGGTTAGCTCCACGAGACCCATTGGACCGCGAGCGTGCAGCTTTTGGGTCGAGATGCCGATCTCGGCCCCGTATCCGAATTCGCCGCCGTCCACGAAGCGGCTGGATGCGTTGACAAGCACGACGGCGGCGTCGACTGCGGCGGTGAACTCGCGGGCCGCGGCCAGCGACCGCGTGACGATCGTCTCCGAGTGGCCGGAGCCGTAGCGCCGGATGTGCCCTATCGCGTCGTCGAGCGAGTCGACAACGCGCGCGGACAGGTCGAGCGACAGGTACTCGCAGGCGAAATCATCGTCGGTGGCCGGCACCACGTTGTCGGCACCGAGACCGGCCGCGATCACCGATGGTGTGCCGTGCACGGTGACGCCGGCGATGGCGAGCGCGGGCAGGGCGAGCGCGAGGAACTCGTCGGCCACGTCGGCGTGCACCAACAGCGACTCCGCCGCGTTGCACACCGACGGTCGGGATATCTTCGCGTTCAACAGGATCGACAATGCCATCGCCAGATCGGCGTCCGCGTCGACGTACACGTGGCAGTTGCCGACCCCGGTCTCGATCACCGGGACCGTCGAGCCGTCCACCACAGACCGGATCAGATCCGCGCCGCCACGCGGAATCAGCACGTCGACCAGCCCGCGTGCGGTCATCAACTCGCGTACGGTGTCGCGCGTTGACGCGTCCACGAGCTGGATCGCGTCGGCGGGCAGCCCGGCCTTGTCGACGGCCTCGCGCAGTGCGGCCACGATCGCGGCGTTGGAGCGCATCGCGGATGACGAGCCGCGCAGCAGCACCGCGTTGCCCGACTTGAGGCACAGACCCCCCGCGTCCACGGTCACGTTCGGCCGTGCCTCGTAGATCATCCCGACCACGCCGAACGGGACGCGGATCTGGCGTACCTCCAAGCCGTTTGGAAGCGTGCCACCGCGGACCACATCGCCGATCGGATCGGCCAAGCCGGCGGTGTCCCGAAGGCCGGCCGCGATCGACGCGATGCGCGCCTCGTCCAGAGCCAGCCGGTCGATGATCGCGTCCGGCGTGCCGCCGGCGCGGGCCGCGGCCACGTCCGCGGCGTTGGCGGCCAGGATCTCGGGCGTACGGCCGACCACAGCGTCCGCCATCGCATGCAACGCGGCGTCCTTGACGGATCGGTGTGCGCGCGCCAGCGCCGTGGCGGCCGCGCGAGCGCGCGTGGCGAGTTCCGCGACCGTCTCCGCGCCGTTGGCGATCATCGACGCCACCCGATAGACGTGCCGCCGGCGGCTCGCCAACCAACCGGCCCGCCGCTACAGCAGGACCAAGTCGTCACGATGCACCACCTCGCGGTCGTACCCGGGCCCGAGCGAAGCGGCCAACTCCGCCGTCGAACGGCCGAGCAGACCCGGCAACTCGCCGGCGTCATAGTTCACGAGGCCGCGCGCGATCGGGCGACCACCGGTGTCCAACAGGTCCACCGGTTCACCAGCCACGAACCGGCCGTCGACGCCGGTGATGCCGGCCGGCAGCAGCGATGCGCGGCAGCCGACGATCGCCTCCACTGCGCCGTCGTCGAGGTGCAGGCGACCGCGCGGAGCGGTGGCGTGCGCGAGCCAGAACAGCCGTGAGCGCTTGCGCTTCGGGGCCGCCTCGAAGTAGGTCCCGACGTCGTCACCGGTCAGCGCGTCGCCGACCAGCGTGGCGGCGGTCAGTACGACCGGAATGCCGGCGCCGGTCGCGATGCGGGCCGCCTCGATCTTGGTGACCATCCCGCCGGTGCCGAGGCCGGCCCGACCGGCCTTGTGGAGGTCCACACCGTCCAGCCGCTCGTTGGCCCCGACGACATCGATCCGGCGGCTCGTCGGCGCGGACGGGCGGCCGGTGTAGAGCGCGTCGACGTCGGACAGCAGCACCAGCGCGTCGGCGTGCACGAGTGCTGCGACGAGCGCAGCGAGCCGGTCGTTGTCGCCGAACCGGATCTCGTCGGTCGCGACCGTGTCGTTCTCGTTCACGATCGGCAGCGCGCCGAGGTCGAGCAGGCGGCGAAGCGTCCGGTACGCGTTGCGGTACTGCGCGCGCCGGGTCACATCGTCGACGGTCAGCAACACCTGCCCGACGGTCGTTCCGTGCGCGGCGAATGCCGCCGTGTACGCCCGCATCAGCAAGCCCTGTCCGACGCTCGCGGCGGCCTGCTGGGTGGCGAGGTCGTTCGGGCGGCGCGCGAGGCCGAGCGGTGCGAGTCCGGCGGCGATGGCACCCGACGAGACGAGCACGACTTCGCGTCCCTGACGGGCGGCGCCCGCCAGTACGTCGACGAGCGCGGTGAGACGCGCGCCATCCAGTCCACCGGCCGCACTCGTCAGCGACGATGATCCGACCTTGACCACGACCCGGCGTGCCCCCGCGACGACCTGACGCATGTGCCCATTGTCCGTCGGAGATCTCGCGGTCATACAAACGCATTCCATATCGTGGTGACATGGATCATAGGCCGGACGCGGACCGCGCCCGGGCCGCCGATCGCGCCGACGCCTACGCAGAGGCCGTGCTCGACGTGGTGGCACGGATCCCGGCCGGCCGCGCGATCACGTACGGCGCGATCGCGGAGTGGCTCGGTTCGGGCGGCCCGCGTCAGGTCGGCACCGTAATGGCCCGCTACGGCGGCGGCGTGCCGTGGCACCGCGTGGTCAACGCGTCCGGACGGCTCGTGCCCGGCCATGAGGTCGAAGCGTTGCGACGGCATCGCGCCGAGGGGACACCGCTGCGCGGACCGAACCTCGACCGTGTCGACCTGGCGGCCGCGTTCTGGTCACCGGACGAGCAGTAACGTGGCCGTCGTGGCGCGAGAACGGGATGTGGTCGGCGAGCCGATCCGGATCACGCTGGACTGGGATCGCCGCTACGCGCTGTGGGTCTTCAACGTCGGCCTGGCGTGTTGTGCGGTTGAGTTCGTGGCCGCCTCGATGGGCGACTACGACCTGGTGAAGCTGGGCATCATGCCGTACGCGGCCGAGCCCGCCCGGGCCGACGTAATGGTCGTGGCCGGCACCATCACCGACAAGATGGCGCCGGCCGTCAAGCGGTGCTACGACCGGATGTCCGAGCCGCGCTACGTGATTTCGTTCGGCGCGTGCTCCAACTGCGGTGGGCCGTATTGGGATTCGTATTCGGTGACGAAGGGCATCGACCAACTGCTGCCCGTCGACGTGTATGTGCCCGGCTGTCCGCCTCGACCGGAGGCGCTGCTGCAGGGCATTCTGCGACTGCGCGAACGCATCGCCGCGGGGCAGTCGCCGGCCGACCGCGCGTCGCGCGCAGATCCGGTCGCACTCACCACGCCACTGGTACGCCCACCCGACGGCACCGCCTGACATCAACGTCGAGCTACCCGCCCTGGACGCCGGACAGCACATCGATCACGTCCGACAGCGAGCGCACCGAGGGACCTGTCCAGTCGTCCGCGCCGAACACGAGGTGGTCGGCGAGGTCGTCGGCGGCCAGCCGCAACGCCGTCATGCCCGCGGCACCCGCGCCGGTGAGTTCGCGGCTGCCGCCGTCGCCGACATAGAGGCAGTGCCGCGGCTCCACGCCGATCCGGTGCGCCACCGTCTGGTACATGACGGGATCCGGCTTATGCCGGCGCTCCTCGATAGACAGCACACGTGCGTCCACGAGTCCGGCGACCGGCAGTTCACCCCAGAACGCGGCGAGTTCACGGGTGCAGTCGCTGAGCACAGCGGTACGCAGGCCGCGCGCGCGTACCGCACGCAGCACGATGACGGCGTCGGGCCGGAGATGTACGTCCGATCGGACCGCCGCGGTCCGGTCCGCGTACGCCTGCCGCAACGCCGACCGGCTCGGCGCCGGTGCGCCGGCTCGCACCGCGACCACCGCGAGCGTGGTCAGCGGACCGCCGAACGCTCCGACGGTACGTGCCATGAAGGTGTCGTCGAGCACGCGGGCGAAAATGCGGGGATCGATGCCGAGCCGCCGGGCCACCTCGTCATGGCCTGGCCCGCGCCGCATGGCTCGAGTCAGCGTGCCGAAGAAGTCGAAGACGACCGCGCGCACCTGGCTCATCTCGACCGAGGCTGACATCCAGTGCTCCGCGCGGTTGACATGGGAAACCCGCCGAGCGTATCGACGCGACTACGGTGCGCACAACCGCCGTCGGACCTGATGGCGCTGGCCAGAGATAGGAGTGCGTGGCGCCCAAAGTGCTGTGCTCATGGAGCCTCGCGGCTGCGCTACTCATCGGCTGTGCTGATGGAGCCTCGTGGCTGCGCTACTCATCGGCTCTGGTGCAAGGATTGGCGATCGTGCCAGGTCGTACGCAGATCCACGTCGCCACGGTCACCGCGCTGACCGTGGCGGTGCTCGCGGTCTCGTCGTCCGCGCCGATCATCGCGTACGCCGCCGCGCCGGCGCTTGCGATCGCGTTCTGGCGCAACGCGTTCTCGACCGTGCTGCTGGCGCCGGTTGCCGCGACCCGGCGGCGAGCCGAGTTCCGCGAACTGCTCTCCGGAGCCGGCCGCGCCACGTTGCTCAGCTGTACGCTCGCCGGCGTCGCGCTCGCCGTGCACTTCGGCACGTGGGTGCCGAGCGCGAAGCTGACGAGCGTCGCGGACGCCGTCGCGCTCGGTGCGACGCAACCGGTATGGCAAGGTCTGATCGCCTCCGGACAAGGTCGGCGACCGACGCGCGTTGCATGGATAGGCATCGCCGTCGCGGTCACCGGTGCGATCGCGACGACTGGCGCGGATGTCGGGGTATCCGCGCGTGCGGTGTCCGGCGACCTTCTCGCGCTCGCCGGCGGGATGGCGATCGCGGTCTACACGGCGTACGGAGAGCGGGCGCGCACCGCCACGAGCACCGTGACGTATACGACCATTTGCTACGGGGTCTGTGCAGTGCTGCTGGGTGCCGTGTGCCTGATCTTCCGGGTACGCCTCGCCGGCTACCCCGGCCTCACGTGGCTCGCAATCGCTGGGCTCGTGTTCGGCGCGCAGCTGCTCGGCCACTCGATGTTCAACTACGCGCTGCATCGCGTCACCGCGACCACCGTCTCGGTATTGATTCTGCTGGAGGTGCCGGGTGCGGCGCTGATCGCGTGGCTATGGCTGGGCCAGGCGCCGGCCGCCGCGTCGTGGCCGGGGCTCGCATTGCTCCCGATCGGCGTCGCGATCGTCGTGCTCGGCAGCCGCCGTGGCGCCGTTACCGAGCCGGTCGCCGATCCGATCGCGCTGGCCGACTAGTCCCCGCTGCCATCGTGGCGCGGCGGCAACGGCACTCGAGCACCAACAGCTACAGCCCGACCGCCGCCTCGCTCGCGCTCCACAACGCGTCGGCCTTCGCCGGGTCGGCCGCCGCGGCCGATGGCGACCGCCGCCGTCGGTCGACGTAATAGCCGCCGTCCTCGAGTTCGGTGAGGGCGGTGCCGGCGAGCCAGACCATCGTGTCGGCGCCCTCGGTCGGCGTACGCAGGCCGGGCATCACCTTGTAGAACGTGCTGACCACGATGCTCTCGCGGCCGAACCGCGTGCGTACCACGCCGGGGTGGTAGCTGTAGGCGTTGATCTCCGGCCAACGCCGCGCCAACTCGGCGGCGAACAAGATGTTGGCCTGCTTGGACGCGCCGTAGACCGGAAACGTCCGGAACCGACCCGCGTAGTTCAGGTTCGCCGGATCGAGCCGACCGACGGAATGCGCGTCCGACGCGGTGTTGATGATGCGCCCGCCGGCCAGCCGGGCACGCAGCAGGTTCGTCAGCAGGAACGGCGCGAGGTGGTTGACCTGGATGGTCAGCTCAAACCCGTCCACCGTCGTGGTCCGGCGCGCGAACGACCCACCGGCGTTGTTCGCCAGCACATCGATCGACGGGTACGCATCATTGAGCGCGGCGGCAAGCTTGCGCACCTCGTCGAGTATGGCGAAGTCGGCTCGGAACGCAGCGGGCGCCGCTGCTGGGTTCGGCGAGAGCGACGACACGAGCGCTAGCGCGTCGTCGAGCCGGGTCTGGTCCCGGCCGACGAGCACGACCCGTGCACCGCCGCGCGCGAACGCCTTCGCGGCGGCCAATCCAATGCCGGAGTTCGCACCGGTCACGACAATTGTCCGACCGGTGAAATCGTTCACAGAAATGTTCTCCTTGCGCACGGGCCGAGGCTACCGTTTCGCCAAGAGGCCGGAGAACCCGCGAGACCGTAGGAGGCCGCCATGGGCGCCGCCGGACGACCCCGCCGCTCGTGCCTTGCCGTGCCGGGTTCGAGCCTCAAGATGCTCGACAAGGCGCAAGGATTGCCGGCCGACCAGGTCTTCCTCGATCTCGAGGACGCGGTCGCGCCGCTGGCCAAGCCGGGCGCGCGCAAGAACATCGTCGCCGCGTTGAACAACGGCGATTGGGGCGGCAAGGCCCGCGTGGTCCGAGTCAACGACCTAACCACCCACTGGACGTACGCGGACGTGGTCGAGATCGTCGAGGGGGCCGGCGCCAACCTGGACGCGATCATGCTGCCGAAGGTGCAGGAAGCGGCACATGTTCAGTGGCTGGATCTCATGCTCACCCAGATCGAGAAGACGATGGGCATCGCCGTCGGATCGATCGGCATCGAGGCACAGATCGAGAACGCGCGAGGACTGGTCAACCTCGACGCAATCGCGGCCGCGTCGCCGCGGCTGGAGACGATCATCTTTGGCCCAGCCGACTTCATGGCGTCGATCAACATGCGGTCGCTCACCGTCGGCGCATTGATCCCCGACTACGGCCCCGGCGACCCGTACCACTACATCCTGATGCGCATCCTGATGGCCGCGCGCATGCACGACCTGCAGGCCATCGATGGTCCGTTCTTGCAGATCCGACGTCGACGCGTTCACCGAGGTCGCCAGGCGGTCGGCCGCGCTCGGCTACGACGGCAAGTGGGTGCTGCACCCGGGACAAATCGACGCGGCGAACGCGGTGTACGCGCCGTCGCAGTCCGACTATGACCATGCCGAGCTGATCCTCGACGCGTACGAGTTCGCGACGTCGGACGATGGCGGCAAGATCGGCGCGGTGATGCTCGGCGACGAGATGATCGACGAGGCATCCCGCAAGATGGCGTTCGTGATTGCCGGAAAAGGACGGGCCGCGGGAATGACGCGCACGTCGTCGTTCACGCCGCCGACGACGGCGTGATATTCGGCGCAGCGTGATATCCGGGCAGCGTCATTTCGGCGCTTCGGGTGGTGCCGCGCGAATCTGAGAATTCGCTTAGAACAGCGCCGAATATGTGCGCCAATGAACCGGTTCTTTGCGGGCAATTTTTCGATTCTCGCCGACTGCGGCAACGCACAGTGTCACCCAAGTGACGGACTGGTTACGGAGGCTCGGAGCAGGCTCAACGTGGTCGCGCGCGATCTCGTGCGCGATGCTCGGTGACAACCGACCGTGCATTGTGGTCGCTTACTGCGACCCGTCGGCCACCCTTTCCATTCGGCGAATGTGGCAAGGGTAGGAATGCCGTTTTCACCCTTGCTATCGTCATCGCTCCCTGTAGATACTCGCGTCGCACCCGTTCCGCCTGGGGAGATTTACGACGCGCAACAGGGAGGGGACCAGTCGATGCCGTCGGTATCGATCAAGGGCTTGACCTCGAAACGAGGTTTGTTGGCCTTAGGAATTTCGGTCGGGGTGGTGGCCGCAACCGTGGGCGCCGCCGCCGCGCAGGGCACGCCACACGCGTCGCCCGCTGCCGGTGGGCCGACCCACAACGTCATCGTGCTGCTGCGTAACCAGCACACGAACCTGGCGATCACGAAGGGCCATTCGTCGGCTCGTGTGAACGCGTTCCACGCCGACCAGTCGCCGCTGATGAGCCACGCGAAGTCGGACGGCGCCAAGAACCTACACGGCTTCGCCACCGTCAACGCGTTCGCAGCCACCGTGACCGCCGCTCAAGCGAACACCTTGGCCGCCGATCCGTCGGTCGCCGCGATCGTCCCGGACCTGCCACTGAAGGCGGCGCCCATCGAGACGTCGGGCGGTTCCTCGGGCGGCGCCGGAGCATCGTCGGTGCAAAGCGGTCCGGTCTGCCCGAGCAATCCGGCACAGCCGATCCTCGAGCCGGAGGCACTGCAGGTCACGAACACCGCGTTCGAGGACCCGAATACGCCGCAGGCACAGAACATCGTCGACGGCTCGGGCGTCAAGGTCGCCTTCATCGCCGACGGCCTCGACATCAACAACCCCGACTTCATCCGCGCCGACGGCAGCCATGTCTTCGTCGACTACCAGGACTTCTCCGGTGACGGCCTCGCGGCGCCGAGCGGTGCGGCCGAGGCGTTCGGCGACGCCAGTTCGATCGCCGCGCAGGGCTTGCACAGCTACGACCTGTCGAAGTTCGTGAATGAGGCGCACCCGCTGCCGGCGAATTGCGACATCACGGTCCGCGGCATGGCACCCGGCGCCAGCCTTATCGGCCTGAAGGTGTTCGGCAACTCGAACACCGCGCCGACGTCGCGCTTCATCGAGGCCATCGACTACGCGGTGACCGACGGCGCGGATGTGCTCAACGAGTCGTTCGGCGGCAACCCCTACCCGGACAACGGCGACGACCCGATCTCGCTGGCCGACCAGGCCGCCGTGGCCGCGGGCGTGACCGTCGTGTCGAGCACCGGCGACGCCGGTGTGACCGGCACGATCGGCTCCCCGTCCGACACCCCAGGCGTGATCGGTGTCGGTGCGACCACGATCTTCCGGTCCTACCTGCAGACGACTTCCGCCGGCATTCAGCTGTCCAGCGGCAAGTTCGTCAGCAACAACATCTCGGGCCTGAGCTCGGGCGGCATCACCCAGTCCGGCACAGTGCCGGACCTGGTGGCGCCCGGTGACCTCGGCTGGGCGCTGTGCACTCCGGACCTGACGCTCTACGAGGAGTGCGCGAACGACCAGAACGATCCGCAACCCACCCCAATCCAGCAGTTCGGCGGCACCAGCCAATCGTCGCCGCTGACCGCGGGTGCGGCCGCCCTGGTCATCCAGGCGTACGAGAACACGCACGGCGGCACGAAGCCGGCGCCGGCACTCGTCAAGCGACTGCTCACGAGCACCGCGACCGATCTCGGTCACCCGGCGTACGAGCAAGGCGCTGGCCTGCTCAACTCGCTGGCGGCTGTGCAGGCCGCGGAGAGCTGGCAGGACAACTTCGGTCCGGCCAAGTCCGTCGGCAACGCCCTTGTCGTCGACAAGACGCAGCTCACCGCAATCGGGAACCCGAACAAGACGGTGACTCAGACGCTCACCATCCGCAACGACGGTGCGCAGTCCGAGACGATCAACGCATCCACCCGGGCTCTCACGCACGTCGTCAAGACGATCACCGGCAGCACGAGCCTGGACGTCACTCAGGCACAGGCGGACGGTGACTTCTACATCGACGCGTTCGGCATCGAACGCGACTACGCCAAGGTCACGTTCAAGGTCCCGGCCGGCGTCGATCGCCTCACCATGGAAGAGGCGATGGACACCATGCCGGCGGTCACCGGTGCCGCGAGCCGCATCATCCTGATCGATCCGCACGGCGTCTACACGTCGTATTCGATCCCGCAGGGTGCCGCGAACTACGCGAACACCGATGCCCGGTTCCCGACCGCCGGCACGTGGACGGCGTATATCGCGGTGTCGCACAGCTCCGGCTTCAGCGGCCCGATCCAGTGGGCCGTGCAGCTGGCCAACTACGCATCGCACGGCACGGTGTCGCCGTCGTCGTTCACCCTCGCGCCGAACACCAGCCGTACGGTGACCGTCAAGACGACCACGCCGGGTCAGCCGAGCGACGTGTCCGCGTCGGTGCAGTTCAAGTCGAACCGTGGGCTGAACGTGTCCGTGCCGCTGACGATCCGCGGTGTCGTGCCGCCGAAGGCGACCACGTTCACCGGCACGATCACCGGTGGCAACGGCCGATCGTTCTTCGGGCCGGCGCAGACCAACGACTACTACATCCAGGTGCCGTCCGGTAAGTCGGACATCAACGTGGGTGTGTCGGTCGGTCTGTCGCACGCGCCGAACACCGACGACCTCACCGGCTTCGTCATTGCTACGTTGGCGGCGCCGAACGGCCAGGTCTACGGCTACGACAGCAACTTCAACGACGGGAACATCCAGATCTACCACCAGAACCCGATTCCGGGAACATGGGTCCTCACCATCGAGGCCCTCAACCCGGTGCAGGGCGACCAGATCAACACGCCGTTCAAGGCGAAGGTCTCCTACGACAACGTCAAGGTGACCGCCAGCCTGCCGAGCAGCGCGAAGACGAAGATCGCCAAGGGTTCGACGGTCACGGTGCCGGTGACCATCAAGAACAACGGCGCCGCGACGCTCAACTACTACGTCGACCCGCGCCTGTCGCAGACGGGCACGATCCAGCTCGCCAGCACCAGCGACACGTTCCCGCTGCCGCAGCCGGCCGGCCTGACGCCGCAATGGCAGGTGCCGAGCCAGTCAACGCAGTTCACCACGACCGTGTCCGCCGACCAACCGGTGAACTCGGACGTGTTCTTCTTCGACGGCGAGCCGGACCACTACTCGGCGGACGGCGGCAACAACAGCGCGACGGTGAACTTCGTCGCGGATGAGGTCACGCCGGGTCCGTTCGGGACCGACGTCGGCCAGTCTGGTCCGTTCTCCGGTCCGGCACCGGCCGGCTCGGCGAGCCTGTCGGCGTTTGTGGTCGGCAAGCTGTTCGACCTCGACACGTCGTCCGACACGGCCGACATCATGATCGGCAGCGCGTTCGCGCAGAGCCCGTCAAGCGCGACTGCACGGGCGCTCATCAAGCAGGCGGCCTCGCACGGCCTGCTGAACGGCACGATCACGCAGGGTTCGTCCAACGTACGGCCGGCGAAGTCGTCGCAGTCCGTAGTCACTCCGGTGGGCGGCCTGTTGACCTTGGCACCGGGTCAAACCGGCGTCATCACGGTCACGATCAGTCCGACGACCGCGAAGGGCACGGTCGTCAAGGGTCATCTCTACCTCGACACCTTTGACCTGTTCACTGGTGGCGGGGACGAGTTGATCGACCTTCCGTACACCTACACCGTGGGCTGACGCTCACACCGCACGAAAACGAGGGCGCCGGACGAAGTCCGGCGCCCTCGCCGTTTGCCGTACCGGACCGGAACGCTGCGTCCGGCGCGCCGCCGAGAAGTGCCAGTCCGGCTATTGCATCCGAGCGATCACGAGCGCCAAGAAGATGGCGGCGAGCACCCCTAGGCCGGTCGTCGTCCAGCCGATGATGATGCCGGCCAGCGCGAGCCCGCCGCCGTCCTGCCCCGACTCACGGATCCGTCCGCGCGCGACGTGGCCGAGGATGGCGCCGACGATGCCGGCGATCGCGCCGATGCCGTAGCAGAAGAGCGTGAGGAGTCCGGCGATCGACGTGACGAGCGACGCGACCGCCATGCCGTTGGTGGACCGCGGCGGCGCGGGCGCGTACGGGTAGCCGTACGGCGACGGCGGGTACGGCTGCGGGTACGCCGGGAGCTGTCCAGGGTTCGCCGGCCTGACGCCGCCGGCCGCCGGATCGGTCGGGCCGACCGGCTCATAGCGCAGCTGCCCGGTGATCGGATCCATGAAGAGCTGCTGATGCGTGACCGGGTCGATGTATATCGGAGCGTCCGAGGGCTGATGGTAGGCACCGCGCGTCGGGTCGTCCGGGTTCGGTGTCGTCATCGCACAGACCCCCTTGATCGTCCGAGACGCCTTGTTCCTGCCTGAAAGCGTATCGGCCGGCGGCGAGCCCCGTCGAACGACGGCGACACGTGACGACGGCCTCGTATCGCTCGGGTGGCCTCGCATTGCCCAGGTGGCACCCAACCGGCAGGATTCCCTCATGGAGAAAGTCAACGGCGCGACGCTCGCATCGACGGCGGACGAGTCGGATCCGGTCGGCCGGTGGGAACCGGACAACGATCGTCTGGACGGCCGGGTCGCACTCGTCACCGGCGCCGGCAGCCCGAACGGCATCGGGTACGCGACCGCGCGCCGGCTCGCCGCACTCGGCGCCGATGTGGCGATCGTGTCGACGACGCGCCGCATCCATGAGCGGGCGAGCGAGCTCGGCGTGACCGGGTTCGTCGCCGACCTCACACTCGAGGAGGAGGTCGGTGCGCTCGCCGATGCGTTGGCCGAGCAATACGGCCAGGTGCCCGACGTGCTGGTGAACAACGCGGGACTGGCGAGCAAGGCGAGCCCTGAGGTGTTGCGGCCGGTGGCCGAATTGAGCATGGACGAGTGGCGGACCGAGATCGACCGCAACCTGACCACCGCCTTCCTGGTCAGCCGGGCGTTCGTGGGCGCGATGGCGGAGCGCGGCTGGGGTCGCATCGTCAACCTCGCGGCCACCGCGGGACCGGTAAACGCATTGCCGACCGAGTCGGCCTATGCCGCGGCCAAGGCCGGGGTCGTCGGCCTGACGCGGGCGCTCGCGATGGAGCTGGTCGCCGATGGCGTCACGGTGAACGCGGTCGCGCCGGGCCTCATCCATACGGCGGCGTCGACGCTCGTCGAAATCAAGCAGGGCCTCGGCACACCGATCGGTCGGCCCGGAACGCCAGACGAGGTCGCCGCGGCGATCGCGTTCCTGTGCTCGCCGGCCGCGTCCTACATCACCGGCCAAATGTTGGTTGTGGACGGTGGCAACAGCGTGCGGCAGGCGCAGTTCCGGTAACGCCGCGCGTAGGGCCGGCGCGGCCGGCCCAGCGGCGGGCGTTACGCCCGACGCGGCCGGCTCAGCCGCTGGCGCCGCTCGTCGTCGCCCCGAAGATGACTCCGACCACGAGGAGCGCGCAGAACACGAGGTACGCGCTCGCGAAGATGTAGCTGAGGATCAGGCCGGCGGTCGCGAGCCCGTCGCCTTGTTCGCCGCTCTGGCGGATCTGCTTCTTCCCGATGTGCCCGAACACGATGCCGAGCGGCGCGAACACAAATGCCATTACGAGCGACAGGATGGCCATCGTGTTCGTCTGCGCGATCGGCCCGGCCACTGGGTATCCGTACCCTTGGCCGTACGGCGGCTGTTGACCGTATGGCTGGCCATACTGCTGGCCGTACGGCGGCTGCGGGTACGGCGGGTAGGCGGGCGGCGCGGACGCCGGATAGCCCGGTGCTGTCGGCGGATACTGCGGTGGCCCGTACGGGTTCGGCGTCTGATAAGGATTCGCGACACCCTGCGGATCCATCCTGGTGCTTTCCTGCGACGGGTCGTAATCCGGCGAAGTCACATGCCGCACCGTAGCAGTCGATGGCTCCTTGCGGCATCGCTACTCTTCGGCGCGAAGGCAGTTCTCACAAGCGCCCTCGACGGGGTGCAGGTTGGCCGGTTCGGCGCGCCAACCGATACTGCTAGTGACCCGTCGGTAACACGTCACGCTACGGAGGCACCGCCATGGCCCGCCTTGCCCAGACGCCCGGCCTGACCGACGTGCAGCGCTCGATCCTCGACACCGTCCGCGAGTTCGTCGACAAGGAGATCATTCCGCACGCGCAGCACCTCGAGCACGCGGATGAATATCCGGCCGACATTGTCGCGGGCATGCGTGAGATGGGGCTGTTCGGTCTCACCATCGCCGAGGAGTACGGCGGGCTCGGCGAGTCCCTGCTGACCTACGCGCTGGTCGTCGAGCAACTGTCGCGCGGCTGGATGTCCATCTCCGGCATCGTCAACACGCACTTCATCGTGGCTTATCTCGTGGCACAGCACGGCACGCCCGAGCAGAAGGCCGCGCTGCTGCCGCGGATGGCCAGCGGAGAGGTGCGCGGCGCGTTCTCGATGTCGGAGCCGGGCTGCGGTTCGGACGTGTCAGCGATCCGCACCCGGGCGGTGCGGGATGGCGACCGCTACGTCATCAGCGGCCAGAAGATGTGGCTCACCAACGGCGCCTACTCCTCCGTGGTCGCGACGTTGGTCAAGACGGACACCGGCGCGGAATCGGTCTACGGCAACATGACCACGTTCCTGCTCGCCAAGGAGCCCGGCTTCGGCGAGACGGCGCCGGGCCTGACCATCCCCGGCAAGCTGGAGAAAATGGGCTACAAGGGCGTCGAGACCACCGAGATGGTGCTCGACGGCCACGTAGTGAGCGCAACCGCTGTACTAGGCGGACCCGACGCAGTCGGGTCCGGCTTCTACCAGATGATGGACGGCATCGAGGTCGGTCGCGTCAACGTGGCGGCGCGGGCCTGCGGCGTGTCGCTGCGCGCCTTCGAACTCGCCGTCGCCTACGCACAGCAGCGCCAGACGTTCGGTGCTGCGCTTCACCAGCACCAGGCGATCGCGTTCAAGATCGCAGAGATGGGTACGAAGATTGAAGCGGCGCACGCCCTCATGGTCAACGCGGCGCGCCTGAAGGATTCCGGCCAGCGCAACGACGTCGAGGCCGGCATGGCGAAGCTACTGGCCTCCGAATACTGCGCCGAGGTCGTGCAGGAGGCGTTCCGGATCCATGGCGGATACGGCTACTCCAAGGAGTACGAGATCGAGCGCCTCATGCGCGAGGCGCCGTTCCTGCTGATCGGTGAGGGCACCTCGGAGATCCAGAAGACGATCATCTCGCGCGGGCTGCTGAAGGAATACCGCGCCTGACCGACGACGGCGCTCGCGCCGCCGGCTAGCGCCGGCTCAGCGCGGAGACCGCGCGCTCCACGGCTATGCAGTGGTCCTCGACGTAGTCGAGTCCGGCGCTCGTGGCGATCTCGCGAGCCTCCGGCGACGCGATGTCCTGTTGTAGCCAGAGCGCATCGGCGCCGATCGCGACCGCTTGTCGCGCCACGTCCGGGCAGTCCGGTGCCGGCCGGAACACGTTGACGAGGTCGACGTGCTCGGGGATGTCGGCGAGCGTCGGATAGCAGCGCACGCCAAACAGCTCGTCCGCGTACGGATTCACCGGGATGATGCGCCAGCCGTGCCGCTGGATCTGCGCGGGCACCGCATGCGCCTCCTTGTTCGGATCGCGGGACGCGCCGACGACCGCGATGGTGACCGAATCGGCGAGGATCTCTCGGGGGGTACGCACGCGTACGACATTACGTCAGCGGCCACGCCGTGCCGGTGTGGAATGCGCGACGACCGGATCCCGCTGTGGGACCCGGTCGCCGGATGTGCGGTAGCCGCCGGTTAGCTCGCGGCCTGCGCGGTCTTGCGTACCTCATCCATGTCCAGCTTGCTGGCCTGCTCGATGAGGGACTCGATGTATTGCGCCGGGATGCCGCCCGGCTCCTGGTAGAGGATCACGCCGTCGCGCACCACCATCAACGTCGGAATCGACGCCACACCGAAGCGCTGCGCGAGGTCGGGCTGGGCATCAATATCGATCTTGCCGAATACCACTTCGTCGCCAGCGTGCTTCTCGGCGACGCTCTCGAAGATCGGCGAGAAGCGGTGGCACGGCCCACACCAGTCGGCCCAGAAATCGACGAGTGCGAGACCTTCGCCCGTCAACTCGTCAAAGTTGGTCGAGGTGAGTTCCTGGGCGGCCATGGAGTGCCTCCGTTCGCATACGAATAGTTCGATCCTGTCAACCAGGGTCCTCTTCTCGACATTCCCACATAGCTGCGCGTCACACTCGCCCATCGAGCCGATGCTGCTCGGCTCGGCGCACACTGTGACGGTGGACGTGCCAGTGCTCATCTTCGACGGCGACTGCGGCTTCTGTACGACGTCCGTCCGGTTCCTCGCCCGGCACGTTCCGACGCGCGCCACGGTTTCGCCGTGGCAGTGGACCGATCTCGACGCGATCGGTGTGACCCGCGAGGCCGCCGAGGCTGCTGTGCTCTGGGCGACCCCAGGTGGCCAAGTTTCCGCAGGTCCCGACGCCATCGCGGCGCTGTTGCGCGAGGCCGGTGGTGGCTGGCGCGCGGCCGGGGCAGTGCTCGCCTGGTCGCCCGTACGAGCGCTCGCCTGGCCGGTCTACCGCTGGATCGCGCGGAACCGGCACCGGCTACCCGGCGGCACGCCGGCGTGCGCGGTGCACACGTACGGTGACTGAAATTCGTACCAAGCGGAATTGAAGCTTACGATTGGGTAACTGTGAGCGCCGTCACTATGAGATCGTCTCGGCGTACCGCAAACTGTGTGTACAAAGCGTGGGCGGCGGGCGCCGGGGAGGGCCCCGCCGTTCATTGCATTCCGGGTACGGCAAACTTGCCGTACCCGTTTTTGTATCTGTGCCGGTCAACCGGAGGTCGCCATGCAATTCGGGCGCTATTTCGAGGAGTTCGAGATCGGCGCGGTCTACCGGCATTGGCCCGGCAAGACTGTCACGGAGAGCGATGATCACCTCTTCTGCTTGATCACCATGAACACCCACCCGCTGCACCTGGACGCGCACTATGCGGCGACGGCCACCCAGTTCGGTCGCAATGTCGTGGTCGGCAACCTGATCTACTCGCTGCTGCTCGGCATGTCCGTGCCGGACGTGAGCGGCAAGGCGATCGCGAACCTCGAGGTGGAGTCGCTTCGCCACGTCGCGCCCACATTCCACGGCGACACGATCTACGGCCAGACGACCGTGCTCGACAAGAAGGAGTCCACCTCCAAGCCCGACCGCGGCGTGGTCACCGTGGAGACGCGTGGTTTCAACCAGGATGGGACGCTGGTCTGCGTGTTCCGCCGGCGCGTGATGGTGCCGAAGAAGGCCTACGCCACCGACGACGGCCTGCCGAGCTTCCCGACGCCGCGCGCCGACTGACCGTGCGCCGCGCCGACTGAACGCGCCGGCTGACGGCGCCGACCGATCGCGCCGAGTCATCGCACCGCCACCCTCCCGGAGGCTTGCGGACCGTAACGGCGGCCGTCCTATGCTGAGGCCACGGAGGTCGTTATGCGCAGCACTGGTATCGACACCACGTTTTCGCACTCCGAATGGGATCTCCTGGTGCGCCTGCCGGGCCGCGTCGTGATCGCGGCGACGTCGGCGGACGCGGATGGATCCCGCCGATCGGTCGCCGAGGCGCTTGCCGGACTCGACGCGATCGCGGCCGGGCGCGACTCGCCCAATGCGTTGGTACGCGAGGTGGTCGGCGCGATTTACGCGGAGCACGGCGCGGACGCCGACTTCGACGCCACCGACCGCGAAACGGGTCTCGCTCAGGTCGTGGTCGCGTGCCGCCAAGCGGCCGCCGCTCTCGCCGACCACGGCACGCCGGCCGATCGAGCGGCATACGAGCAGTGGCTCGAGAGCATTGCGTTCCGCGTCTGCGACGCGTCGGGTTCGCCGGAAGATCGCGCGTCGATGCTCGGCGCGACCGAAAAGCGCTTCCTCGACGAGTTGTCCGAGGCGTTTGGCTGACGTAGGTCGGCCGCGCGTCGCGGCCGGACCTGGCGCAGCCGGATGGCGCACCGCACGGGTGGTGCGGCGCGGCGTGTCCGCGCGCTGGGCCGACGCCGTACCCTCTGGCTCGGTGAACGCACACTCGGCGGGCGGCGACCCGGACCACGACCCAGATGACGACGGCGCCCTTGATGTCCTGCCGCGAGAGGTCGGCGTCGGTCCGTGGTCCGGTCCGTGGCCCGATGACCCGCGCCTCGATCCCGATCTCCTGGCCGAGGGTGATCGCCGCAACGTCGTCGACCGCTATCGCTACTGGACGAACGACGCGATCGTGGCCGACCTCGACCGTCGCCGGCATCCGTTCCACGTCGCGATCGAGAACTGG
>DATFRR010000097.1:0-59135 GCA_035263025.1 Micromonosporaceae bacterium
GGTGTGTGCGCTATTCGGACCGTCCGCGGCCGGTGGCGCCTACATCCCGGCGTTCTGCGACGTGGTTGCCATGGTGGACGGCAACGCTTCGATGTATCTCGGCAGCGACCGCATGGTCGAGATGGTCACCGGCGAGAAGACCACGCTCGAGGCGATGGGCGGCGCGAAGGTGCACTGCACCGAGTCGGGCGTCGGCCACTTCCTGTGCAAGGACGAGCCAGAGGCGCTCGACGTGGTCAAGCGCTACCTGTCGTACTTGCCGTCGAACGACACGCAGACCGCGCCGGTGGCCGAACCGGTGCCGCCCGCGGCGGTTGACCTCGCCGCGCTCGTACCGGCGAGTGAGCGACAAGCGTTCGACATGCGTCGCTACCTCAAGGGAATCGTCGACGCGGACAGCTTCTTCGAGATCCAGGCGCTGTGGGCGCGTGAAGTCGTGGTCGGCTTCGCGCGGTTGAACGGCGACGTCGTCGGTGTGGTCGGCAACAACTCGATGTTCAAGGGCGGCGTGCTCTTCGTCGACTCGGCCGACAAGGCGACGCGCTTCGTGCAGTTGTGCGACGCCTTCAACGTTCCGCTGCTGTTCCTCGCCGACGTACCCGGGTTCATGGTCGGTACGGCGGTGGAAAAGCAGGGCATCATCCGCCACGGCGCGAAGATGGTCACCGCGATCAGCGAGGCCACCGTACCCAAGATCTGTGTGGTGGTCCGCAAGGCATACGGCGCCGGCCTCTACGCGATGGCCGGCCCCGGATTCGCGCCGGACGCGACGATCGCGCTACCGACCGCGAAGATCGCGGTGATGGGCGCGGAGGCCGCGGTCAACGCGGTTTACGCAAACAAGATCGCGTCGATCGCCGACGAGGCCGAGCGCGCCGCGTTCGTCGAGGCGAAGCGCACCGAATACGAGCAGGACATCGACATCGTGCACCTGGCGAGCGAGCTGGTCGTGGACACCATCGTCGAACCGCATGACCTGCGCGACGAACTGATCGCACGCTTCGCGTCCGCGCGCCACAAGGACCGTCACTTCTCGCGCCGGCGGCACGGCGTGACGCCTGTCTAGAACGCCATCCGGCATCACCTGATTGATCGCGCCGCATACCGCGGCCCGGGGGGTTCGTAAGGAGCAGCAGCAATGCCCGACTTCCAGCTCAGCGACGAGCACGAAGCGTTGCGGGCGACCGTCCGCGAGTTCGCGCACGACGCGATCGCGCCGGTGATCGCCGAGCACTACGACAACCACAGCTTCCCCTACGAGATCGTTCGACAGATGGGCAAGATGGGCTTGTTCGGCCTGCCCTTCCCCGAGTCGGTGGGCGGCATGGGCGGCGACTATTTCGCGCTCTGTCTCGCACTGGAGGAGTTGGCTCGGGTCGACTCCAGCGTGGCGATCACGCTCGAGGCCGCGATCTCGCTCGGCGCCATGCCGATCTTCCGGTTCGGCACCGACGAGCAACGCGCGAAGTGGCTCCCGCCGCTCGTGGCCGGCGAGGCTTTGGCCGGCTTCGGGCTCACCGAACCCGGGTTCGGCTCGGACGCTGGCGGCACGGCGACGCGTGCGGTCTTCGACGACGCGACAAGCGAGTGGGTCATTAACGGCGCCAAGGCGTTCATCACCAATTCGGGCACGGACATCACGTCGTTGGTCACTGTCACGGCAGTGACGGGTACGAACTCGGACGGCTCGAAGGAACTCTCGGCGTTCGTCGTGCCGTCGGGCACGTCCGGATTCTCGGTCGCGCCCGGCTATTCCAAGGTCGGCTGGTGCGCCTCGGACACGCACGAGCTGACATTCGACGATTGCCGGGTACCCGCGTCGAACATGCTCGGCACGCGTGGCCGCGGGTACGCACAGTTCCTGGCCACGCTCGACGAGGGACGGGTGGCGATCGCTGCGCTCGCGGTCGGGCTCGCACAGGGCTGCGTCGACGAGTCGATCAAGTACGCGAACCAGCGCCACGCGTTCGGCCACCCGATCGGCGAGTTCCAGGCGATCAAGTTCAAGATCGCGGACATGGAGATGCGCGCGCACACCGCGCGGCTGGCGTATTACGACGCGGCCGCTCGACTCGTCGCCGGTCAGGATTTCAAGCGGCAGGCGGCGATCGCGAAGCTCTACGCGAGCGAGATCGCGGTCACGAACGCCCGGGATGCAACCCAGATCCACGGCGGGTACGGCTTTATGAACGAGACGCCGGTGGCCCGCATGTGGCGGGACTCGAAGGTCTTGGAGATCGGCGAGGGGACGTCTGAGGTGCAGCGTCTTGTGATTGCTCGGGAGCTCGGGCTTTAGCCTCGGTGGTTGCGGTTTGGGTCGGGGGCCGGTGGCTGCGGTTCGGGTCAGGCCGGCCTTGGCCCGGCGCAGCGGTCAGGCTTGATCTACGTCGGGCTCAGGCCGGCCCGACCCTGAGCAGAGCCGGCGGCGAGTGTCGAACGGCCGCCGTCCGTCGGGTTAGGGCTATCGGGGTGGGCGTGATACGGGTAGGTGGCCGTGACTTGGTTAGCGGGTTAGGGCGGCGGCGTTCTTGATGCCGGCCTCGGCGCCGGGGCGCACCGCGTCGCGGACCGTACGCAGGCCGGACAACAGGTCGTCGAGCGCATTCGGAGTCAACTGGCCGGTGAACCACTCGTCGATCAGCTGAAGATGGCGAGGGAGAACCGCTTCGAGGCGAGCCCGACCGGACGCAGTGATCACGGTGTAGAGACTCCGGCGATCGGACGGGCACGCGGTGCGCGTGACGAGCGAATCGCGCTCGAGCCGGTCGACGACGCGAGTCACGCCGCTGGCGGTCAGTGACGTCTGGGCGGCCAAGTCGGTCATCCGAAGCTGCCCGCCGGGCGTGCGGCCGAGGCGGATCAGGATCTCGAACTCGATCATCGACAGGCCGTGCTCCGCGATCTGACACGCGAGCTTCGCGTGCAGGCCGAGGTAGGCCTCACTCAGCAGACCCACAGCCGTCAGCCGTGGATCGTCGGCGTAGTCGCGTGTCATGTGACCTAGTATAGCAATAGTTGACGACGCAACTGATGCCGTGTATATAGTTGTGCTCGCAACTATTGCATCATACGAGGAGAGATCATGACCGACACAGCCGTCCGCGAGTACCAGGGCATCAAGATCCCGGCACCAGGGACGTTTTCGCTTGACCCGGCACACACCCGGGTCGGCTTTGTCGCTCGCCACCTGATGGTGAGCAAGGTTCGCGGCTCGTTCAACCAGGTCAGCGGCAAGATCGTGGTCGCCGAAGACCCGGCCGACTCGTCGGTAGAGGCGAGCATCGTCGTGGCGAGCGTGTCGACCGGCGTCGAGCAGCGCGACAACCATCTGCGTAGCGCGGACTTCTTCGAGGCGCAGGCGCACCCCACGATCGAGTTCGCGAGCACGGGCCTGGTGCCGAAGGGCGGCAACGAGTTCGTGCTGCGTGGTGACCTGACGATCAAGAACACCACGGTTCCGGTCGAGCTCGATGTGGAGTTCGATGGCGTGACGGTCAGCCCGTACGGCAAGGAGGTGTTCGGCTTCTCCGCGACCGGCGAGATCGACCGTGAGGCGTTCGGCATCACGTACAACATGGTGCTCGAGGCGGGCGGCGTGATGATCGGCAACACCGTGAAGCTCGAGATCGAGGGCGAGGCAATCCGCGACTAATCCGCGGCTGCCCGGTTGGCGGGTCCGGCAACAGACCTATTCGACCATCGGGTACGTACATTCCGGCGATTGCGTACGGCAGCGTTGCCGTACGCAATCGCCGTCTTACTGACAGGTGAGAACTGTCCATTTCGTCCCTCGACCGACTACCCACCGTGCTCGTAACGTTGACGCACACGTCGGAGTCGGGAGCGTCGGTATGGGTGAGGACATCTCGCCAATGTCCTTTTCGCGCGAGGACCGCGTGCGTTACCGGCGCAAGGTACGCCGATGCCTGGACGTTTTCGCGCTCATGTTGAGCGACTTTCAGTTCGACGTCGAACACACCATGACCGGGCTCGAATTGGAGTTGAACCTGATCGACGCCGCGGCCGAGCCCGCGATGCTCAACAGTCAGGTGCTGGCCTCACTCGCCGATCCGCTGTTCCAGACCGAACTCGGTCTGTTCAATCTCGAGTTGAATGCGCGGCCCCGCATGCTCGCCGGCGCCGGATTCGACGACTTCGAGGCCGACCTGATCGCCGCGGTGTCGAAAGCCGACGATCGGGCACGCAAATTCGACGCGAACGTGGTGGTCATCGGCATCCTGCCGACGCTGACACAGCGTCACGCAATCTCCGAGAACCTGTCCGGCAACCCACGCTACCGGCTGTTGAATGACCAAATCTTCGAGTCCCGCGGCGGCGACATGCCGATCGACATTCGCGGCGTCGAGCGATTACAGATAGACGTCGACTCGATTGCACCGGAGGCGGGCTGCACGAGCGCTCAGTTCCACCTCCAGGTCGCGCCCGACACGTTCGCAAACTACTGGAATGCCTCGCAGGCGATCGCCGGCGTCCAACTCGCGCTCGGTGCGAACTCGCCGTTCCTGTTTGGCCGCCATCTGTGGGCCGAAACGCGCATCGCGCTCTTCGAGCAGGCCACCGACACCCGCCCGGACGAGCTCCGGTCGCAGGGTGTGCGGCCACGTGTGTGGTTCGGCGAACGCTGGATCACGTCGATCTTCGACTTGTTCGAGGAGAACGTGCGGTATTTCCCGGCGCTCCTGCCGATCTGCGACAGCGAGGATCCGGTCGAGGTGCTGGCCGACGGCGGCGTACCACGCCTGGCAGAGTTGCGCTTGCACAACGGCACGGTCTACCGATGGAACCGGCCGGTCTACGACATCATGGGCGGCCGGCCGCATCTTCGCGTCGAAAACCGCGTGTTACCCGCCGGTCCGACCGTCGTCGACCTGCTCGCGAACGCGGCGTTCTACTTCGGCCTGGTACGCGAACTCGTCGAAGTGGACCGACCGATCTGGACGTCGCTGACGTTCGCGGAGGCGGAAGCGAACTTCTACCATGCCGCGCGCGACGGCATCATGGCGCGACAGGTCTGGCCACAGCTGGACGAAGTGGACGCCGTTGAGCTGGTGCTGAGCAACCTACTGCCGAAGGCCCACGACGGTCTCGACCGGTTCGGCGTGCGTCCGGACATCCGCGACCGCCTGCTCGGCATCATCGAGGGGCGCTGCCTGACGCGACGCAACGGTGCGACGTGGCAGGTGGACACCGTACGGCATGTGGAGGAGACGACCGGCATGTCGCGACCGTCGGCGCTGCGCGAGATGCTGCGTCGCTATGCCGACCGGTTGCCCGCCAACGAACCAGTGCACACCTGGTCGCTCGACTAGTCCGCATTGGACCCGGGCTCGCGCCGTCCCGCTACCGCCGTCCCGGCCGGCGGCGCGGCCTCGGTGATGGGCGACGTACCGGTGCGGTACCCGTTGTGTCGGCGCCCACGGTCGGCGCGGTGGCGACGGCGCTGGTGCTCGACGTCGAGCCGGATCCGACCGGCGGTGTGGGCAGCCGCGACGGAGTGGACTTGCCGGCAGACAGTTCGAAAGTCGTCGCGCCGCTCTCGGCGCCCGATTTGGCCGGCGTCCCGTCGATCGGCGTCCGGGGTCCTGGAGCGGTCGCGATCGTGGTTGGCCAGTCGGCGTGCGCGACCTCGTCGGCGTCGCGACGTGCCCGCCGGGCTGCGCGGTTGGCGGACAGCATCACCACCAGCACCGAGCCGGCGAGCCCGGCGATCACCGCGTACGGCGCGGTCAGGTATGCCGAGATCTGCGCGTTCGCGTGAACGCCAACCAGCCGCGGCGCGGTAAGCAGGTAAGCGGCGGCGACGGTCAGCGGGCCGATCGCACCAGACAAGGCGATGCCGACCGCGTTGTCGCCGCGCCGTTGCGCGACCCATGCCACTCCGGCACCGATGACCAGGGCCGCGCCGAACATCAACGCGGTGCCCGCGACCGACCATGTGGTGCGGAAATACGCGCCGGGGCCGTACGGCCACATGGCCAACGGCGTGCCATGCGGCCCAGTGTTCGCGCCGATCCCGTCGATGGCGGCCGCGATAGCAAGCAGCCACAGCCATGCGGAACTGGTCAGCACGTTCGTGGTGATGGCCCGGACGGACAGCGCGCATACCGATATCAGGATGCCGATGACGACACCGACGACGGCGTACCCGGCCGCGATCAACTCCGGTGACGTCGTGTCGGCACGAACCGCGGTGCGCGCCGGAACCAGCACCAACACAACGGAGAGCAACGCGCCGACCGCGGCGCAGAACGCCAACGATGTGCGCCATGCGCCGGTGGCCAGCACGCCAGGCGCGATGGATCGTCCATCCGGCGCCATCCGCCGAGGCGGCGCACCAACCGCGCCAGCCGCACGGCGATCGGCGAATATCGTGCCCGTCACGGTCGACGTGGCAGCGATGAACACCGTCCACGCGAGGCTTGCCAGCCAGGTGTCGTCCGGTGTGCCGGCCTGCGTCGCGGGCACCCAGGAGATGATGCCGAGGCCGTACCCGAGTCCGAACTGTGCCGCCGCCATGCCTGCCGAGGCTCCGACGGCCAGCCCAACCGACGATGTCCAGCCCAGCTTGGCCATGTCGGGAGCGTACTGGGAACCGACGACGATGGCGAGCGGACGAATTGGCTCGGATACGGCACACTCGTGGGGTGACTTCGACGCCGCGTCCACCCGCCGACAGATACGCCGACAATGGCGGCAACTCTGCACGTCGCGGCGGGTCCGGCGGCCGGGTGTTCGCGGTCGTCGTCGGGTTCCTCGCGTGCGCCGCGATCGGCGCGACGTTGGGCTGGACGCTGACCCCGACGCCGCGTGCGAACGCCCAACCGCCAGCATCGCCGCCGCCGTCCTCATCGTCCGCTCCGGCGTCGCCGACACCGTCGCCCTCGCAGACGCCGAGTTCCACGCCGACGCAGTCGGGCAATCAGTACACGCTCCCGGATTACAGCGGCACGGCATTCCAAGACGCTCGCAACGATCTCCGCAACCACAAGATCGGCGTTGACCTCGTCTTCAACCAGAGCGGCACCGCGCAGACCGTGAACCACACGGTGCCGGGAGCCGGGCAGAGCGTTTCGACCGGTCACTCCGTGAAGGTCTTCGTCAACGGACCGCCGCCACCGCTCGCGGTGCCCCCGATTCAGCCGAACACGGTGTGCCAGACGTGGGGCAGCCAACTAGCGGCGCTTGGTTTCAAGATTGCGCGCTACCAAGGCGACCGCACGAAGTTCGTCACGGCCGAATCGCCCGATCAGAACGACCCGACCACGCACTGGAACACCCTGATCACGCTGACCTGCGGTGACAGTGGCGGGCCGCCGTCCTCACCGCCGACCGACTCGCCGTCGCCGTCGCCGTCGACCTCGCCGTGAGCGATCGCCGACGGGTCGAAGGCGGTGTGCGCCACAAGGCTGAGGTGCCTGTGGCAGGCACGCCGCGCTGGTACGACCCGCGGCCACGTCATGGGTGGCCGGCAACTAGTGTCGAGTCGTGGAAGATCGGCCCCGAGACGATCACGACGCCGACCGCGAAGTCCCCGACACGAACGACGCAGCCGAGCCGGCCGACGGCGGTGCGACGAACGAGTCGACCGATGGCGGTGCGACGAACGAGTCGACCAACGGCGGCGCGACGACCGACCCCGTCGATGGTGGCGCCACAACCGAGCCGGCCGATCCCGACGCGACTCGGGTCGGCCCGCCGCTCGACCCCGACGCCACCCAGGTCCACCCGGCCGTGGATGACGCGGCGGGTGCCGGCATGACTACCGGGTCGGAGACCTCCGGCACCGACCCGGACGGGACTCGGGCATTCGATGCCGACGCGACGCGCGCTGTGCCGAAGCTTGGCGACACCACCGCAGACCTTCCGCCGAGCGCACCGCGGTCGATAGACGACACCGCCGTCGCGCCGCCGGTCCCGGAGGGCTGGCAGGGCCGGGCCACGGTACGTCCGGCCGGACCGTACGGTCCGCCGACCGCTCCGGAAGGTCCCGACGACCGGACGCCCGGTCGGGCGTGGTGGCTGCCGATCCTGCTCGGTGTGCTGGGCCTGCTGCTGATCGTCGGATTGGCGTACGGCCTCGTCGTTGCGACGCGGCATCACAACTCGAATCCGACTCCGGTGCCGACTCACACACCAACGACCGTCGCGCCGTCGACACCACCGACGACCGCGCCGCCCACGACCTCGGCGCCGCCCTCGACCGCGCCCGCGCAGGTCACCGTACCGGCGGATTTGACGTCTCTCAGCCTGGAGGACGCGGAGAACGAGCTCACCCAGCTCAAACTCACGTTCCAGGCGATCCCACAGACGGTGTCGGACCCGAGCCAGGTCGGCATGGTGATTGCCGCAGATCCGGCGCCCGGGTCGACGGTCCCGGCTGGCACGCGGGTGAACCTGACCTACGGCGTCGCACCCGAGTCACCGTCGAGCGCACCGTCGGCCCCGTCGGCCGCGCCGTCGCCGAGTCAGTCGTAGCCGCGCGCCGCCCGTGCAAAGCCGCCGTCCAAGCCGGCGGCCGGCGCCCAGTCCGACGTCGGGCCCCTCTCCCGAGATCGGACCTACGGGCGCCGCGCCGCCGCCTGGCTTACCACGCCGCCGATCGCACCGTCCGCGCCGGCGCCGCGGCGCGCCCCTACAAACCGCGACGTGATGGCGGGATTTGCCGGCTGCAATCCGCCGACTTGCACGAAGATCGACCGTCGGTCGACCGCCTCGCCGATGGAATTGAGCTCGTAGCCATCGAGCCATGCCCATCCGTCGTAGGTGGACCAGTCATGGACGCGGATGACTCGGAACAAGAGCGGCGCGGCCGCAAACTGCACACTCGCTGCGCGGGTCACGCGGATGACCTCGCCGGACCGGGGTATCAACCTGAACTCCCTCGCGGTGGGCACGGTTCGGTTAGTCCGGTGAGCAACTCCGCCGTTCGGGCGGCCCACCGGCCCTGGTTGGTTCGAGTCGACGCGGTGGCCGTGCCGCATCGGCGGGTGCATCGTTAACCCGTCCGACGCATCGATCTGGATGTGGATCAACGGCCATCGACCGGGTTGGCAACGTCGGTTAACGCCTTTGCCTAGCCTGCCGCAGGATTCCTGATCAATGCAAGTTGCAGATTTGGACTTGGCACAGATACAGGTTTAGCCCGCAATTGAGCTAGTTTGACCACATAGGCATCGTCCGTTCGTGGGACGCGCGGGGACGGTGCCGCTGTCAAGATCGTTATTGGTACGGGCCGTCTGCGCAGGGACGACACCCGGCCGGTTGGCGTGCGGCCGGCGTCTCGGTGCCCCATAGTGAACGTGCCGTCACTGTGTCCGAACCCGGAGGTGCCGCGTGACCAGCCGATCCAGCCCGACGGTCCGCCGTCGTCGGCTCGGCATGGAGTTGCGGCGACTGCGTGAACAAGCCGGTGTCACGATCGATCTCGTCGCCGACCGGCTCGACTTCTCGGCGTCGAAGGTGTCCCGCATCGAGACTGGCCAGACGGGCGCGTCTGCCACCGACGTACGCAGCATGCTGTCGCTCTACGGCGTGGACGGCGGATTGGTAGACGACCTCGTGCAGGTCGCCCGCGAGGCCCGCCAACGTGGCTGGTGGTTGCGTTACGGCCACGTGCTGACCGGCGCGTACGTCGGGCTCGAGGCGGGCGCGACGTCGATCAGCGCGTACGAAGCCCAGCTCGTACCCGGTCTCATGCAGACCGAGGACTACGCGCGCAACGTCATTCGGGCGACCCGTCCACTTATTAGTGACGCCGAGTTGGACGAGCGGATCAGGGTCCGTACGATTCGGCAGTCGCTCCTTGATCAGAACGAGCCCATCGACTTTTGGGCGATTCTCGACGAGGCGGTGTTCCAGCGCATGGTCGGCAGCCGGTCGATCATGCACGCCCAGCTCCAGAAGTTGGTCGAGATCAGCGATCGGCCGAATATCACGATCCAAGTCCTGCCGTTTGCGGTCGGGGCGCACATTGGGATGGACGGCACCTTCGCGATCCTCGAATACGAGGAGATGGCGGATCCGGATGTCGTCTTCGCCGAGAACGCGGCGGGCGGACTGTTCCTCGAGAAGGACGACGAGCTCCATCGCTACAAGTTCATTTTTGATCGGCTGCAGGCGACCGCGCTGAACCCGACCGAGTCGGTGCAGTTCGTCGCCGCTCGAGCAAGGGAGCTGAAGTGATAGTGGAGACGAAGGGGCTTCGGGTCGACCTGTCCAGCGCGGTCTGGCGGAAGTCGAGCCAGAGCCAGAGCGGCAGCTGCGTCGAGGTCGCGTTCGTGGACGGCGCGATCGCCGTCCGTGACTCGAAGGACCTGAGCGGGCCGACGCTCGTCTACACACCGGATGAGTGGGAGGCATTCATCGGTGGCGTGAAGGACGGCGAGTTCGACTAATCGACGCGCTGCCGACGAGCCAACCAGGCGCATCCCCGACCCGGGGCGGCGCCTGGTTTGTTTACGTCCAGCAACCCGGCCGCTCTCGTGTCGGCCGGCTGCCATCGCTACATATCCGGATATCGCGCTAAAGGCGTCGCCTGTCCTTATAAGGGTCGTTGTACCTCACGTACCCGTCGCCCGCCTCGATTGTGGTGCGGCGACCGCTGCGCACCTCCCATCCCGTGTGGACACGACATAGGCAGGCGATCCCATGAAGAACAGCCCCGACGCGTTCGGCAACGGCGCCCCGGAGGACCGGTTCGCCGGTCAGGTGACCTACCGCACGAACCAGCGCCGCGATAGCACGGGCCTCCCAGAACAGCCCGGCGACTCGGACCGGACGCCACCGCCGCTGGACGACATGTCCACGATGCCGTCGATCCTGGCTCCGGTCACACCGTCCATTTCCATCAACGACCTGGAAACGATGTCCGAGCCGGTCTTCGGCGCGGGCGACTGGCTCGACGATTCGCCAACCGGCACGATGGCCGACCACCCGCTGTTGCGCGGACTGCTGATGGAGTTGCCGCCGAAGGGCGCGATGCCCGACGAGGCGTGGCTGGATCGGTGGTTCGACGCTGCCCGCTCGATCCTCGACCTGCTCTATGCGCACCATGCCGGGCGTGCCCTTCGGCGCTGACGCCGCACCGTAGGGTGGGCGGCGTGCCGTCGCCAAAGATTGAGCTCCACGTCCACCTCGAAGGAACGATTCGCGCCGCGACGCTGCTGTCCATTGCTCGCCGGAACGGCGTCGAACTACCCGCGGACAGCGTCGAAGGCCTCCGGTCGCTCTATGAATTCACCGACTTCAAGCACTTCATCGATACGTGGATCCTGACCACCAACTGCTTGCGTACCGCTGACGATTTTCGGCAGGTAGTGGTGGACTACGCGGCCGAGGCCGCGTCGCACGGCGCGGTCTACTTGGAAGGCATCTTTTCGCCGGTCGAGCGCGTCGCGCGCGGTGTGCGGTGGGACGACCTGTTTAACGGGTACGCCGACGGTGCCGACGAGGCATTCGAGCGGCACGGCGTCACGGTGCGGTTCACGCCGGACATCTACCGAGGCGGGCCGGTGGACCTGTCGGAGGAGGCCGCGCGGCAGTGCGTACGCTTTCGCGACCGCGGCGTCGTCGGGTTCGGCATCGGCGGGTACGAGCCGGGTCGTCCGATCGCGCCGTACGTCAAGGCGTTCGACATCGCACGCGACGGCGGGCTGGGATTGGTGCCACACGCCGGCGAGGCGGCCGGGCCGGACTCCATTCGTGAGGCACTCGCGCTCGGACCCAGCCGGCTGCGACACGGCATCCGCGCCGTCGACGATCCCGACCTGCTCGCCGAGATCGTCGAGCGTGGCATCGTGCTCGACGTGGCGCCGATGTCGAATCTGCGTACCGCGGTGGTGGCGAGCGTCGACGCGCACCCGCTGCCACGCCTTCGTAACGCCGGGGCCCTGTGCAGCATCAGCACGGACGATCCGGCAATGTTCGACACGGATCTCGCGAAGGACTACGCGGTCGCCGAATCGTTGGGCGTGAGCGTCGCGGACGCGTACGAAGCCGGGCTCGCCGGCATGCTCGCCGACGACACGACGCGCGGCCGCATCGCCGCTCTCGCCCCAGAACGGACGTGGCAGCCAACGGGTCGAGTCACTCGCGCGCACCAAACGGAGTGATCGACGGATCAAGGTCAACGAGTCCATCAGGGACGCTGTCCGCCCAGTCGGCGACCGTTTGAGTAACCCGCATGAGCGTGACGACGACGACCGCTTGGCCCGCCTCGGTCGCGGACTCGCCAATCGAGTCGATCGACCAGGCTCGGAACGCCGTACGCAGGTGCCCGCGAACGTCGGCGATCTGCGCTCGTGTCCATCGACTGTGCGTGACGCAAACGCGACCGGGCAGTGCCGGTCGCAGCAGGCGCTGCACGGCAGGTACGTCAAGTGACGCGACGACGAGCACCGTCTGGGTGCTGCTTGGCCGAAAGTCGGCGACACTGACCACTGATTCGTGTTTGAGCAGGTCCTCCACCTGGTCGGTGAGGTTCTCCAGAGCCGGTCCATGCGGCCAGCCGCCCGGCGGCGCCGGACATGGCGGCACGCTCCATCGCGGCGTTGGTCGACCGTGCAGCCGAACGGGCGACTGCGACTGGACGTCGATCGTTCCGTGGTGCCACGCGCCGACGACCGTGATCTGTCCGGGCTTCGATCCGTCGGGTCCAAAGTCTGTCGGAACTCCGCTGCCAACCGCACCGACGAGGCGTACTGAGTGAGTCGACCGCGGCCTCGGGGACGCGTCGGGGACAAAGATCAACGGAATCGCGCCACGACCGACGTCGAGCCACTCACCGTCGTTGTCCGCGACGAATCGACCGGACGCCGTGACCAGGTCGCCGTCATGGAACACGAAGGATTGGGCACGCACACGACGATCATTGCGTGTCATGCGTGACGCCGACGACCGGGACGGATCAAACCGCGAATGTCGACGGTCGTTCGACGGCGGGCGCTGGCGGCGTGGCGCGCCACATCCCGCCCTTCTGCGCCGACAGCCGCGCAAGGTAGCGCGGGTTCAGGATCAGGTAGCGCCGCCACAGCCGCGCCGGCTCGAGGCCGAGTCGCCACAGCCACTCCAACGCGTACCGCTGCATCCATTCCGGTGGCTTGCGCAGCAGACCGGCGTGATAGTCGAACGCCGCGCCGACAGCCAGGATCGGCATGTCGAGCAGCGGGCGCATGGCGTATGCGAAGACTTCCTGACGTGGGCAGCCGAGGCCGACGAACAACACCCGGGCACCTGAGGCACGCACCCGCTCGGCGATGTCGCGGTCCTCGCCGTCCGCCGCGGCACGGAACTTCGAAGCCTCCGTACCCGCGATCTTCAGCGCCGGAAACGCACGCTGCAGCTCTGCGACGAGCTTGACCAGCGTCTCGGTGGTGGATCCGTAGAGATAGACCGGCAAACCGTCAGCGGCACAGCGCTGCAACACATGCTTGGTGAGCGTCGGGCCGTAGACGCGGTCGGCGAGTGCGATGCCGTGCAGCACCTTCAATGCCCATCGCACCGGTTGGCCGTCCGGCGTGACGACATCGAAGCTGTTCAGCCTGGCGTTGTGCGCGGGATCGTCGACACCGGTCATGACGCCGTGTACGGCAAGCGCGGTCAGCGCCAGCGGTCGGTGCTCGTGCGCGGCCGCGATCACCTTGTCGGTCGCCGAGCCGTAGTCGATGGCGTCGACCATCACGCCGAGCACGTTGAACTTGCCCTTGTCGATCATCGCGATCGCCGTCAGCTCACCGGGCGCCACTTGTCGACGTTGGCCGCGTAGATCTCACGCAGGATCATCGGCACGTCGTAGACCTGCGTCCATTGCGGATAGTCGGCCTGGAAGCTCGCGTTCGAACCGATCCACCATTGGTGGTCGCCGACGCGGTTCGCATCGTGGTACTCGGTGATCATCTCGGTACCGGTGATCTGCTCTGCGATCGCGAATGCCTCGAGGTGCGAGCAATTCGAGTGGCGCCCGCCGCCGAGGTTGTAGACCGCGGCGGATCGCGGGTTACGGAAGAACGCCTCGAACGCGGAGATCACGTCGTGGCTGTGGATGGCGTCGCGAACCATCTTGCCCTTGTACCCGAAGATCTTGTACGTCCGGCGCTCCATGTTGCAGCGCATCACGTAGCCGAGGAACCCGTGCAGTTCGGTGGCGGAGTGCGCCGGTCCGGTCAACGTGCCGCCGCGGAAACACGCCGTCTTCATATCGAAGTAGCGGCCGTATTCCTGGACCATCACGTCGGCGGCCACCTTCGAGGCACCGAACACCGAGTGCAGGCACGAATCGATCGACATGTCCTCGCGGATGCCCGCCGCGTACGGATGGCCCGGGTCGATCTCCCACCGGGTCGCCAGCTCGACGAGCGGCAACGAGTTGGGCCGGTCGCCGTAGACCTTGTTCGTCGAGCAGTGGATCACCGGCGCGTCGATGCAGTGTTCCCGCACGTTCTGCAGCACGTTCAACGTACCGACGGCATTGATGTCGAAGTCGGTATACGGATCCCGCAGTGCCCAGTCGTGCGACGGCTGCGCCGCGGTGTGGATCACCACCGCGATGTCGCGACCGTACTTGCGGAAGATGCCGGCCAACGCGTCGCGATCGCGGATATCGATGTCGTGGTGCGAATACGAGTCGGAGAGCTCGCTGGTCAATCGCAGCACGTTCCAGGCCGTGGATGCCTCGGGGCCGAAGAACTGGGCGCGCATATCGTTATCGATGCCGACCACGTCGAGACCGAGGCCGGCGAAGTGCCGGACTGCTTCGGAGCCGATCAGTCCGGCCGATCCAGTAACGACTGCGACGCTCACGCCATGACCTCCCTGGTCGTCGGTTCGGGTGCAGCATAGTCGCCCTTCGAAACGGCGCTGATCAGCGCGCCGAACGCCGGCTGCCGGGCACCTCAGCGGTGCTCGTGCTGGGTGTTAATGTGTCTGGGCACGCTCGCCCGCGTGGCGGAATGGCAGACGCGCACGGTTCAGGTCCGTGTGACCGAAAGGTCGTGGGAGTTCAACTCTCCCCGCGGGCACATCAATGTGAAGCTGGGCCGCATCCGAAGTCTCGGAGGCGGCCCGCTCTATGTTCACAGCGCCTTATGTTCACGGCGTGGGTATCTCATGGCGCTGCTGTTCACGGCGCTGTCGAGATCGGCCGATCGGTGCGGATTACTGACCGACAGGGCCGATTTCACCGCCCGTCCTCAGTCGGGCGAAACGCCCGGCGATGGGCGAATTCGCGCAAAAATCACATGTCAAACTTCGGACAACAAAAGACATCCCGCCTGACAGCGGCCGGCAGCGTATCATGCCGCCAGGTCGCGGTGTCTACGCTGCGGTGCGTTCAACCGATACCATCAGATCCTCGGCATGTGCGAGGAGGATCTGGTGAGTGTTCTGCAACGCTTCGAGAAGCGCCTGGAAGGCCTGGTTGAGGGTGCCTTTGCGAAGGTTTTCAAGGGCGTCGTCCACCCGGTAGAGATCCTCAACGCCATGCAGCGCGAGGCAGAGGCGCACAAGGCGATCTTGGCTGGCGGTCGGACGCTGGTGCCTAACAGGTATGTGATTGATCTCTCTCCTTATGATCACTCCCGGCTCGCTCCGTACGCCGCCGCACTCGCGCAGGAACTGGCCCAGTCGCAGGCGGAGTTCATCGGCGAGCAGGGCTGGACGGTCTACGGGGACGTGATCGTCGAGATTGAGCGCGGCGACGGGCTCGACACCGGCATGTTCCGGGTGACCGCCGAGGTCTACACCGGCGGCGACGTCGCGCCGCAGGGTCCGCCGGCCTACGACCAGGGTGGCTACAACCAGGGCTACGGCAACCAGGGCTATCAGCAGCAGGGGTATGGCCAACAGGCCGGTCGCGGCGTACGCCTGATCGCCAACGACGGCCGGACCTATCCGCTGTCCATCGGCTCGACGGTGATCGGCCGCGGTGACCAGGCGAACCTGCGCCTGCCCGACGTCGGCATCTCGCGCCGTCACGCACGGCTGGACTACGACGGTTCGCAAGTCGTGCTGACCGATCTCGGCTCGACGAACGGCTCGATGGTCAACGGCCAGCGCATCTCCGCGGTCGCGCTCAACCCTGGCGACATGATCCAGATTGGTACGACGACGCTGACGTTCCGCGTGGACGGCTAGGGCTTTGTCGGAACAGCTGGTCGTCGCGGTCGCGCGGATCGGGCTGATAGTGCTCCTGTGGATCTTCGTGTTCACGGTGGTCGGCGTGATCCGGCGCGACCTGTTCAGCGGCGGGCGAGCAAATCGCTTGGTGGCAATGCCGCGAGGAGTGGCCGCGTCCGCGCTCGGTGGTCGGCCGGCGAAGGTACGCAAGGGACGCGCGGCACATTCGCTCGTGGTGACGGCCGGCTCGTTAGCCGGTACGAAGATCACACTCGGTGACGTACCTATCACGATCGGCCGGTCTGAAGACTCCACACTGGTCATTACGGACGACTACTCGTCGGCGCGGCACGCCCGACTTGTGGCACGGGGCGGACAGTGGTTCATTGAGGACCTCGGCTCAACGAACGGGACCTATCTCGACCGTACGAGGGTCAGCGGTCCCACCCCCGTCCCCCTTGGCGTACCGATTCGCATCGGGCGCACCTCACTCGAGTTACGGCCATGACTCTTACTTTGCGTTACGCCGCCCGCAGTGATCGCGGGTTGATCAGGGAAGGCAACCAGGACTCGGTCTACGCGGGTCCGCGGCTTCTCGCGGTCGCCGATGGCATGGGGGGCATGGCCGCCGGCGATATCGCGAGCAACCTGGCGATCGCAGCGATGTCTCAGCTGGACGAGGACGTGCCTGGCGACGCACTGGTCGATGCGTTGCGTGGGGCCGTCGACAGCGCGAACCAGAACCTCCGCGACGCGATCGATGCGAACCCGGCGCTGGAGGGCATGGGTACCACCCTGACCGGGATGCTCTTCTCCGGCACGAAGATCGCGTTGGTGCACGTCGGCGACTCACGTGCCTATCTCCTGCGCGGCGACGAGTTCACCCAGGTGACCAAGGACGACACGTACGTGCAGATGCTGGTCGACGAGGGCCGCATCACCGAGGAGGAGGCGAGCGTCCACCCGCAGCGGTCCTTGCTGATCCGCGCGCTGCAGGGCTCGGACGTCGATCCGACCTATTCGGTGCGGCCGGCGGTGGCCGGTGACCGCTACCTGATCTGCAGCGACGGACTGTCCGGCCCGGTGAGCGACGACAGCATCGCGGCGACGCTGAAGGAATATCCCGACCCCGACGAGTGCGCCGAGCGGCTGCTGCAACTCGCGCTGCGCGGCGGCGGCCCGGACAACATCACGGTGATCGTGGCCGACGTCACCGACCAGGACATCATCGAGGGCCGGCCGGTGGTCGGCGGTGCCGCGTCCAACGACCGGTCGATCAAGGAACGCATCGAGTCGACGCCCGCGACGCGTGCCTCGGCGCTCACACCGCGTGCCGCGACCGCCGAGGCCGACGAGGATGCAGATCCGGAGTCCGCGGAGGATCCGAAGCGTCACCCGGGACGGACCCTGCTGTTGCTCGGCATCGTGCTCGTGATCCTCGCCGGCGGGCTGTGGTACGGCTGGTCGTATACCCAATCCCGCTACTACGTTGGGGTCACCGATGCCAATCAGGTGGCCATCTACCAGGGCGTACCCGGAAAGATCGTGGGTTTGCACCTGAGCAGCGTCTACCGGACCACGGACCTGACCCTGGACGAACTCACCACGGCCGACCAGGCGCTGGTGAAGCAGACGATCCCGGTCGGGTCGCTCACCGACGCGAATCAGGCGGTGGACAAACTGCGCATCGATCAGACCGGCGAACTCGGCGCCCCGACCGGCTGCGCCTCGCCAAGCCCGTCGCCCGGTCCCAGCGACAGTCCTTCGCTGGCACCGTCGCCCGGCTCACCGACCGGGACGCCGGGCGGAACCAGCCGGGCGACATCCGCACCGACCACGCGCGCGACGACTCGTCCGCCGACCGACGGCCGGACGACCACCGTGCCGACCGGACCGACTCCGGTGCCGTCCACCCCGTCCGTGCCCGTCGGGCCGAGTCCGTCGCCGAGCTGTTAGGTAGTCGTCACCGTTGTGAGCGCTCCCGCCGCGCCCGTCACACCGCCGCGCCCCGCGTCGGCGGCGCCTCGGCGCGTGCCGAAAAAGCGAACCACCGAGCTCGGCCTGCTGCTGTTCGGCATGGTCGTGGTGCTCGCCTATGCGGTGGCCGCCGAAGGCGGGCTGAACAAGAGCATCCGGGCCGACGTGTGGCTTCAGCCCGCCATCCTCACCGCGGTGTTCGTCGGGTTCCACTTCGTGGTCAGGTTCACGGCGCCGTACGCCGACCCGGTGTTCCTGCCGGCGGTGGCCACGCTCAACGGGCTCGGTGTGGAGTTCCTCCGCCGGCTCGACCTCGGCAATGCCAAGGCCGGGCACGGCAGCGCGTCGCCGCTGACCGGTGACGGCATCCGCCAGCTCGGCTGGACGGTCGCCGCGCTCGCGGTGGCGTCGATCGCGCTGATCGTGATCAAGGACCACCGGTCGCTGTCGCGCTATGCGTACACGCTGTGCCTCGCCGGCATCGTGCTGGTCATCCTGCCGGCCGTGCTGCCAGCGCGGTTCTCCGAGGTCAACGGTGCCAAGCTGTGGATCAAATTCGGCACGATCTTCCAGATCCAACCGGGTGAGTTCGCCAAGCTGGCGCTGCTCGTGTTCTTCGCCTATTACCTGGTACGCAAGCGAGAAGTGCTGTCGCTCGCGAGCCGCCGGATCCTCGGCATCGACTTTCCACGCGGCCGTGACGTCGGACCGGTCGTGCTCGTGTGGCTGCTGAGTCTGCTCGTGTTGGTGTTCGAGAAGGATCTCGGCACGTCACTGCTCTACTTCGGCATGTTCATCGTGACGCTCTACATCGCCACGGAGCGGGTCAGCTGGCTGATCATCGGTCTGCTGATGTTCTTCGGCGGCGCGGTGACCGCCTACTTCCTGGGTGCCGTGCTCGGACCGTTCGCGAACTTCCACGAGCGCGTCGACGTGTGGCTGAACCCGTTCGCCGATCCGAACAACACCGGCTATCAGCTGGTGCAATCGCTGCTGGGCCTCGGGACCGGCGGCTTGTTCGGCGCCGGGCCGGGCGCCGGCCAGCCGGGCCAGGTGCCCGAGGTGCGCAACGACTTCATCTTCGCCGGCATCGGCGAGGAGATCGGCCTGTTCGGTCTCACCGCGCTGTTGGTGATCTACCTGATCATCGTGGAACGCGGGCTACGGTCCGCGATCGCGGTGCGCGACTCGTTCGGCAAGCTGCTCGCCGGCGGTCTCGCGTTCACGCTTGGCTTGCAGGTCTTCGTTATCGTCGGCGGTATTACGAAGCTGATCCCGCTGACCGGCCAGACGACGCCGTTCATGTCGGCAGGTGGGTCGTCACTCATGGCCAACTGGCTGCTCATTGCCTTGTTACTACGCATATCGGACGCCGCTCGCCGCCCGCCGAGCCAACCGTCGGTCGCGTCCGGGCCGGTCGCCGGCCCCGCGCAACTCGCCGGGCTCGCGACGGAGGTGATCTGACGTGAATGCTCCACTGCGTCGGGTCGGTGTCGTCGTGCTCGTGCTCTTCGCGCTGCTTTTCATCAACCTCAACTGGGTGCAGGGATACAAGGCCAACGATTACCGTACGAGCCGCTACAACGGTCGCGTCCTGCTCACCGACTACGAACGGCAGCGCGGCACGATCTACGACGCGAACGGCAACGCGCTCGCGTCCAGCGTCGCGACCAACGGTGCGCTCAAGTACCTGCGGACCTACCCGGGCGGCCCGGCGTACGAGCCGATCCTCGGGTACAAGCCGGTCAACCTCGCGAGCACCGGCATCGAGGACGCGATGGACGTCTACCTGGCCGGCAACGCCGCGTCGGACCAGCGCATCACGGATCTGTTCTCGGATCGGCGCAGCCCTGGTGACAACGTCTTTCTGACGCTGGATAAGAGCGTGCAGACGACGGCGTACGAAGCGCTGGTCGACAACGGCTCACCGGGCGACGTCGGCGCGATCGTCGCGATGGACCCGAACACCGGCAAGATCCTCGCGATGGCGTCCACGCCGAGCTTCAACGCGACCGATCTCGCGAGCCACAGCAACTCGACGGCCACGGCGACCTACAAGAAGCTCAGTACGGATGCCGATCAGCCGCTGCTGAACCGCGCGATCGCGACCACCGCGCCGCCCGGCTCGACGTTCAAGCTCATCATCACGGCCGCCGCGCTCTCGTCCGGCCGCTACAACACGAACACCGTGATCCCGGCCGGCTCGAGTTTTCAGCCCGTCAAGGGCAGTTCCTACGTGATGCACAACGCGGAGTCCGAGACGTGCCCGCAGAGTCAGATCACGTTGATCCAGGCGCTGACCGTGTCGTGCAACACCGCGTTCGGGCAGCTGGGTGTCGCGCTTGGCGGGCAGGCGATCACCGATCAGGCGAAGGCCTTCGGCTTCGACGACCCGTTCCCGCTGGCCGGCTCCGGCGACCGTACGCTCCGGGTGGCCGCGAGCGAGATCGGCGACGTGACGAATGGCAGCGGCGCGGACGACCCGAACCTCGTCGCGCAGTCGAGCATCGGACAGTTCGACGACCGCATGACACCGCTCATGGGCGCCATGATCGCGTCGGCGGTCGCGACGGGCGGTACGGAGATGAAGCCGTACATCGTCGATCACATCCAGTCGCCCGACCTGCGCGTGACGCAGATCGGCCAGCCACAGGTCTACAGCCACCCGGTCACCCCACAGGTCGCCGCCGAGATGCAGCAAATGATGTTCAGCGTCGTGCAGAACGGCACGGCGCAGAGCGCGCAGATCTCCGGCCTCGAGGTCGGCGGCAAGACGGGAACCGCACAGAACGGCTTCGACGCCAATGGTCAGCCGCTGCTCGACCACCGCTGGTTCCTCGGTTTCGCGATGAAGGACGGCAAGCCGATCGCGGCGGTGTGCGTGTTCCTCAAGAACGCCGGCGACAAGGCACGACACAGCGCGCCATCCATTGGCGGCGACGTGCTGCGCGCCGCCGTTGACGCGCTCGGAGGCAAGTGATGAGCGTCGGGCCGGGCACCGTTCTCGGCGGCCGCTACCGGCTAACCGAGCACATCGCGGGCGGCGGCATGGGCGACGTGTGGCGCGGCGTGGACGACGTGCTGGCCCGGACGATCGCGGTCAAGATCCTGCTGGCGAGCCTGGTGGCCGAGCAGGGGTTCGCCGCGCGTTTCCGTGACGAAGCCCGCACCATGGCGACGATCAACCACCCAGGCGTAGTCGACGTCTACGACTACGGCAGCGACAACGGCGTGACGTACCTCGTCATGGAATACGTCGAGGGAGACGCGCTGTCCAAGACGCTCGGACGCGTCGGCCGATTGACCCCGCAGCGCACCATGTCGCTGATCGCGCAGGCCGCCGATGCGCTGCAGGCCGCGCACGACAAGGGAATCGTGCACCGTGACGTGAAGCCGGCGAATCTGCTCGTCCGGCCGAACGGCACGCTGGTGCTCACCGACTTCGGCATCGCGCGACGCGAGGCGGCCGCGAGCAACCTCACCGCGGTGGGCTCAGTGCTCGGCACGGCTTCGTACCTGTCGCCGGAGCAAGCGTCCGGCCATGGCGCGACACCACTGTCCGATGTGTACGCGCTCGGCGTCGTGGCATACCAGTGTCTGGCCGGCCGCCGGCCGTTCGAAGGCGGCACTCCGATCGAGATCGCCGTGCAACACGTCGAGGCCACTCCGCCACCGCTGCCGCCGGACATCCCGCCGCCGATCCGCGCGCTTGTCGAGCGCTGTCTCGCCAAGCCGCCGGCGGCGCGCTTCCCGAGTGCCGCGGCACTCGCGTCCGCCGCCCGAGCCGCCGGCGCCGGGCAGGCACCGCCGCCGGCCCGACCGACGAAGACCCAACCGGTCTCGCCGGCCGGCGGCAGCGCGGGTGCCGGCGTCACGGCCACCCGACCCATGTCCGGCACGCAGATCATGGCGCCGCAGTCACCGCCGGCGTACCCGCAATATCGTGCCGGGCAGCCGCAGGGCCGCGGCGCCGCGCAACCCGCGCGCAGCCGGCCTGCTGCGGTGATCTTGGGTATCGTGCTCGCGCTCGTGATCATGCTGCTCGCCGCGCTGATCGCCTCGGTCATCAAGAAGAACGTCTATGCCACGGACGGCGCTCCGACGCCGGCGGCGACCGAGTTCCGCGTCACAGCGGTGGCCGTGCCGGCGGGCGGCGGACAGTTGGGCGACGGCCGGGCGGCTAGGGTAGAGGCCAGCCGATCGATCGACCACGCCATGACTAAAGGATTGATGACATGAACGCGGGCCGCCTGCTCGGGAGCAGGTACGAGGTCGGCGAGGTGCTCGGATACGGCGGCATGGCCGAGGTGCACCACGGCCGCGACACCCGGCTCGGCCGCGACGTGGCGATCAAGATGTTGCGCGCCGACCTGGCACGGGACGCGACGTTCCAGATGCGATTCGGTCGGGAAGCGCAGAACGCGGCCGCGCTCAACCACCCCTCGATCGTGGCCGTCTACGACACCGGCGAGGAGCGCGGTCTGAGCGGTGAGCCGTTGCCGTTCATCGTCATGGAGTTCGTCAACGGCCGGACGCTCAAGGAGGTGCTGACCGCCGAGGGACCGATGCAGCCGCGTCGTGCGTTGGAGATCTCCGCGGAGATCTGCGGCGCGCTCGAGTTCAGCCACCGGCACGGGATCATCCACCGCGACGTCAAGCCGGGCAACGTGATGCTGACGCGTGCCGGCCAGGTCAAGGTCATGGACTTCGGCATCGCACGCGCGCTCGCCAGCGGTGCGAGCACGATGACGCAGACCAGCGCGGTCATCGGCACCGCGCAGTACCTGTCGCCGGAGCAGGCCCGTGGCGAGACGGTGGACGCGCGCTCGGACGTGTACGCCACCGGCTGCGTCGTCTACGAGCTACTCACCGGACGGCCGCCCTTTGTCGGTGACAACCCGGTCAGCGTTGCGTATCAACACGTCCGCGAGGAGGCGCGCCCGCCGTCCGCGGTGAACCGCGCCATCGGCCCGGACGTGGACGCGGTGGTTCTCAAGGCGCTCGCGAAGAATCCCGCCAACCGCTACCAGAGCGCCGCCGAGATGCGTGCCGACCTGTTGCGTGCTGCGGCCGGCCGCCCGGTGATGGCAACTCCGATCCTGCGCGAGGATCCGACGTCGATCGTGCCGCAGCGGGCCGCCGCTGGGTACGCTGGCCGGCCACCGGCCCCGGTACGCAATGCGGGCGCGCCACGGCGGCGTACGTCCGCCTGGGTGATGGTCACCTTGACAGTGCTCGGATTCGTGGCCCTGATCGCGCTCGGCGTCGGGCTCTACCTGACGAACCGGACCCAGGACACGCACGTGCCGAACCTGGTCGGTCGCAACCTCAGCGACGCGTCGGCGCTGCTGCAACAACAGAACCTGGTGCTGGGTACGCAGACGCAGCAGAACAGCACGTCGTGTACGCCCGGCGCAGTCCTGTCCACGATTCCGACCGCCGGCAAGCCGGTGCCGCCGAACTCACGTGTGGACGTGACCTACTGCGCCGGACCGGGTTCGGTGCAAGGCGGCGTACCGGTGGTCACCGGACTAACCCAGGACCAGGCGGTCAGCCAACTCAAGAGCGTCGGACTCACGCCAAAGGTGCAGCCGGTGGACAGCACCGCGGCGTCCGGCATCGTGGTTGGCGTCAAGCCCGACGAGCATTCGCCGGTCAACGTCGGCGACACCGTGACGATCGAGGTCTCGAAGGGCAATCAAGCCAAGCTCGACGACCTCACGGGCATGACGCAGGCCGAAGCGCTCAGCCACCTCAACTCGCTGGGCTTCACGAACACCGAGGTGGTCCTGAACACCGTCGCCGACCCAGCGCAGGACGGGTTGGTCACCGGTCAGAAGCCGGCCGCCGGCAAGACGTACTTCAAGAACACAAAGATCACGATCTTCGTCGGTCAGTCCACACCGACTGGGCCGCCGAGCGGTTCGCCCTCACCGTCGCCGTCCGGCTGAGGCTCGGCGGTTGGCCGTTGCGCGGGCGGCCTTGCGCGGGCGGCCTTGCGCGGGCGGCTGAGGCCTTGCGGCGCTATCCCCGCGCCCGATCCAGCGCCGAGCTATGCCGCGAACGCGCCGAGCCGCCGCGCATCGACTTCGGCCGCGAGTGCCGGCGCGCGCTCGAGCGCCTCAGCGAATCCGCTGGCGCCCAGCCAGTTCGCCAGCATCGTGTGGCCGCCCTGAGTCAGCACCGACTCCGGGTGGAACTGGACACCCTCCACCGGCAGGCTCCGGTGCCGCATCGCCATCACGACGCCGGAGTCGGTCCGCCCCGTGACCTCGATCTCGGTCGGCAACGTCGACTCGACGACGGCGAGCGAGTGATAGCGTGTCGCGGTGAACGGATCGGGTAGGCCGGCGAGGACGCCGCTGCCGTCGTGGTGCACGAGCGAAACCTTGCCATGCAACAACTCCGGCGCGTGCGTGACGGTCGCGCCGTACGCGACCGCGAACGCCTGATGCCCGAGGCACACGCCGAGAATCGGAAGATCGCCGGCACACCGACGGATCAGCTCGACGCAGATGCCGGCCCGCTCCGGAGTGCTCGGACCCGGCGACAGCAAGATCGCGTCAGGCTGGAGCGCGGGAATCTCGTCGACGGTGATCTCGTCGTTGCGCCGCACCTCGCACTCCGCGCCAAGCTGGCCGAGATACTGCACGAGGTTGAACACGAACGAGTCATAGTTGTCGACCACTAACACGCGCATCTGTTGCTCCCTCGGTGCGCCGACGCCAACCCCTATGGTGACTTGTCAGCGCGGCGGCGGGGTGGACGGGGTGAGCGTCCGGTAATCGGTTGGTACGCCACTCGGCGACGTCACCTGGACGTTGTTTGTCGGCAGCCGAGCGTCGATGGCCGGGAACGCGACAAACCACAGCAGCGCGCCGACGCCGCCGAGAAGCACCGCGGTGGTCGCAAGCCGGCCGACGACGCCGGCCGGCAGGTGGTTCCATATCCATCGGTACACGGTCAGCTCCCCAGCGAAACCGGCGGTCCGGCCGCGTGTGTGGTGGTGGTGACGAGCACTGCGTGCACCACGAGCCGTTGGTAGTCGGCCCACTTCGGGTTGCACGTGGTGAGCGTGAGCGACGCTACGGTCGCCGGCACACCGAGCCGGTCCGGCGTCGGTGCGACGACCTCGATCGCGTGCGGCGACACGATCTCGTCGTGGGTGACCTGATATACGTACCAGTTCGTGGCCGTCTCGACGACGATGTCGTCGCCGGCATGGACGTCTTGGAGATTCCAGAACAGCGGCGGGATGCGGTGGCCGGCGACCGCGAAGTTGCCGACCTGGCCCGGCATCGCGGTGCCCGGGTAGTGGCCAGGGGCGTATCGGATGTCGGGCAAGTCGACGCCCTCCACGACGACCCAGTGCTGGTGCATCGCCGGGACGTAGAGGCGCGCGATCGCCGCGCCGGGTGCCGGCGCGTGTGCCGTGGTCGACACCGTCGCGGTGCTCGGTGACGGCGCCGGCGCAGTAGCCGCTGTTGTCCATGCCCGGTCGAGCTGCCGCGCGAGGTCAGCCTGATGTGCGTTGACTTCCGGTGCCTTGCCGTAGATCTCGTAGGCCGCGAAGAACGCGACGATCAGGCCGAGCGTGATAAGGACTTCGCCGACGCCGTACGCCACGCGGCGCCCGAGGGTCACGCGGTCACCTGGTCGCTTGCGCGTACTGCAGGTCAGTTGACCCGTTGTACGCCGGCAGCGTGACGACGCCTTCTCGCGTCTGGTACCCGAGACCCCACGCCGCCACCGCCTGGCGGTACGCCGCGACCTGCGGTGACTCGTCCAGCGCGGCACGCATCGCCCGCGTGTTGCCGATCGCTGTAATGGTGAACGGTGGCGAGTAGAGCACGCCCTGCAGCAGCAGCGTGTTGCCGACGCAGCGGACGGCGCTCGTGGAGATCACCCGTACTCCCATGATCGTCATCGCCTCGGCGCCACCGGCCCACATTGCGTTGACGACTGCCTGTACGTCCTGTTGATGCACGACCACGTCGTCCGGCGTAGCGCCCCTCGGCAGCGACCCGTCCGCGGACGCCGGCGCATCGTTGAGCACCACGGTCAGCGCCGGACCTTGTACGGCGACGAGGCCGGCGTCGCCGAGCAGTCCCGAGGCACGTTGTTGCTGTGCCGCGACGCCGGCGTCTGAACCGGCGACCTGATTCGTCTTGGCGAGGACGGACGCCCGCAACGCGGCCTCTTGCGCCTGCGCCGCGCTGATCTGGTGTTGCCGGTCGCCGATCAGGTTCACCAACTGGGGCGTGCGATCTTCGCGAAGGTTGGTTCCGTTGGCCGTGGTCGCGGACGTGGTGAACAGCAGACCGGCCAACAGCGCGACTACCGGTACGAGCACCGACCAGGCCGAGCGCGCCCGACCGGACGGACGGAAGAGGTCGCCGAGACGTCGGACCGCAGCGCCCGACGCGGTGGTCGGCGATGTGTCCTCCATCACGCCCCGTTCTCCCGATCAGGCAGCGACTTGTCTACGCTAATGACGAGCAACACTATTGAACACTGTTCCGCTCGACCCCTCACTCTCACCACCGTCCGGCGTCGAGTGACAAGATCGCGCCGACGCACGCGAAGTACCGCGGCGCTTGGTACCGCCGCCTTGACAGGAGAAAGAAATGCCGAAGTCGTCCGTACGCAAGAAGAAGGTATACACGCCGCCGGCCGATCTGCGCCCGGCGTCGAGTGCGGCGAACCGGCAGCCGAGCCCGTCCTGGGTCGGCATGACCGCGGTGGGCCTCATCCTGTTCGGCCTGCTTTGGCTCGTCACGTTCTACCTGTCGGACCAGAACTACCCGGTCGCGAGCTGGGGCTATTGGAACCTCGCGGTGGGCTTCGCAAGCCTCGTCGCCTCGCTCATCGTGCTGTCGCGCTGGCGTTGATCACGAAGCGGCGTCGGTTCGCCACCGCACTACGTCCGGCCGGCGCCGTACCACTCTGCCGTCGTGGGTGACGGCAGCGGGATAGCCGCGTCGTCGAACTACCTCTGGACACCGCCGTACCCCGCGGGTGTGGATTACTAGCCAGTAACAGCGGTCCGCTAGGCTGCCGCCACGTAGGCCAAGCGGACGATGGCCGCCGCGAGTGAGGGGTAGGGATGGGAGCCACACAGATCGTCGCGGGAGTCGCGTCCCTCGTGATCACCGCGGTAGCTGTCGTGCTCATCGTCCGAGCCGTGCGTCAAATGTTCGCGGTGGTGCGCCTCGGGCAGCCCGATACGAGCCGCTCGACGGATCGCGGCAAGCGGACCGTGACCATGCTCCGCGAGACGCTGGGTCACACGAAGATGCTCACGTGGGGCTGGGTCGGAGCGGCGCACTGGTTCGTCATGGTCGGCTTCATCCTGCTGTCCGCGCTCGTGTTGCAGGCGTATTGGGAGGCGTTCTCACCGTCGTCCGACCTCCCGCTGCTCGGGCACTGGAGCGTGTTCGGCTTCGTGACCGAGTGGCTGTCGGTCCTCGGCATCGCGGCGATCCTGTTGCTCATGGGCATCCGGCTCGTGATGCGCCCGAACCATCGGCGCCGGTCGCGGTTCCTCGGGTCCACCATGTGGCAGGGCTACTTCGTCGAGTGGGTCGTACTGCTGGTGCTGATCTGCGGGCTGTTGATCCGCGCGTTCAGCGCGGCCGGCGGCTATCTGCCGTTCCCGACCTGGGCCGCGCCGGTGTCGCACGGGCTCGGAAATGTGCTGCCGAAGGCGGACTTGGCCGTCGTTCTCATCGCGTTCGTGAAGATCGTCATATCCATGACCTGGGCGATCGTCATTGCGCTGAACGTCACGATGGGTGTGGCGTGGCACCGGTTCCTGGCCTTCCCGAACATCTTCTTCAAGCGGTCCGGTGATGGTCGGCCGGCACTTGGCGCGTTGCGCCCGATGATGTCGAACGGCGCGCCGCTCGACTTCGAGCAGGCCGATCCGGAGAAGGATCAGTTCGGCGTCGCGAACGTCGAGCAGTTCACCTGGAAGGGGCTGCTGGACTTCACGACGTGTACGGAGTGCGGCCGCTGCCAGTCGCAGTGCCCGGCGTGGAACACCGGCAAGCCGTTGTCACCGAAGCTGCTCGTGCTGTCGCTGCGTGATCACGCGTACGCGAAGGCGCCCTACCTGCTTGCCGGCGGCGGCCTGACCATGTCCGGCGAGGAAAAGGCGACCGCCGAGCAGCTCGAGGGCGTGAACGTGCTCGCGATGGCCGAATCGCAGCGGCCGTTGATCGGTGGCGCCGACGTCGGCGGCGTCATCGACCCGGACGTCCTCTGGTCGTGTACGACCTGTGGCGCATGCGTCGAGCAATGCCCGGTGGACATCGAGCACGTCGACCACATCGTGGACATGCGCCGCTACCAGGTGATGATCGAGTCGAACTTCCCGTCCGAGGCCGGCGTGATGCTGCGCAACCTCGAGTCGAAGGGCAACCCGTGGGGCGCGCCGCCGAACACCCGAGAGGACTGGACGAAGGGGCTTGACTTTGACGTCCCGCGCATCGGTGATTCGGTGTCCGGCTCCGCCAGAGAAGGTGGCGGCGATTACGACTATCTCTTCTGGGTTGGCTGCGCGGGAGCGCTCGAGGATCGGGCGCGCAAGACCACCCGCGCGGTCGCCACGTTGCTGCACGACGCGGGCGTCAGCTTCGCGATCCTTGGCAACGCCGAGACGTGTACGGGTGACCCGGCGCGCCGCATCGGCAACGAGTTCGTCTATCAGATGTTGGCGCAGCAGAACATCGAGACGCTGAACGCGGCGGGCGTACGCAAGATCGTGGCGACCTGCCCACACTGCTTCAACACGCTAGCCAACGAGTATCCGCAACTCGGCGCGTCGTACCAGGTGGTCCACCACACGCAGCTGCTCGCCGACCTGGTGAAGTCGGGCAAGCTCACGCCGGTCCAGCCGGTCGACGGTGGCGTGACCTACCACGACCCGTGCTACCTCGGTCGGCACAACCGCGTCTTCACGCCGCCGCGCGAGGTGCTCGGCACGTCGCTCGGCGCCCGCGGGGTCACCGAGATGCCGCGCAACTCCGAGCGTTCCTTCTGCTGCGGCGCGGGCGGTGCCCGGATGTGGATGGAAGAGAAGATCGGCAAGCGCATCAACATCGAACGCGTCGAGGAGGCGGTCGCCACCGGCGCGAAGACCATCGCGGTCGGCTGCCCGTTCTGCTCAACGATGATCGGGGATGGGGTGACGTCGCAGATAGCGTCCGGGGCTGCGCCTGATGGGGTCGAGGTCGTGGACGTGGCGACGGTCTTGCTTCGATCGGTACGGCCTTCTTCGTCCTAGTTAGCGTTGAGGGTCGGGGCGGATTTGCCCACTCTGGGCGGTCAGGCTTGATCCCGACGTGGGCAAACCCGCCCCGACCCCTCTGCGGCGCCGGCGCCAAGGGGATTGGGCTCCCGAGTGATCGTGATACGCCGAGTGGCCGCGATACCGGCGTCCGGCGTGGCCGTGGCGCGGAGGGTGGCCGTGATATCGGCTCCCGTGGTTGGGGCGGTTGGGGTCGTGGGTGAGTGTGCGGCACGGGGAATCTTGGGTGCGGCAGAATGGGGCGCGAGGTGAGGTGAGATCGACTCCGCGCTGCTGACCGCGCTGTTGGCGCTGCTCGCGTTCGTGCTGTTGACGCTCGCCAACGCGTTCTTCGTGGTGGGCGAGTTCTCCCTCGTGACTGTCGACCGCGCCACGATCGAGCAGGCCTCGAATGCCGGCGACCGGACGGCACGCACCGTCTCGAAGTCGCTGCACGAGTTGTCGTTCCAACTCTCCGCCGCCCAACTCGGCATCACGCTCGCCGCACTGCTCACCGGCTATCTCGCCGAACCGGCCCTCGCGCGACTGCTTCGGCCGCTGATCCAGCCGTGGGGCGGCTCGCACACCCAGGGCCTCACGCACGTCGCGGCGCTCGGCGTCGCCACGCTGTTCTCGATGTTGTTCGGCGAACTCGTACCCAAGAATGCCGCGCTTGCCCGACCGATGCCGCTGGTGCGGGCCAGCGCCGGACCGCTGCGGACCTTCGCGTCGGTGTTCAGCTGGCTCATCCGCGCGCTGAACGGGTCGGCAAACTTCCTCGTCCGCCGGGTCGGTGTCGAGCCGCACGAGGAGCTCGCGAGCGCCCGATCCCCGGAGGAACTCGGCCTGCTCGCCGCGATCTCCGCGCGCGCCGGTGCGATCCCGGAGGACACCGCGGTGCTGTTGCGCCGGACCATCCGGTTCGGTGACAAGCGAGCCGCGGAGGCGATGACACCGCGCGTCGACGTGTCCGCGCTGCGATCCGACGCCAGCGTTGCGGACCTGCTGACCGCGGCGCATGACACCGGCTTCAGCCGGTTCCCGATTTTCGAGGAGACACTCGACCACGTCACCGGCGTGGTCAGCGTGACCGATGCGCTCGGCGTCACGCCCGAGATGCGCGCGAACACGTCGGTCGCGTCGATTGCCACCGAGCCGGTGCTTGTGCCGGACAGCCTCGACCTCGACGGCGTGCTCGAGGTGCTGAACCGGTCACGCGCGGCATTGGCCATCGTGGTCGACGAATACGGCGGCACCGACGGTGTGGTCACCGGCGAGGATCTCGTGGAGGAGCTGGTCGGCGAGATAGCCGACGAGCACGATCCGCGCGCTGCGGCCGGTGACGTGAGCGCAGATCACTTGACGGTGCCCGCGACGGCCGGTCCGGTCGTCGTCGACGGCGTGCTGCGTGAGGACGAACTCGCCGAGCAGACCGGATTCACACTGCCGCCGGGGCCATACGAGACGCTCGCCGGATTCCTCATGGCCGAACTCGGCCACATCCCGGTCGACGGCGAGACGCTGCGGGTGCCCGGCTGGGAGTTCACCGTCGTCGAGGTGGAAAAGCGGCGGATCGAGCAGGTTCGCGTGACGCGTACGGAGCCGGTCGAGTGAACCAGTTCCTGCTCGTCCTCGTGCTGCTCGCCGGCAACGCGTTCTTCGTCGCGTCGGAGTTTTCGCTGATCTCAGCAAGGCGTACGGTGCTGGAGCCGATCGCGCAGACGTCGCGCCGCGCTCAGCTCGCATTGCGGGCCATGAGTGAGATCCCTCTCATGATCGCCGGTGCGCAGCTCGGCGTCACGATCTGCTCGCTCGGACTGGGGGCGATCGCGGAGCCGGCGATGGCACACGTACTGGCCGCACCGTTCCACGCGGTGGGAGTGCCGGACGCGGCCGTGCACACCGTCGCCTTCGTGATCGCACTCGGCATCGTCGTGTTCGCGCACACGGTCATCGGTGAGATGGTGCCGAAGAACCTGACCCTGGCCGGCCCCGAGGTGGCCGCGATGTGGCTCGGCCCGCCAATGCTCGGCTTCTGCATCGCGACCAAGCCACTGCTGCTCGCCATGCGTTGGCTGTCCCGGCAGGTGCTTCGAATCTGGCGCATCGAGGCGACCGACACTATCAAGACCGTCTTCACCGCCGAAGAGCTGGCCGGCCTGGTTGCCGAGTCGCGCGTCGAGGGGCTGCTGGATCCGGAGGAGCACGCGCGCATCGCCGGCGCGCTCGCGCTGCACGACCGCACGGTCGGCGACGCGGCCATACCGTGGGCCGACGTTACGACGGTTGGCGATGACGTGTCGCCGGCGGCGCTAGAGACGCTCGCCGCGAAAACCGGCCGGTCTCGCTTTCCGATGGTCGAGCGCGGCACTCGACGCATCCTCGGTTTCGTACACGTCAAGGACGTCATCGGGCTGGTCGGTGCGGAGCGGCTCGCGCCGATCGCGCGATCGCTCGTGCGTCCGCTGCTCGTGCTGGCACCGGATCGGTCGCTCGGCGACGCGCTGCTCGCCATGCGGCGCGGCCGGCGTCACATCTCGCTGATCAGCGACGGCCGTACGGTGCTCGGCGTGGTCACGCTCGACGACGTACTGACCGCCGTGGTCGGTGTCCAGCGACCACAGTAGGCAGTCGCGCCGGCTGACCGTACGGGTGAACACGTTGCGTACCCGCCTGACAACACAGCGATTTAGGGCATGTGGTGCTTGCTACTCACTCTCCCATCTCCCTAAGGTGGGAGCGGTCTGCGACTGAGTTCGGTCGCCATCCCGGCGTCCGCAGGCGCGACTCCGCCTAATCGCATTGATTTGCGAACCGGGGACCCGTTGCACTCAGGGGTGAATCGGCGCCGTAGCGGCGCGTAGGACTAACTTCCGGTCCGAACCCGTCAGCTAACCCGGTGAGCGGCTTGGAAGAAGGAGCGCAAGCTCGTGGCCTGGCCCCCGGTCAAACCGGAAGACCCCGCAGCCCCCATACCGCCATCACGCAAGGCACGCCGTCGCGGCACCGCGATCACCGCGGCGCTGACGCTGCTCGCCGCCGGCTTGACGGTGCTCGCCCCGGCCACTGCCGCGCAGGCGGCGCCGACGACCTCGGAACAGATCCAGACCCTCAACAACCAGATTGAGGTCATCGTCGAGCAGTACAACGGCATCAGCACGAAGCTCGCCGCCGACCAGGCGAAGTCGAAGAAGCTTGCCGCTCAACTCGCGCCGGCACAGTTGCAGTCCGCTGTCGCACAGCAGCGCATCAACGCGGTGGTCCGCGATCTTTATATCGGCGGCCCATCCAGCAGCCTCGTCGTGCTGGTCAACTCGCAGTCCACCAGCTCGATGGTGGACGCCATCGGCACGCTGTCGGTGATCGCGTCCGCGCAGCGCGACACGGTCGCGACGGCGAGCGTGCTGGTCGGCCAGTTCCAAACGCAGAAGAAGGCGCTTGACGCGCTGATCAAGCAGGAGGCCACCCAGAAGTCCGCGCTCGCCTCCAAGAAGCGCGACATCGTGGCCAAACTCGCCAACCTCGAGGCGTTGCAGGCGGCCGGCGACACGAGCGGCAGCAGCAGCTCGAACATCAACCACGGATCCAAGACGAGCAAAACCTACGTCATGCCGGTGGCGTGCCCGCAGGTTTCCAGCGGTGGCAAGGGGTACACCGCGGCCAAGAAGGCATGCTCACTTGTCTGGCCGATCCACTGGTACGGGTGGGGTGAGGCAGGACCCAGCGAGTACGACTGCTCGGGCCTGACGATGACGGCCTGGAAGGCAGCCGGTGTCACGCTGGCGCACTTCACCGGAGATCAGTGGAACGAATCGCACGCGATCTCGAAGAGCGAGTTGCGGGTGGGTGATCTCGTCTTCTACAACAGCGGCAATCACGTCGCCCTCTACATCGGCAACGGCTTCGTCGTGCAGGCCGAACATACTGGCGAGCCGCTCAAGGAGTCGCTGCTGAACTTCGAGACGCCGGTGACGAACGGCTATCGGCGGGTCAACGGCACCTGATCGATCGGCCGTACAAAACGGGCGGTTGGAGCAATTCAATCGGCGGGTCGGGTCTCCCGATCCGCCGAATTGCTGACCACTATCGAAGTACGCAGATCACGAGCAGTTAACGACGGTACTAATCCGATTGAGTAATCGTGGCACGACGCATCGTGATCGAGCTGTTCCTCGGTGGCGCACAGTAGACACACAACGCCTGGAGACCGCACTGGTGACGGTCGGTGAGTCGACATTTTCAATGCGTACAAGAGGGTGTTGCAGACTTGCCATCACCCATGCCGACTCCATACGGTAAGCAAGCAATCCGCCGCTCGGACGTCGGTTTCTCCAGAGGGAGAAACCCCAGCGGCACGCCGAATCGTATTTCGAACCGGGGAACCACCTGTGTCACCTGGGGTGAATCCGCCGGCTCCGTACCACTGTGGAGTCAGCGGTAGGGCGAGACTTCCCGACCCGAACCCGTCAGCTAACCCGGTAGGCGTTGAGGGAAGAAGGAGTTCGTCGCAAGTGGCACCCGATGCGCCGCGCGCCGTACGGCTAGGTATGGTGCGCCCTCTGCGTACGGCTTTTAGTGTCCTTATCCTCTCGGCGAGCCTGGTCGTAGGCGGTGGCCTTGGGGCGACCGCGGCGTACGCCGCGCCGGTGCAAAGCCCGTCCGATTCGTCGGTCAGCGCCCTAGTTGCCCAGATCAACAAGCAGTGGAACGCCCTCGAGCCGGTTATCGAGAACTTCGATGCGGTCAGTGAGAAGCTGGCCACCCAGCAGGCCAAGGCAAACAAGTTGCAGGCGGCGATCCAGCCGTTGCAACTCCAGGTGCAGGTCGCGCGGTCGTTGCTCGCGCCGGTCGCGGCGCGGCTCTACGAGACCGGGCCGACCAGCACACTCGCGGTGCTTCTCAACTCGTCGTCGGCCGGGCAGGCGCTCGACCTGATCGCGACGGTCGACCGCATGGCCGCGCACCGCAACCAGCAGATCGCCAAGACGGCGGCGCTCGAGCAGAAGTACCAGGCTCAAAAGGCACCGATTGACGCGCTCGTCGCGTCGCTGTCACAGCAACGTGCCACGCTCGCGGTTCAGAAAGCGAAGATCAACTCAGCGATCTCGAGCCTCGACGTGCTCCGCAAGAAGGCATGGGGCAGCACCGTAGAGCCCGGCAAGACGAGGCCGGTGGCGTGCCCGCAGGTCTATCACGGCGATCCAGGCAGCCGCGCTGCGCTATGGGCGTGCAACCAGATCGGCAAGCGATACGTCTTCGGCGCCGCTGGCCCGAATACCTTCGACTGCTCCGGTCTGACCATGCGCGCATGGCAGTCGGTAGGCGTCTCGTTGCCGCACAACGCCTACCAGCAGAAGCACTCGATCCCGGCGGTGAAGTTCTCCAACCTGCAGCCGGGCGACCTGGTGTTCTACTTCGCGGCGATCTCGCACGTGACGATCTACGTCGGCAACGGCTGGGTAGTTAGTGCGCCGTCGACCGGAGACGTCGTACGCATGAAGCGATATAACGAGATAACACCGGTCGGCTACGGGAGACCGTAGCCTGACCCGGATCTCGCAAGAACGCCACACGGCGGTGCCGCTATCTGCGGTGCCGCCGTGTGGCACTTGCATCCACGTGATGTGCCGAGCCGCGTGTCGATGTCACGCTCCGCCGGTCGGCCAGGTCCGCCAATTCTGGTACGAACGGCTCGGCGTCGGACCGCGCTGGCCTTGATATCGCGAGCCGTAGACGGTCGAACCGTAGGGATGTTCGGCGGCCGACGATAGCCGGAACATGCACAGCTGGCCGATTTTCATACCCGGCCACAGCTTGATCGGCAGGTTCGCGACGTTGGACAACTCAAGCGTCACGTGGCCGGAGAAACCCGGGTCGATGAAGCCGGCGGTGGAGTGCGTGAGCAGGCCCAGCCGGCCGAGGCTCGACTTGCCCTCCAGCCGACCGGCGAGCTGATCGCCGAGCGTGATCACCTCGAGCGTGGACGCCAGCACGAACTCGCCGGGATGCAGCACGAACGCCTCGCCGTCGGAGACCTCCACCGCCGCCGTGAGGTCGTCCTGCTGGATGGCCGGATCGATGTGGGTGTAGAGGTGGTTGTTGAACACCCGGAACCACCGATCGAGGCGCACGTCGATGCTGGACGGTTGGACGAGCGCGGGCTCGAACGGTTCGAGCTGCAGGGCGCCGGACTTGATCTCGGCGATCAGATCGCGGTCGGAGAGCAACACCTGGGCAGCCTACCGCCGTGAGAGGCGCATCGTCTGAGGCGTGCGCGACGGCTCTGGCGCTTCGTACAAGTGTTCGATAAAATGGACACCATGGCCACCTGGTCCGAATTCGCCCACGCCGCGCCCGCGTTGGCCGGAGCGATCCGCAGTGCACTGCATCAATACGGATCGGGGTTGGGATACCTCGCGACGATCCGTCCGGACGGCGCTCCGCGGCTGCACCCGGTGTCGCCGGTGGTCGCGGATGACGGGCTCTATGCGTGCATACTCGACACGCCGAAGCGACGGGACCTGGTGCGCGATGGCCGGTACGCACTGCACTCGTACCCGCCGGACGACTCCGACGACGAGGCGTGCGTAGGAGGTTCGGCGCGCCGGGTCACCGACCCCGCCGTGATCCGCCGCGTCAGCGCACAGGCTCGGGCGACGCCACGGGTTGACTGGTGGCTGTTTGAATTCGACGTAGAAGTGGCCTACGTGGTGCGCCGTCCGCCGGGTCGCGGCGCGGCGGTCGCGCACGTCTGGCACGCTCCGCCAAACGCCGTCCCCATGCAACATCGCGACGCATGTTGACCGGCGTGCGGCGGTCAGCCGTTCGCTCGGGCCGGCGTACGCAACCAGATGTTGTTGCACTCCACGCACACGTTCTCCGGGATCACGCCGACGCGCATGAGAACGGCGAAGATCTTGCAGCCGAGGCAGATAGCGAACACCGACTCCAGCGTCGCCGCGACGATCAGCAGACCGAGGAGGACGTACGCGATGGTGGTCTGCCCAAAACCGAGTGCCAGCACGGCGGCCGAGATGGACAGCACCGCGCCGATGCCCTGGGCGAAGCGCTTCGGCGGTCCGGGGACGGGCTTGGCTGTCACCGAAAGTCGCGGCGTGATTACGCGCGTGACGAGTTGGCCGAGCGGGCTCGCGGTCGGCCCGGTCAGGACGCGGGCGAGAAAGCCGTAGGCGATGACCGCCGTCAGCCACCGCTGGTCGAATCCGATCGTGGCCAGCGACATGATGACCACACCGCCGGCGACGAGGCGCGCCGACACTTCGTTGACCGGATGCGGGAACGAGAAGAACCGCCGAACCGTCTCAGCCATGCCATCCCTCCGCCGACCGCAACGCCGACCACGCGCCGCGTGTTCCCGCTTCGGCGAATCAGGTGGCCGTCTGATCAGCTGCGGGGGATCAGCTGCGGGGGATCAGCTGTGGCGGCGACCTCGTGGAGTGGACGCCTCGGGAGTCCGACGCCGGCGGGTGATCGACGCCAACCCGACGATGAGGGCCAGTGCGACCGCTATCGCCACCGATGCCGACGTGATGATCGTGGTGATCACCAGCAGGACATAGAGCACAAGGCCGAACGTCAACACGGCCCGGAACAACGGCTGGTGGCGTGACCATCGTTGCAAAGTGTTGGGAAACACGACGACCAGCACCTCGAGTGCGCCCCAGAACACTGCGATCAGCGCGCCCCAGGCGGCGCCGCGACTCGGAAAGAGGGTCCAACCCATCAACAAGGCAACCGCGCCGAACAGGACGGCAAGCCCGATCCGCCACCCCAACGACGCGTGCGCCCAGGGCAACTCCGCTTCGCGGCGTTCATCCATGCCGCCAAGCATGGCACGCGAACGCGGGAAACCACGTCCCGGCGAGGTCACACTTGAGCGGCACGGCATCCGGCACACTGAGGGCCGTGTCGCAGACGACTGCGCCGCCGCTGCCCGTACGGCCACGGCGGCTGGCCTCGCTCGCCGGTGTACCACATGCCCTGCCGTACCAAGGCAGCAAACGACGTCTGGCGCACGCCATCGTGCCACTCCTGCCGGCCGACACGGCGCGGGTGATCGAGCCGTTCGCCGGGTCGGCCGCGGTGACGCTCGCCGCTCGGTACGTCGGGATCGGGAGTACTGCCTGGATCAGCGACATCAACGCGCCACTGATGGACCTGTGGCAGCGGATCCTCGTCGATCCGGGCGCGCTGGCCACGGCGTACCAGCGGATGTGGGGTGAACAGGACGCGGACCCGGCGGCCTACTTCACGGCCGTGCGCGGTGCGTTCAACGCCACCCACGAACCGCACTACCTGCTCTACCTGCTGGCTCGGTGCGTCAAGGCGGCGGTGCGCTACAACGGCGACGGCGACTTCAACCAGGGCGCGGATCACCGCAGGCGTGGCGCTCGCCCGGACGTCATGCGGCTGCGGCTGGTCCGGACGTCGCGCGCGCTCGCGGGTACCCGAGCCGAGGTGGCCGACTACAACGCGGTGCTCGCCCACGCGGATCGGCGGGATGTCGTCTACCTCGATCCGCCGTACCAGGGGGTCAGCGGCACTCGCGATCATCGGTACGTTGCCGGGCTTCCGCGCGCCGAGTTCATCACGAGACTCGGCGTCGCGGTGGATCGGGGTACGTCGTTTCTGGTGTCGTACGACGGCCGGAGCGGCGCCCGCGAGTACGGCGATCCATTGCCGCCTGAACTCGGCCTGGTGCACCTGCACCTGTCGGCCGGAGTGTCCTCGCAGGCCACGCTGAACGGCGTCGCGGCGAATACCGTCGAGTCGCTCTATCTTTCTCCGGCACTCGTGCGACGCATTGGCGGCCGGGATGCGGCGATCCGGCGATTGACCTAGCTCGGCCCGGCCGCAGCCGCGACGCCTCGCGGCTATTCGGTGGAGTGCCGGGGTGCGGGGACGTCGAACACACGCTGGCGGATGTCGCCGCCGTTGGCCGCGATCTCACCGATCTCGTAAAGGAAACTCAGCACGCGCGGATCCGGGGCGCCGAGCTCGCTCATCGGACGGTAGCGACCATCTCGCACCGTCATCGCGAGATCGAAGAGCCGGGCGAGCATGTCGTTGCTGGCTTCTTGCATGGTCGCGCCGTTGCCGTACGTGACACCGACCAGGCGCAGTTGGCAGCGGTCGGCGCTGGTTCGTAACCGGAGCTCGGGAGTCCACGCTTCGGTCATATCGCCAGTGTGCGAGCGGCGTGGACGACGGGACAACGAATCCGCTCGCACCTCGGTCGAAACCGTTACTTTCGGTGACTGTACGCAGGCGTGACCCCCCGTGCGCGTAATCAACCGGCTCGGATAGCGTCGCTACATGCCGCTGGTCCGCACCGATGCGCTCGCGAGCGTTGCCGAATATGCGTACGCCGCCATCGTCGAGCCGCAGACGCGACTCGTCTTCACCGCCGGCGCGTGTCCGCTAGACGGCAACGGCCGGGTCGTGCACCTAGGCGACCATGTCGGGCAGGCGCAGCAAGCCATGGCAAACCTCGTCACCGCGCTGGACGCCGCCGGTGCGACGCTCGCCGATGTGGTCAAGTCGACGGTATTCGTGGCGACCGCCGACCGCGCCGCGCTCGTGGCCGTATGGCGTGTGGTGCGCGACGCGTTCGGCGACCACGATCCGCCGAGCACGCTGCTCGGCGTCACCGTGCTCGGCTATCCAGACCAACTCGTCGAGGTCGAGGCCATCGCAGCGCTGCCGGCGCTCGCCTCCTAGGACGTGTCACGCCACGCATACCCGCGGCGAACGGTCGGTCAGCGGTAGAAGTACGGATCCAGCACGCTGACTTCGCTGATCTGATCGACGGGCAGCGAGTTCAGGTCAGCCGCCTTCCGGATCGCCTCCGGACTCGGTGCGTCGTACACGCAGAATGTCTTCGTCTTGTCGGTGCTGACGTACGAGTGCACCCACGTCACGCCGTGGTCCGCGTTGCGACCGACGACGGTGCGGCAGGTGGCCGCGCCGTCGGCGTTGACCGGGATCGCAAGTCCTTGCTCGAACGTCCGCTCGACGATGTATCTCGGCACGCTTCCTCCTCGTTGCGGTGTCGTTGTGTGGCATCACGGTAGGAAAGAAGGCGTGCGTCGAAACACGGCAGAACTACCTAGATTGGCGATGTTGCAGCCTGACCTTGGCGCGCCGGCGGCGGTCGGTGTCAGCCTGCGGTGGCCGGCGTCAGCCCGCGCCGGATGGCTTCGGACGCCGCCTGGGCACGACTGTCGACGCCGAGCTTGCGCAGGACGGCGGAGACGTGGTGGTGCACGGTCTTCTCGGCAAGGTAGAGGCGGGCGGCGATATCGGCGTTGGACAAGCCTTCCTGGAGGAGCGCAAGAACCTCCGATTCGCGCCGCGTCAGTCGGGCCGGGTGATCCTTGGTGGCGGCTCTCGGGCCGCGCGGCAGTCCACGCACCCCCGACTCGCGCAGCCGTCGCGCGGCGATCGCGGCGGCCGGCCGGGCGCCCAAGCGCTGGAACTCGGTCAGTGCATCGCGCAAGTTGGCTTCGTCATCCGAGCCGACGAGGGCGAGCGCGGCGTCGTACGGGCAGCCGAGTTCACGCCATCGCTGTGCAGCGGCCGTGGCGTGGCCGGCGAGTTGCAACGCGTACGGTCCGGTGGCGCCGTCGACGGTCTCGCGTACGCCGGCGAGGCGCCGCAACCACGCAAGCTCACCGACGAGCCAGCCGGCGCGTCTCTCGACGGCCAGGTCGAGCGCGCCGGATGTTGCCGTGGCGACGTCTTCGCTGCGACCGCTGAGCCAGGCGGCCTCCGCCCGGGCCGTCGCGACCGGGCCGAAATACTGCAGCTCGTGCTGACCGTCGAGGAGGGACCGCGCACGGTCGAGCAGCGGAGCACTGTCCGGGTCGCCGCGACGCGCTCGTACCAGGCCGAGCACGCTGAGTCCGAAGATCAGTAGATGCGTTTGCGGCTGGGGCACGTCGAGCACGTACGCCGCACCGTCGGCCGCCTCGGTCCACCGGCCGCGGTCGAGGTGGAACCGCGCGCGATGCACGATGACGTACTGTCGCCAGACCTCGAGCCCGAGATCCTGGCACACCGTGATGCCACGGTCGAGCCACGGCTCCAAGTCGTAGGCACGGGCCCGTGCCGCAGCCCACGCCGCGTTGATGTACGCCCGACCCAGGTGCTCTTCGAGCCCGGGCCGGTCAGCGAGTTCGGCGCTGCGCGTCAGGTTCGCGATGCCGTCCGGCAGGCCGGCAAGAATCTGCATGGTGCCGAGATTGTTGAGCGAGTGCACGATCACGTCGGTGTCGCACAGCGACTCAGCGATCTCCAAGGCACGCGTCGCCCAGGTCACCGTCTCGTCGACGCGCTCCTCGTTCATGTGGATCTGCCCGAGATTGCTGTAGGCCAACGCCAACTCGCGACTCCGCGGCAGTGGTTCGAGCAGCCGTACGGCGTCCTCGCCGACCACTGCCGCCTCGTCGACCAGACCTCCGCAGTAGAGCCGTCGGGACAGCGTGGACAGCGTCGAGCCGAGCGCCAGCGGATCGCCGATCTGCCGTCTAAGCGCGATGGCCTGGCGTAGACCCGCGATGCCCGCGTCCATGCGACCGGTCAAATAATCCTCGTACGACAGCCGCTCCAGCATCGTCGCGCGTGCGTCCGCGGTGAGGTCGTCCCCGTACCGGAGGGCGCGCTCGTATTGGGCGGCGGCCTCGCGGTGGGCGCCGATCGATGCGGCGTGCTCGGCCGCCGCGGGCGCATACTTCCCGACGGCGCCGGCATCGCCCGCCGCGTCCGCATGGTGTGCCAGCCTCGCCAGGTCGGTTGGTCCGGACGGCGGCGTGGCGAGCGCGCGGAGCGCTCGGCGGTGCAACCCGAGGCGACGATGCGGCGGCAGTGCCTCCTCGATCGTGAGGCGCGCGAGTTCGTGGCGGAACACCACGCCGGATGCGGTCTCGACGAGGACGCCCGGACGCAGACACTCGTCGAGCGCGGTCACGTCGTCCGGCACGAGCGCGTCGAGAAGCCACACCTCGGCCTGTGGCACCGCGATAGACACCGCCTCGATGACCGCGGTGGCGGCGGCGGACAGCCGAGCGGTGCGTGCGAGCACGGCATCGCGTACGGTCTCGGGGATCTCGTCGCCACGCGCAGCGAGCACTTCGGTGATGTAGAACGGGTTGCCGGCCGTCGCGTGGTAGAGCTTGTCCGGATCGAGCCGGTAGGGCCTCGCCAGTTCCGCGACCGCGTGGCGGGACAGTGGCTCGGCTGCCAGCCGTTGCACCGATGGCCCGCGCAGGTCACCGAGCAGGGTACGCAGCGGATGCGTACGGTCGAGTTCCTCGCCCCGATAGCTGGCGACGATCAACGCCGGAAACGACTCGATCCGCCGGCCCAACAGGCTGAGCACGTCGAGGGTCGCCTCGTCCGCCCAGTGCACGTCCTCGACCACGAGAATGGTGCCGGGTCGAGCCTGCGCGTCGCGCATGATCGCCGCGGCCACCTGATGCGGCTTGCCGCCGGCCTCCAGTGCCTCACCGAGACCGGCGGTGTCGCTGTCCGCCGCGATGTCCGCGAACGGTCCCAGCGGGCGCGGCGTGAAGAGCGGATCGCACGCGCCCCAGAGCACCCTGGCGCGCGGTCCGCAGGCCTCGCGGAACTCGCGCAGCAGGGCCGTCTTTCCGCCGCCGGACTCGCCGGCGAGCAACACCAGTGCGCCACGTCGTTCGCGCGCGACCCGCCGGTAGCCGTCCTGCAGCGCCGCCAACTGCTCGGCCCGCTCCAGCAGCTTCGTGGCTACGCCTTCGTGTCGCGTGACGCCGCTGGCCCGCGTTGCCGCGAGCTGGCTATTCGATTCGACCCCCACGCGGCAAACACTGACAGCCGAACCGAACCACGTCCAGCGTCCCGCCAGAGACCCGACTGATCGGCGGCGAGGAGAGCCCGCCCGAATCACATCCAGGGACGGTGCGCCGACCGGAGGTCAAGGCGCTTTGGCTAGCGATAGAGTGCGCGCCACAGTCCTGAGCACACGAGGAGTTTTCGGTTGGCGGACAATCAGCGCTACGTCGTCATCGGCGGCGGCATCCTCGGGTTGGCGGTGGCGGCACGCATTGCCGGTGACCGGCCCGGCGCCGCCGTGACGGTCGTGGAGAAGGAGGACCGCTGGGCGTCGCATCAGACCGGGCGCAATAGCGGGGTGGTGCACTCCGGCCTGTACTACAAACCAGGCAGTTACAAAGCGACGATGTGCCGGCGCGGCGCCGAGTCGATCACCAACTTTGCCCGGGACGAAGGGGTCGCGGTGCAACAGTGCGGCAAGCTCGTGGTCGCCACCGGCCCGGAAGATGTGCCGCAGCTACGGGTGCTCGCCGAGCGCGGCCGGCTCAACGGCCTGAAGGTTCGCGAGCTCGAACCGGCCGAGGCCCGCGAGATCGAGCCGAACGTCGCCTGCGTCGCCGCGCTGCACGTGCCGGAGACCGGGATCATCGATTATCGCGGCGTGTGTGACGCACTGGTACGCCGGCTGGCCAGCGCGGGATCGGATCTGCGGCTGTCCACGCGGGTCGTCGGCGTGCACCACGGTGCGTCCGCCACGTCCGTCGAGACGACCCGCGGCGACTTGATCGCCGACGTGGTCGTCAACTGTGGCGGCCTGCATAGCGACCGCCTCGCCCGGCTGAGCGGCATGATTCCTGGCGCCCGCATCGTCCCGTTCCGAGGTGAATACTTCGAGCTGCGCGAGGATCGGCGGCACCTCATCCAAGCCCTGATCTACCCGGTGCCGGACCCGTCGTTCCCGTTCCTCGGCGTACACCTGACGCGAATGATCGACGGCGGCGTGCACGCCGGCCCGAACGCGGTGCTCGCGCTCGCCCGAGAGGGGTACAACTGGCGCACCGTACGGCCACGGGAGCTGTTCGGCACGCTGACGTACCCAGGGTTTTGGCGCCTCGCCGCCCGCCACGGCAGAACTGGTATGCAGGAGATGCGGCGCTCGTTCTCTCGTCACCGGTTCGCGGACAGCCTGCGCAAACTCGTGCCCGCGATCGCCGACGACGACCTCGTGCCATCCGCCGCCGGGGTGCGCGCCCAGGCGGTTCGCCGGGACGGCTCGCTCGTCGACGACTTCCTGATCGAGCGCGACGAACGCGTCGTACATGTGCTCAACGCTCCATCGCCGGCCGCCACGTCGGCGTTGGAGATCGCGGCGCACATCGCGTCGCTGCTCCCGGAATAATCCGGGTCAGGGCCGGATCCCGACGGCCATCAGATGGCCGCTCGCCGCGACGACCGCCGGATCGTCTTCCAGCAACCGCGCACAGCGCAGCGCGGAGGCCATGATGTCCGGCCGCCGGTCCTCGTCGGCCGCGTCCACCGCAGGCCATGCCGGACCCTCGATGCCCAGCACGCGTACGTCGGCGTAGCCGGCCGCGGTGACCTCCTCGGCGAATTCGTCCGCCCGGTGGAAGTGCGCCGGTGCGAACCCGAGAGTCGTGTCGTGTTCACCCGTCGCGAGCATCGGCCGGAGGCGGGCAACGATCTCGTCGGTCAGGCCGCCGGCGGCCGCCCAGTCCAGCACCGCCATGTGTCGACTGATCGCGGCGGCTAGCAGCACGCCACCGGGTCGCAGCACCCGGTGCGCCTCGCGCAACGCGACATGGCGATCGCCAGCACTCGTGAGGTGGTAGAGCGGTCCGAGCAGCAGCACGCCGTCGACCGAGGCATCGGGCTCGACAAGGCGCCGAGCGTCGCCGAGCGCCGCGCCGAACGTCCCGTACGACAGCGCCGTTTCGACGTGCTCCGGGACCGCGTCGACTAGCTGCACTCGGTACCCGGCCGTCGTTAGCCATGCGGCGTGCACACCCGTACCACCGCCGACGTCGAGGATCCGTGCCGGCGTCGGTGGCAGGAAACGGATCAAGAGCTCGCGGGTGCGTTCCAGCTCGAGCCGGCTGTGGCCGGCTCGGGTCAACCGGGCGGCCTCGTTCTGCTGCCGGTAGTGCGCCAGCATCGCGTCGTGATCGGGATCGGTCACGCCCGTCATCCTCGCGCGTGCGCCGCCACCGGACCTAGCGAGTTACCGGTACGCCGAGCGTCAGGTACGCAAACCCGAACAGATCGCGATGCCCGCGCAGCCAGATTGCTCGCTGGGCATCGAGCCGGCTACGCAACTCCTCCGCCTCGGGGTCGCCGGGATTGGCGAGCAGCCAGTCTTCGCCGTCGGCGGCCAGACCCGATTCGTAGTCCTCCCACTCGCCACGTGTCACCGTCTCGATGCGTAGCGGTCGGAAGCCCGCGTCGACCGCCGCGTCGACAACGTCGGGGAGGAACATCAGGTCGTCCGCGGTGATGCCGTCCCACATCCGGGCCAGCCGATCGGGTGGCGGCGGGTGCTCCCAGAACTCCGCGCCGAACAGCAACACGCCGCCGGGGTTGAGGCGTTGTCGCAGCTCAGCCAGGGCGGCCGGAACGGCACCGAACGCGTGGTACGCGCCGATGTTGATGACGAGGTCGGCCGTACCCGGCAGCTCTTGCGCAGGCCCGGTCACAAACGTCGCGCGGCGGCCCAGGCCGCGCGCGTTGGCGGCCGACTGGGCACGCTCGATGTCGGGACCGTGGGTATCCACGCCGGTGCCGACCGCGCGCGGCGCGGCGCGAAGGATGCGCAACAGCAGTTCGCCCCAGCCGCAGCCGTAATCGATCACCTGCCGAGGTGAACGTTCGGCGAGGTCGCGGACGAACCGATCGGCGCGCGCCGCGGACAGCGGTGCGTTGAAGTCCAAGCGCGCGCCCTGGCCGACCGGCGGAGGATCCGTCATGGACGGCACGCTAACAACCGGGCCGATCGAAGGCGACGATTTTGGCCCATCGCGGCGCGACCGCGCCGGCGCCGCGCTCGGACATACCGGCGTGGCAGGCTGACCCGCATGACCGAATCGGATCCCAAGCAAGACATGCACCGCTATCTACGGACCGCGCGCGAGGCGATGGTCTGGAAGCTCGACGGCCTGTCGGAATACGACGTGCGCCGGCCGATGACGCCCACCGGGACGAACCTCCTCGGACTGGTGAAGCACGTAGCAAGCGTTGAGGCTGGGTATTTCGGCGACACGTTCGGCCGCCCGTTCGGCGAGGAGTTGCCGTGGCTCGCCGACGACGCGCCGCCCAACGCGGACATGTGGGCGGCGGCAGACGAGTCGCGCGAAGACATCGTCGGCCTCTATCGCCGGGTGTGGGCGCACACCGATGCCACGATCAACGAGCTCGCGCTGGACGCGATTGGTCACGTGCCGTGGTGGCCGGCCGAGCACAGCGAGGTGACGCTGCACCGCATCCTGATCCACATGATCGCCGAGACCGACCGGCACGCCGGGCACGCCGACATCGTGCGCGAGATGGTCGACGGCGGCGTGGGTCTCCGCGACGGTGCCAGCAACCTGCCGGAATTCGACGAGTCCTGGTGGCAGAGCTACCGCGAACAGCTCGAACGCGCCGCACGAGAGGCGGACGGCCGCTAACCGAGAACGCGACGCCGCGACTCACGCGCGCCTAATCGGACCAACAAGTCACGGTCGAGGTGCAACAGCGCGCCGCCCGAAGACGTAGACAACGGTGGGTGGAAGGGAGGCGCCGGTGATCGATACGGCGGTCAGCGACCGGCGTCCACAACGCAAAACAGGTTGCCCTCGGGATCGGCGAGCACGACGAAGTCGGCGTCGGGCGGGTATGCCCACTCCACGCGCGTCGCGCCGAGCGAGACCAGCCGCGCGACCTCGGCCTCTTGTTCCGCGGCGTTGGCGGCCCACAGATCGAGGTGGGTGCGGTCGTCTTCGTCCAGGAACATCATCGGACCGTCGCCGGAGGCGGGCGCCAGAACGCCGTCCCGCCCGCTCCGGCGCTGGTAGCCGAGTGCCCCTGACCAAAAGTCGGTGGCCCGCCGGAGGTCCGCCACGTGCATAACCACCGATCCGATTCGTACCATCGCCACAGCATGACAGTGCGGTGCGACTGGCTCGCTACCGATGTTCGTCGGTCTTGGTCGCCGCAGCGCCGTCACGGCCGGCGGCGGTGGGACGGCCGGCGGCGGCGCGGCTGGTCGCGGCCAGGTACGCCGCGCCGCGCGGCGCGAGGCGATAGCCGACTCGAAGGCTGTGCGTTAGTCCGAGCGCCTTCAGGCTGCGTACGCTCCGCTTGAACACGATCGTCTCGAGGCCGAACGAGGCGGCGAGGATCGGTGCGGCGATGCCCGGGCGCTCCGCGATAGCGGCCAGCGTCGATGCCGTCCACGGTCCGCGCCTGCTCGCGTGATCGAGGCGGTCGAGGCGGTGATCGATCTCCGCGATGTCCACCTCCGTCAGCTCGTCGGCGGCGGCCAGCGTGTCTCGCGGATCGGGTACGTCGAGGCGACGGAACTCGACGCGGAAGACCGAAGCGTCGTCTGACTCTCGGATCGCGGCGCGCGCGGCCGTCGCGTCCGGATATCCGGCACGGCGCGCGTCGACCGTCGTGATGCGGGCCGGGTCGACTATTCGCACCGAGACCACCTCGACCATGTCGAGCCCGGTGCGGTAGTGGCCGCCCGCAACCACCTGGGTACGCCGCCAGCGGCGGTACGCGACGGTGATGGTTCCGTCGTGAATGCCTTCTCGGAGGCGAAGTTCGAATAACATGGCGCAGCTAACCTACCGGCGCTGCGAGCGGCTAGGTAGCGGCGGCGGATGTGGCGCGATTCTCGGCGGCACGCAACAGGTTGGTGAACCCTCGACGGCAGAAGAACGGAATCATCACCCGATGCGTGACGGTTCGCATGACGGGCAGCCGCATACGCAGCGGCCCGTCCGCCATCGCGGTGCGCCGCAGCCGGTACGCCACTCGGCAACCGGTGCCGTCCGCTTGTATGTCGTAGCGGTGCTCCCACCGCGCCTTGGTCTGTTTGCCGGTCGACCACACCGCCACACTGTCCGTGTGGAACTCCAGCACCGCGGGGGACTCCGCCGCGACTACGACGCTGCGGTCGATCCACTGCGATGTCGTCATCGGAATCGAGCCGGCGCTAGTGAACTCGGTCCCGACCACGGCCGGACCGCTGGCCCGCAACGACTTGAGCCGAAAGCTCCTTCGCTGCCGTTGTCCGCCCCATTCGAGATGTGACGGCAGATCGGTCAGCACGGCGTACACCGCCGTGGCGGGCGCCTTGCACGACCCGTCGAGGACCATCTCGTACGACGCGGTGCCATCCCAGGTGACGTGTGCCATGGTGTCCTCCGTTACGCGATCGCTGCGGGCGTGGCGGCTGCGAGCGCCGCTGGGTTGGAAGCTGCGACGGGCACTGATCGCACCGTGATCGGCTCCGCGTCACACGGGTGGAATCCGGTGCACAACAGATCGAGCGTGCCGATCCGGCCATCGGATGCGAGGCTCGCCACGAGGTGCTGCTCGATCAGGCGCCAACCGCTCGCGTCGCGGAGACGCAGCCGGTACGTCATCACCAGCCGGTCGGCGACCGTATTGACGTACGACGACTCGAGCCGCAACTCGTCCACGCCGCCGAACCAGCCGACGAACCGCGCGAGCGTCTCGTCCGCACCGGAGTTCTCCTGCGGGCCACGCGGGACGAGCAGGCGGAACCGTACGTCGGCCGCGATCGTCTCGCGCAGCCGCGGAAAGTCTTGAGCGGCAAGCGCCGCCACGAAACTCTTACCGACACCGTGCAAGCCGTCGGCGGGGGGAGCGATCTCAGTCATGCCCGAGACGGTAGGCAGCCGCGATCGACAGGACATGGGACGCCGTACCCATCTTTGGCGGCGCTACCTCCGGCGGGCGTGGCGCGACCGACTACGACAGGTGTTCGTCGTCCGCGGCCGAGTCCGTGAGGAGGCCGTGCTGCGCGGCGAACAGGCTGGCGCGAGCGCGATTGGATACGCCGATCTTCGTGTAGATGTGTTCGACGTGGTGCGCGGCGGTCTTGCGTGAGATGTGGAGTCGCGCCGCGATCTCCTGATTCGGCAGCCCGCGGGCGGCCAGGCGCAGCACCTCGACCTCGCGCGCGGTGAGCCCAGCGGGCCAGGCTCGCCGCCGACGCCCCGGATGGCCGGCAGCCCGCAGCACGGCCTCCACCGCGTCCGCGTCGAGCCGGCCGGCCCGCACCTCGCCACGTAGGTGCGCAGCGGCCTGGTCGGCGGTGAGTTCGCCGCGGTGCGCTCGAGGTTCAAGCTTTGCGCGGTACGCGTCGGCCGCGGCCAAGATCCGGCCGGCCGGCGTCAACGCATCGCCGGTCACACCGCGCGGGTACCCGGAACCGTCCAGCCGCTCATGGTGCTGCACCGCGATGGCACCGTAGGGCGCGAGCGCGGAGGCGGCGAGCATGCGCTCGGTGAGGTACGGATGCAGCCGTACGCGTTCCAATTCGGCCAGCGTCAGGCTGCCCGGCTTGTCCCAGATGGCATTGGACACGCCGAGGCGCCCGAGGTCGTGGACGAGTCCGGCGCGCCGCACCATCACGGCGTCCGACTCGCTGAGACCGGCAAGGCGCGCCGCGTCCTCGGCGAGTTGCGCCACCGCCGCGGAGTGCCCCAGCGTGTAGGGCGACTTGACGTCGATGAAGTTCGCGATCGCGACGAGCGCGGCGTCGAGTTCCTCGCCGGACAGGAGCACATCGAGTTCGGGCTCGGCGGCGATCACCGAGTCCCAGGTCGTCGTGGCTTCGAGCCCCTGCAACAAGTCCGCGGCCACCGCACAGAATTCGTCGACGAGTTCCGGATCAAACTGGGTGCCGCGCCGGTCCCGTGCGACCTCGATCGCCGCCGCCACGCCACCCAGCCGATGGAACACCTCCACCACGTCGGCCAGATTTGCCAACCGGGATGCGATCGGGATGTCCGAACCATGAGCACGGCCGGGCGTACCCTTGCCGTCCCACCGCTCGAAAGCGTGCGCGAGGCTATCGCGGACATCGTCATCCAGGCCGAGTCGCGCGGCGAGGTCTTCGGCTGCCCGCCGGTGGTTGTCGATGATGTCGTTGACCTGTCGGCGTCCGTCGCCCAGAAGCGACACACCGAGCCGCGCCCGGTCGACGAGCGGCCGTCCGGCACCCAGGTGCTTGAGCACGAAGCTCGCGCCCGGGTTGTCGACCAACGGATAGTCGGATTTGAAGGCAAGATCGTCGCCGAACCACTTGGCTTGCTCGTACGCGTCGACGTGACAACCGACCCACGTTAGCAGCGCGGTGTAGTAGACGATGGCGCGCGCCTTCTGGTCCATGCCGAGTCGCTCGGCGAGACGCATCGCGATCAGACACTCGCGCAGCACGTGCTCCATCGGCTGGCCGAGACCCAGGTCGGCACCGAGCGACAGTACGGCGAGCAACTCGGCCCGGCGCACCCTGGTCTCCGCCGAGGCCCCAGTCACGGCGACAGTTAATCACGCCGCCGATACCGGCGATTCGCCCAGTCGTGCTGGACCCGACTGCCGTGAGACGATTCGCGGCGTCGCTTCCGCGCGGGGTGGGCCGGGCTTTGGTGCACATGGTGGTGGGCAGGACCGAAGAGGTCGGCGTGCTCGAGGCCGTCGTCGCCGACCCGCTGTCCGAACCTCGCGCGCTGCTGATCGACGGCCAACCCGGGATCGGTAAGACCACGCTGCTCCACGCGCTGTTCGCGCTGGCGCAGGAGCGTGGGTACGCCGTGCTGGCCTGCCGCCCGACCCGATCCGAAATGGACCTGTCCTACGTCGGTCTTGTCGAGTTGCTCGGTGGCCTGGACGACGCGATCATCGACGCCCTCCCGGCACCGCAGTCGCGCGTGATGCGGATGATCCTGCGTACTCAGGAGTCGGAGGGGTCGTTCGATCGCCTGTCTCTCGGCGTTGCGATGGTGGCCGCCGTACGGGCGATCGCCACCGTACGGCCGGTGCTGATCGCGATCGACGATGCCCAGTGGCTCGACCACCCCAGCGCGAAGACACTCGCGTTCGTGGTGCGCCGCCTGGGTGGCACCACGACGCGCATCGCGGTGGTGCGCAGTGACGCCGGTTGGTCGGCGAGGGCGGCCGGCGGCACCGAGCCCACGTCGCCGGCCGATGACACCGTGGATTGGCCGAGCGAACTGGATCGGGCCATGCCGCCCGGCCGCGTCGACCGACTGCGGGTCGGCCCGATCGGCCCGAGTGAGCTGTCGCGAATCTTGCGGCGGGTGCTCGGCTGGGTGCCGGCGTGGCCTCGACTGTTGCGGATCTCGGAGCTGTCGGCGGGCAATCCGCTCTACGCGCTGGAACTCACCCGCGCGTTCGGCGCCGCGCGAACCGCCGACGATCTGGACGGCGCGCTTCCGGAGAGCCTTCTCGAGCTAGCCCGATCCCGCATCGCGAACCTGCCGACCCGCGTCCGCGAGGCGATCGAGTTGGCGTCCGTGCCGCGCGCGCCGACATTCGACCTGTTGCGGCGCCTGGATTCCGCGGCGCTCGACCTTCGAGACTCGTTGGTGACCGCGGCACGCAACGGACTTGTGACGCTGGACGGGGAACGGATCCGGTTCTCGCATCCGATCCTCTCGGCAGCGGCGTACGGCGCCGTCCCCGCGCCACGCCGGCGCGAACTGCATCGCGCGGTCGCGATGCTCTCCGACGACCTGGAGGAGCGCGCGCGCCACCTGGCCACCGCGGCCGACGGACCCGATGCTCACGTGGCACTGGCGTTAGAGGGCGCCGCCGAACAGGCGTGGCGGCGCGGTGCGCCCGATGCTGCCGCCGACCTGCTCCGCTTGGCGTGCCGGTTGACGCCGGCGACCGACGCGGAGGCGCTCGCGCTACGCCGAGTCGCGTACGGCCGTCTGCTGCATAGCGCCGGCGACTCGCCGGCCGCCGTGGTGGAACTCGGGTCGCTGGTGGCGAGCCTGCCGCCGGGCGTACTCCGGGCCCGCGCGCTCTACCACCTGATGTACGTCACGCGCGTGTCGGACTCGTTGGGGCGTGCTTTGCCGCTGGGCATTCAGGCGGCCGACGAATCTGCCGCTGACCCGTCATTCCAGGCCGAGGTCTACGAAATGCTGTCGCGCCTGTCGGACAACGACATCGCGTTGAAGCTGGACACCGCGCGCAAGGCACTCGACGCGATCGGCCGGATCGCCGAGCCGGATCCCGAGGTGGCGTTCCACGTGCACGCGGCGCTGGTCGAGGCGGAGTTCTACGCGGGCCTGGGCATCCACCTGGAACGGCTCGAGGGACTTGACCCTGGGTCGAGGCGGCGGTTTCCGCCGGTGCGTACGGCCTTGCGCGGCGAGGATCTGATCGGTCGCCTCCTTACCTATGACGGCCGCATCGACGAGGGCTTGGACACCCTGCGGCGCATGTACGACCGAGCCGCGGTGGAAAGCCGATCCATCCTGACGGCGATCCTCGGATGGATGGCCGAAGGGCAACTCATCGCCGGCCGGTTCGCTGCCGCGGCGGAGCTGACCGGAGAGTCGATCGAGCGTTCCGAGGAGACTGGACGAAGTGGCGGGATGCCGTGGGAGGTCGGTTTCTACGGCGTGGCGCTCGCGATGCTCGGCCGACTCGACGACGCAGAGGCGGCCGCCACACAGGTCGTCGTGCGGGCCGCCGAGGATCCGACCGTCGATCTCGACGAACTACCCGCACGGCTCGCGCTCGGCATCGTCGCAAACGCTCGTGGACGGTTTGAGGACGCCGCAACACATCTGCGGCTTGTCGACCGGGCGAAGCAGGCGGCCGGCATCCGGGATCCGCGACTGTGTGCGCATGCCAGCGAACTGGTCGAAGCACTCATCGGGGCCGGTGCGCTCGACGAGGCCGATGAGGTCGTGAAGCGCTTCGAGCAGGAGGCGGTGACGTCCGCCGGCGTGTGGTCACTAGGCGCGTCGGCGCGGTGTCGGGCCTTGATGGCGAGCGTACGAGGCGATCACGACGAAGCGTTGGTGGCCGCCGAACGTTCGGTAGCACTGCTCGTTGACGTACCCATGCCGTTCGAACGCGCCCGATCCCACTACGCACTGGGACAGATCCGTCGACGGCGGAGAGAGAAGCGGCTCGCCCGCGAGGCACTCACCGAGGCACTGGCCGCGTTCGAGGATCTCGAGACACCGGTCTGGGCGCAACGCGCTCGCACCGAACTCGCACGCATCCCGCAACGCCTGTCCACCACCGGACTCAGCCCGACCGAGGAGCGGATTGCTCGGCTGGCCGCCGATGGTCTGACGAATCGGGAGATCGCCGACCGGACTTTCCTCAGCCCGAAGACCGTCGAGGTGAACCTCACGCGCGTCTACCGAAAGCTGGGCGTACGGTCTCGCACGGCACTCGCTGCGCAGCTCATCGCCATGGGGGAGCCGCTCAAACCGTAGGAGAAACCCTGATTCCTCGGTGCCGGCTCACTCGTACCTTCGCAATCGTGGCCAGAGCGGTGGGCACCACCTACGTCGCGGAATGCTTCTGGTCCGGCGTACGCGAGGACGACCTTCGTGACCTCGACCGCCGGATCGAAGCGACCGTGGCCGAACTGGCCGCACAGGGCGAGCCCATCGAGTACGTCGGCTCGATGCTGATCGTCGACGACGAGGTCGTCCTGTGCCTGTTCGAGGGTCCGATCGCGACGGTGCGCCATGTCACAGAGCGCGCCGGCCTGCCGTTCGAGCGGATTCTGCAGAGCACCCGCGTCCCGTGGTCACGAACGCCGCGGCACGACGCGGAGTGATCCGGCGATCGTCCCGACTCACGCCATATCCCGTCCCGACGCCGATGTCACGAACCCCGAACGCTGGACAAGGAGTACACAAATGAGATCGATCCGAATCACCGCTATCGCGGTGCTCGCGGTCGCGTTGCTCGCCGCCGGGCTTGCCGGCTGCAGCACGTCCAAGAAACCAAAGGTGGCACCGGGGCCGTTGAGCCAGCCCGTGGCGGCGACCACTCCGGCCACCGCATCGGCAACGCCGACCGCCGCCCCGACTCCCACCGACTCGCCGAAGGGCGCGCCGAACACCATCGACCCGTGCAAGCTCGTCACGCAGCAGGAGGCGTCCGCGCTGACCGGCACCTCGTTCGGACCCGGCAAAGAGGAAGCCGACAGCGGCGTGAATGGTTCGCGGCGGTGTGTCTACGGAGCGAATACCAAGGACGTATTCACGGTGATCGTCGTGGTTGCGGCGAGCGTCGCCGAGGCGCAGACCGAGAAGGATAAGATCTTGGCGCAGGCGCAGCAGGAACTGCCCGTCCAGGCGAAGCTGACGGCCGTATCCGGGGTCGGCGACGCCGCCGAATTCCTGCACGCCGACCTCTCGCAGATCGAAGCCGACGCCAGCGGCATCTACGTGTTGAACGGTACGGTCGGCTTTGCGTTGGTCGACCTGCGGCAGGGCGGCTCCGCGCCGAGCAAGGCGAAGCTGACCTCGCAAGCGAACACGGTGATAAGCCGGCTGCCGTAGCGGTCTGGCGGATCAAACGCGATGAAGAGCACGTCCTCGCCTTGGCACTCCGCCGATTCGGCGCCGAAGGTTCGGGAGCGTGCTCTTCGTCAGCCGTCGTCCCGGCAGAGGCAGAACGGATGGCCGGCCGGGTCGAACATGACTCGTACGTGGTCCTGCGGCTGGAAGTCGGCCAGTCGCGCGCCGATGGCCACCGCGTCCGCGACCGCCACGTCGAGGTCAACGACCTGGATGTCGAGGTGCATCATGGCGCGCTGTGCGCCGGTCGTGGGCGGCCACTCCGGGGGTACGTAACCATCGGCCTGCTGGATCACCATGTATACGTTGTCCTGCGGCGGCTTGAGGATGGCCGTACCCGGTTCCGAGTGCACGATCGGCCAATCGAGCAGGCGCGTATAGAACGTCGCGAGAGCACTCGGATCCGGTGCCTCGAGGGAAGTGCCCCACCACAGATTCGTTGCCGTGACAGCCATCCGGCGAGTCTGGCAGAGTGCGCCGACAGCCGCATGCCGTCGCCCGGTTGTCTATGCCCCCCGCGTTCGAGCCGCGATCGTGACTATCTCCGGCGAATCGTCAGCGTACGGCTGACCGTCCCAGCCGCAGTAGCGCTCGACGACGACAAAGCCCGCGTCGCGGAGAAGCGCATCGAGTGTCTCGATGTCGACGAACCGGAACTTGCTGGGGCACAACACATCGCGTTCCCACGACGGGCTGGAGAAGCGTCCGGTGACCTCGACGATGTGAGGTTCGACGAGCTGTGGGTTGGTGTTTTCCGCGGTGACGATCGCGCCGTCCGCCGCGATCACGTCGGCGCCGCCGGTCCAGTGTTCCCATGGACGCCGCAGCGGGTTCAGCGTCTCGAACGCAAACGTGCCGTCGGTGGCGAGCGCGGACCGCACCGCGGCTAGTGAGGCCGCGATGTCCTCGTCCGAGAGAAATACCTGGAACACGTGACCGGTCATGATGACCAAGTCGAATTCGGGGTCAAACTCGGCGGTGCCAAGGTCGCCGAGGATCCATTCGACGTCAGTGCGCACCTTCGCTTGGTCCAGCATCGCCGACGCCGGGTCGAGGCCGACGAGCCGACCGGTGTGACCGGCCTCGCGGGCGTGGTGGAGCAGGCGGCCCGTACCGCAACCGACATCGAGCACCGTGGTCGCCGACATCATGCGGCCGAGGTAGAACTCGTCGCTCGGTCCCCAGTCGTTGAGCTGGTCGTAGAAGATCGCGAGCCGCGGATCCGTGTAGTCGTCGCTGTATTCGGGTTCCAGCACCGCGACAGTGTCGCAGTCGGGTGCCGCCGCGCGGTACGGGATATGTGGGACCGTGGTGCGGTGCTGATCTACAAGATCCTGCTGCCGTCGGAGTGGGACCAATTCGAGGCAACCGGTCGATTCGACGGGTCGGAGTTCGACCACGAGTCCGGGTACATCCATTGCTCATCCCGTACCCAGGTAGGTGCTACGGCGATGCGCGTGTTCGGCCACGAACCGTCGTTGGTGGTCGTGGCCGTGGACGCCAACGCGATCGCTGGCTCCATACGGTGGGAGCCGGCTTCCGACGGCGATCTGTTCCCACACATCTATGAGTCGTTGCCCATCGACGCTGTCGTCGGCGTGCACCGCGTCGCTGGTGCCGAACATGTCGAGACGGACGTAGCGCCGGAGCGATCCGAATAGCGCCGCTTCGGTTACAGCGACATCGACGTGAACGTCGTGGCCATGCCGAGCAGGCACAGCGCTGCGCACGCCACGTACCCGCTGGCGATTGCCCATCGCGTGCTTGTTGCGACCGAGTGGTAGCCGCCGTCGCGACCGGCGCGGTACGCGCGCCAGCGCCGCCATGCCTCGCCCGCGCCGATGACCAACACGAAGAAGATGATCGGCGATGGGATGTAGATCAGCACGATCACCGCACCGGCCAGTCCGGCAAACCAGAACGCCGGATGCAATGCGCCGGCCACCCGTCCGCCATCCAAAGGCAAGGTCGGCAGGAGATTGAATAGGTTGAGGAAGAACCCGGTATAGGCGAGCGCTCGCAGGAATGCAGAGCCGGTCGACTCGGCGACGAGGAAGACCGCTCCGGACGCGGCCAATCCCACGACCGGCCCGGCCAGCGCGCTGACCGCCTCCTGCACAACAGAACGCGGGGGCGACTTCATCTTCACGAACGCGCCGAGGAACGGGATGAACATCGGCGCCGACGCCTTGATGCCCTGCGCACGGAGCACGACGACGTGGCCGCACTCGTGAACGAGCAGTAGCAATACCAGGCCGACCGCGAACTTCCATCCCCAGAAGAGCGAATACGCCGCGACCGACACGACCATGCTGAGCAGGACCTTGAACTTCAGCGCGAGCAAGCCGAACGCCTTGGCACCGGCGAGGATCTTGACCAGGAGACCCGCGCCGCCGGCCGCGCCGGTCGCGATGCCGCCCCGCTTGCCGCGCTGCTGACGGCCGACCTGTTGGCCCTGGGGAGTCGCGGGGAACGGGGCTGGCAGTCCAGACCACGTCTGCGGCTGCCCGGGCCACCCGACCGGCGCCTGCGGCGTGGCCGTACCGACTTCTGGCGTCGTTGCGTGAGTGTCTTGAGCGGGCGCGTTTTCGTACCGTGGCTGGGTCGGAGCCTCCGGGGACACCAGCGTCGCGTCCGGGAACGGCGGCTCGTCCGGACCGGCCGGTGGCACCTCCTGCATGAACCGAAAGGTACCAGCGGTGGCAAGCAACTTGGTGCCAGCTTGTCGGTGGGCTCGGAGGTCGGCGTGATCCTCCGTTGCCCCTGGCCAGGTCGGTTTACCTGCATATATTCGAGCTGAGCACCGCGGAGTTCGCGTCCCTTACGCCACGCGAGAGGTGGGTCATCTCATGCGTTCCGACATCATCCCCGGCGGCGTGTTTCCCGACTATGCGCTGCCCGATCACACCAGCACCGTACGAATATTGAGCGAGTTGCAGGGCGACGATCCGATGATCCTGACGCTGGCCCGCGGCCACTACTGCCCGAAGGAGCACCAGCAGCACCTCGATCTGGCCGCGTTCCAGCCGAAGATCGCGGTGGCATACACGCAGATCGTCACGATCTCGACCGACGACCACCACACGCTGCAGGAGTTCCGCGCGTCTGTGGGCGCCCAATGGACATTCCTCTCAGATCCTGGCCGGATCGTGCAGAAGGATCTCGACATCCAGGAGTACACCGATCCGGAGCACGATCCGATGATCCCGTACACGCTCGTGCTCAAGCCGGGACTGGTCATCCACAGCGTGTACAACGGCTATTGGTTCTGGGGTCGACCATCGCTCGACGACCTGTGGCGCGACCTGCGTGCCGCGTCCAGCGAGATCCGCCCGGACTGGGATCTGAGCAAGCCGGGTTTGCGCGAGGCCTGGGACGCGGGCGATCTGTCGCACTTCCACGGCTGGGATCGAAAGACCGCGACGGCCGGCGCCTCCTGATTGGGTCGGCCCGGATCGGTTCGCAGCTACTGTTTCCGGCTTGGCGCCGTTAAGAAGTCGCGTATGGCGTGAGTCCATGCGTCCGGGTTGTCGAAATGCGCCATGTGGGCGGCGTCTGGGATCACCGCGAGCTGGCTTCGCGGTACGTCGTCGTGCAGCCGGCGTGCCAGGGCCAGCGGAAAACTCATCTCGTGCTCGCCGTGCACAATCAGGATCGGCACGCCGGCCGCTCGCAAGGCAGCCGGCGGATCGGCGGGCCGTGCACGGCGGACACCGCCCGCGTTGAACGCGTCGCCCCAATCGTCGGAGAAGACAACCCGGTCGAGAATCGTGCGCCACTCCGGCCATCGGTCTTCGCGCCAGACGTTCAGCGGAAGACTGTCCACCGCCATCGCGTAGGACAGCGCCCCATCCGGTGCACCGACGAACTCCGCCGGATCCGTCTGCCTCGCCATGTGCACACGTTCCTGGTATTCCGGCACCTCCGCCAACAGCGCGGCCAGGTCGTCGTCGTACGCACACGCCGATGCCAAAACCAGCGTCCGTAACGTCTCCGGGAACCGCGCGGCGTACTGCATCGCAATCGACCCACCGAACGAGAACCCCAGTAGGTCAACGCGCTCGACGCCGATGTAGTGCACGAGCGCGTGGATGTCGTCGACCACGAAATCGGGCTGCAGTTGGTCGACAGGAAGATGCCGTCCGCTGCGACCGTTGCCACGGAGGTCGAGCAGCACAACATGACGTACGTCGGCCAACTGCGCCGCTGACGGCAACAAGTACGAGTGATCCCATGTTGGGCCGCCGTGAGCCACGATCAGGACGGGGAGATCGGGATCGCCGAATCCCCGTACGAACAGATCGATGCCGTTGATCCGAATGATCTCGCCCAACTCCGCGACCACGGACCGCAGCCTATCCGGCTGTCAGTGCCTGCTACGGCTGCAACGTGCAGACGCCAACAGCCCACGGCGCCGATCACGGGCCGGGCCACGGCACAACCACTCAGTCGTGGATGAAGTCGCGATTGCGAATGAGCAGCAAGGACAGGACGCCAGCGATGATTGCCATGATCGCGGCAACCAGCAGGATGCCGTTTAGTCCGCTGGTGAACGCAGCTCTCGCGGCCGTCTCGACCGGCGCCTGTTCGGCCGGTGGCAGTCCAGACACCGCGCTGGTCAGTTGGCCGTTGGTCAGCGCCGTGGTGATCTGCTGAGTCTGGCCGGAGATACCTGGTACATGCGCCAAGTCCGTCGTGGCGGCGGACGTGACTCGGCTCGCGAACAGCGACCCGAGCAACGCGATGCCGGTTGCGATGCCGACCTGGCGGAACGTCGAATTGATCCCGGATGCCATGCCGGCCTGCCGCTCAGGCACGACGCTCACCGCGGTTGACGCCAGCGGCGGGTTCAGCATGCCGACTCCGACGCCGCTGACGATCAGCCCGGGCACCAAGTGGGTCCAGCTCGATCCGGCATTGAGGCCGCGCATCAGGAACAGTCCGATCCCGACGACAATCAGGCCCAGGCCGATCAACAGCCGCACTGGTATCACCGAGGACAGCCGGCCCGCGATGCCCGCGACCAGAAAGATGCCCGCAGACGCGGTCAGCAGCCGGATGCCGGTCTGCAGAGCCGAATAGCCCAGCACGTCCTGCAGGTAGAGCGTGAGGTAGAGGAACATCGAGAAGATCGTCGCGGACACACCGAAGGCTGCGATCGCGCCGCCGGTGAACGTCGGTTTGCGGAACAGTCCGAGTTCGAACATCGGTTCGTGGCCGATGAGTTCCATCGCGACGAATACCGCCATCAGCACCGCGGCGGCTGCGAAGCAGCCCAGCACGAGCGGTGC